>JAZUGU010000001.1:0-13537 GCA_045641325.1 Candidatus Avispirillum sp.
CAGACGAACGCTCTTTGCCCACACGCCCACCGGGCGTGTCATTGCGAGCCCCTCACTTCCTACGCAAGTGCGGCACACTGGCGTGGCAATCTCTGCTAATGCTCTGATGGCACCTCTATTAGATGGACTAAACCGTTTGTAGAGATTGCCACGGTCGGGCGATGCCCTCCCTCGCAATGACACGTCGGGGGGCCCCCTCCGTGTATGGCGGCTTCGCCGCCAACCATACCATTGGCGAACAGCTCGACAGACTACAATTTACAAAACTGTCTTTCCCTGAAAAAAATTGGCTGAAAATCTTTACTTTACAATTAAAATATATTATAATTACTTTGTATATTTATTTCTTGTACCGAGGGGTACAATCGGAAAGGCTTGTGATCGTTATGCTATGCTGCGGACGCACAGACATCGGAAAAATGCGCCGTGTCAATCAGGACAGTTTTATGTGCGAAACCTTTGACAACGGAATGCTTCTCGCCGTGGTCTGCGACGGTATGGGCGGCGCCGCCGGAGGCGGTATCGCCAGCGGACTCGCCTGCGGGAATTTTGTCGATTCCGTCACCGATTTCGCAGAGCAGTTTCCCCGCAGGGAAAAACTTACCCGTTCCGATGAGCGCATCATAAAATCCGCTCTTTCCGATGCCGCCGCTAAAGCCAACGCCGTGGTTTACGAGCGTTCCCGCTCCGATGAGGAGCTCGTGGGCATGGGTACTACCCTTGTTGCCGCCCTCGTATACTGCAACGTGATGTTCACCGTCAACATCGGAGACAGCCGTCTTTACCTTATTCACAACGGAAAAGCCGTTCAGGTGACGCACGACCACTCCTTCGTTCAGTATCTGGTGGACAAAGGCAAGATGACGCCGGAGGAAGCAAGGATTTCCATAAACAAAAACATTATCACCAGAGCAATAGGTACCGACAGCGAGATCGAGGCGGACATCTTCGTGAACCGCCTTTCCAAAAAAAGTCTCGCTCGGGAATACATCGCAGTTCTCTGCTCCGACGGTCTTTCCAATCATCTCTCCCCGGAGGACATAGCCGCGACCGTTACCGATGCCGTTTCAATAAAGACGGACAGAGGCCTCGGCGCCGTCTGCGAAGAGCTGATTGACATGGCGAACGATGCGGGAGGCAGTGACAACATCACCGCCGTCGTCGTTACCGTCTGACTTTTTCATAACCGAAAGGTACGATATGGAATTATACGAAAAATACGTTGGTGCCGTCCTTGACGGCAGATACAAAATCGAAAAGATAATCGGCATCGGCGGAATGGCTGTCGTTTTCAAGGCGTTCGATCTTCTGATGAAACGCACGGTCGCCATCAAGATGCTGAAAGAGGACATCGCGGACGATGAGGAAAGCGTGCGCCGTTTCGTCAACGAATCGAAGGCAGTTGCCATGATGTCCCACCGCAATATCGTTTCGATTTACGACGTCAACGTCCGTGAGGACGTAAAATATATCGCAATGGAATACGTGGAGGGCATCACTCTCCGCAACTATATGTCCAAGAGAGGTCAGCTCACGCTCCGTGAGATAATCAGCTACACGGAACAGATTCTCTCCGCTCTCTCCCATGCGCACGAAAAAGGGATCGTGCACCGTGACATAAAACCCCAGAACATTCTTCTGCTGAAGAGCGGTATCATCAAGGTGACCGACTTCGGTATCGCAAAGCTCCCCAATGCGGAAACCGTTACCATGACGGACAAAGCCATCGGCACGGTTTATTATATCAGCCCCGAGCAGGCGAGCGGACAGGAAATCGACAGCCGCTCCGACCTTTACTCCCTCGGCATCATGATGTATGAGATGGCCACCGGAGAGCTTCCCTTTACCGCGGACTCCCCCGTTTCCGTTGCAATGATGCAGATAAACGACACGGCGAAATCACCCATGGAGCTGAACCCCAATATCCCGAAGGGCTTGGAGCAGATAATCGGCATCGCCATGGAGAAAAATCCCCAGTGGCGTTATCAGAGCGCGGACGACATGCTCCGCCAGCTCCACAGACTGAAAGAAAATCCCAACGTGGTCTTCCGCATTCCCCGTCACAACGGTGACGAGCAGAAGAGCATCTTCTCCCTTATAACCGGCGGCGGCCCCGTTTTCCCCATTATCGCCGCAGTTGCCCTGTCGTTCCTCATCGTGTTCGGCATCGGCACCTCCTACGTTATCGGCAGAGTGATGGATGCCGCCGACAAGACCGGCGAAACCATCACGGTGGAGGAATTCGCCGGGAAGAAATACGACGACAAGCTCATTTCCTGGTTCAAGGAAAACGGAAACTACAACGTGACCGTGAACTACTTCTTCTCCGAAGAATACGAGCAGGGCACCATCGTCGGCCAGGATCCTCAGCCCAATTCCGCGAGAAAGGTCATCCCCGGACAGCAGCTCTGCGAGCTGACGCTGACCGTTTGCTCCGGCACTCAGGAGATGATAATCCCCGACTTGAGAGGTCTTGATTACAGAGACGGCAACAAGAGGCTGAAATCCTTAAGCCTTGAATGCAATATGGAATACGTCAAATCGGACGATCTGTTCTCCGGGCAGATCGTATCTACGGTTCCTGCCGCGGGTGAATCCGTTATGGCGGGAAGCACCGTGACCATCAACGTATGTGACGGCGGCGAGGAGGGCGACGTTAAAGTTCCCGATTTCCTCAAAATGTCCGAGGCGGATGCTTTTGCAAAGATAGTTGAGCTGGAGCTTATGCCCGGCAAGATCACCTACACCGCCAACAAAGCCGCAAGAGGCACCGTTATCGCCCAGTCCGAAAAGGAAGGCGCAAAGGTCGTCAAGTATTCCAAGATCAATCTTACGATCAGCGGCGGCAAGGACTATGATCCCGTGAAGAATCCCACGGGCACGACGAAGGCGCCCGAAACCACCAAGGCACCCGAGACCACAAAGGTGCCCGAGACCACGGAGCCTACGGAGGAAACGACGGAAGTGTCCGAGGAGACCACCGGCGCTGAAGAAACCACCGAAGCGGTCGATCCCATTGATGCGGGAACGGATGATGCAGAGGTAACAGATAAGGCAGACAACTGATCAGATGGCAGATAATATTTCCCGAAAAGGAATAATCTTAAAAGGCATCGGCGGGCTTTACGGAGTCCGCCTTTTGCCCGCTGAGCAGACCGTTTCCTGCCGTGCAAGAGGCGTGTTCCGCCACGAGGGGATAACGCCGCTCCCCGGCGACACAGTCCGGCTTTCCCCTGCCGACAAATCGGAAAAGGACGGGGCTGAATTCGTTATCGACGAGATAGAGGAAAGGAAGAATTTTCTTATCCGTCCCGCTCTCGCCAACCTTACCCATCTGTTCGCGGTCATACCCGTATCACAGCCCAAGCCCGATCTCTATTCGGCGGACAAGCTTGTTTCCGCCGCGGAAAACAAGGGGATCGAGCCTGTGATCGTTATCACGAAGGCTGACACGGACCGCGCCGAGGCCGAAAGGATAGCGGGAATTTACCGCACGGGCGGTTTTACGGTATTTCTGACGGACGGTAACGGCAGCGGTGACGGCATGATATCCGATTACTTATCATCGGAGGCGAAGAAAGCGTTTTTCTGTGCCGCATTCGCCGGAGTTTCCGGCGCTGGGAAATCCACTCTCATGTGCCGTTTGTTCCCGGAGCTCAAGCTTGCCACGGGCGAGGTCAGCCGGAAGATACAGCGCGGCCGCCACACCACGCGCCATGCGGAGCTTTACCCGTTCTCAACGGAGAACGGCACCTGTTACATAGCAGACACACCCGGCTTTTCCATGATAGATTTCACCCGCTTCAATTTTGTGGAAGAAGAGGATCTTCCCTACTCTTTCAGAGAATTTTCCGGGCTCATGGGAAAGTGCAGATACACGAAATGCACTCACGTAAAAGAAGAGGGCTGTGCCGTGCTCGAAAAGAAAGCCGCGGGAGAGATCGCCCCGGAGCGGCATCAGAGCTACGTTATGATGCTTGAGGAAATAAAGAAAAATCCGCCGTGGAAGCGGAAATAAAAAAGTATCCCGCCGGACGCTCCGGCGGGATTTTTGTATTATTATACGTTTGCGGGTTCTTTTTCGAGCATTTCGAAATACTTCGTATGAAGCTCTTCGAATTCTCTGTTATAGTTTTCATCGTTGCCCTGGTGGAGATAATGCTTATAATCGTGCTCGGAATCGCTGTTTCCGTTATCAAGCATTGTGATAAGGTGGAAGCCGATGTTGGAGCAATGGTCAGCCACACGCTCCACATTCGTCAGCACGTCCATGAACGCACATCCGGAATACACGTTGCATTCGCCGTCTCTCAGGCGCTTTACGTGATTGGATTTGACTGCCGCGATAAGGTCGTCTATGACCTCCTCGATAGGCTCGATATGAGATGCTTCCTCTCTGTCGTTCATTACGAATGCGCGGCAGGTATGGCTCATGATCTCTTTTATGGCATCATCGATGATCCTCAGCTCCTCACGTGCATTGCCGGAAAAGCTTGTGTTCTTTTCTATCAGCGCCTCGGCACATTCGGTCACGTTGATGGCATAGTCACCGATACGCTCGAACTCGGACACGCACTTGATATAATAGTTGAGGGTATCGTTTCCGTCGTCGGCGTTGATATGGGGAGAAAGACCGATAAGATAGTTGCTGACATGGTCAGCCATTTCGTCCACGTGGGCCTCGTCCTCATTGATCTCTTCAATAAGCTTTTTATCAGCACCGTCAAGAGAGATCATTGCTTTCTTCACGTTGCCGCAGGTGAGGCCTGCCATGGTGGACAGAATGTTATGCGCGGAGGAGAGAGCAAGCGCGGGGGATTTATAGAACTCACGGTCAAGTGCCGCAAGCTCTTTCTGATAGCTCTTGGAAACCTGCTTGTCGTCCTTGATCATCTTACATGCCAACTTTTCAAATACGCCGCAGACGGGCAGCAGAAGGATTGCACACGCAAGCTTGAACAGAGTATGGACGTTGGCGATGCCGCCGGCATCTATGGGTGCGCCCCAGAAATTATTGAACCAATCCCAGCCGACATGATGCACTATCGTAACGCCTGCGATGACAAGCACCACCTGGCTCAGGTTGAACAGGATATGCATAAGGCCTGTCCGCTTTGCATCGGCACGTGCGCCGATGGAGCAGACGATGGCGGTGGTAACGCAGTCGCCTATATAAATACCGACGAGTATAGTATAAACGGAGCTGAAGCTGAGAAGCCCGGTTACCGACAGAGTCTGCAGGATACCGACTGATGCGGACGAGCTCTGTATTGCAAAGGCGACCACCACACCTGCGAAGAATCCGAGCACGGGCTTATCGGAGAGGCTCATGAACAGATTTCTGAACGTTTCGGACTCGGACAGAGGCGAAACTACTGCCGTCATATTGAGAAGTCCGGTAAAGAGGATGGCAAAGCCGATGGCGATGGTGCCCACCGTATCCGAATTGCGGAACTTGAACGCCATAATAAGGAAGATACCGATCACTGCCGCGATCGGCGCAAGAGTTTCCGGCTTGAAGAAATCAAGCACGGTGACACTGCCCTCTCCGCCCTTTATGGACATCAGTCTGATTATCTGGCCCGTTACGGTCGTACCGACGTTTGCGCCCAGGATTATTCCTATGGACTGGTGAAGCGAAAGAATTCCGGCACCGACAAGTCCCGAGGTGATGACGATGGTTGCGGTGGAGCTCTGGATTATTGCGGTTACCGCAAGTCCGATGAGGAATCCCATGAAGGGGTTGTTCGTCACCTTGCCCATTACGTTTTTGACAGCCCCTGATGATCCGTGCTTCAGCGCATCGCCCATGATCCTCATTCCGTAGAGGAACAGAGCAAGGCCGCCTGCCATGGTGATGATGTTTAAAACGATTTCCATACTGTACCTTTCGATATATGAACGACACCTTTTTTATGCCGGATATTGCCAAATTTCGCTACATACAATGGTATCACAAAGTTCTCTCTTTTGGAAGAGCTTTTTGCAATTTTCCCAAAAAAATTACCCTTACCGTTTCCGGTAAGGGTAATCGGTTATTTTAGAAGTAACGCTTAAGTCCGCCTGCGGGATTATCGTTCTTTTTCTCTTTGCTGGAAAGCATTCCGAGAAGCTCGTCGAGATCGTCATCGGAGATGTCCTCGCTGTCGTTGTTCTCAGCCTCGGGCTCTTCCTCTTCCTCGATCTCCTCAACAGCCTCGATCTTCTCAGCTACGGGAGCGGGCACTGCGGGCTTTGCCTCCGCCTTTGTCTCGCCGTCCTTCTCAAATCCGGTGGCGATGATGGTGATCTTCATTGCATCTTCCATCTCGGGATCGAATACAACACCCCAGATAACGGTTGCGTCCTCGTGAGCCTCGTTTGCGATCATGGTGCATGCTGCATCGATATCGTCCATGCTGATATCGGGAGATGCGGTGATGTTGCCGAGGATTCCGCGGGCACCGTTGATGGAGGTCTCAAGCAGCGGGCTGGAGATCGCTGCCTTTGCAGCAAGCTCTGCCTTCTCCTTGCCGGATGCGGCGCCGACGCCCATGTGAGCGTAGCCTGCGTCCTGCATAACGGAGGTAACGTCTGCGAAGTCCAGGTTTATGTATCCGGGAACGTTGATCAGCTCGGAAATGGACTGAACACCGTGAGAGAGAACGTCGTCTGCGATCTCAAATGCGTTCAGCATGGTGATGGGCTTATCGGATACCTGCTTCAGTCTTTCGTTGGGGATGATAACGAGAGAGTCAACGTACTTGCTGAGGTTCTCTATACCGTCGTCAGCCTGGAGCTTTCTCTTCTTTCCTTCGAATGCGAAGGGCTTTGTAACGATACCGATGGTGAGCATGCCCATCTCTTTTGCAACTCTTGCCACTACGGGAGCAGCGCCGGTGCCGGTGCCGCCGCCCATACCGGTGGTGATGAATACCATATCCGCACCTGCAAGGGCTGACTTGATCTCTTCGATGCTCTCTTCAGCGGCCTTGATACCTACCTCGGGGTTGGAGCCTGCTCCGTGGCCCTTGGTGATCTTCTCGCCGATGGCGATCTTCTGGGTTGCCGCAGATTTCTGGAGAGCCTGTCTATCGGTGTTGATAGCAATAAAATCTACTCCGCGTACGTTAAGGGAGATCATGCGGTTTACGGCGTTGTTTCCGCCTCCGCCAACTCCTACGACTTTAATGGATACGCCGCTTTCAAATTCTTCATTAAGTTCAAAAGGCATTTTTTGTCCGATCCTTTCTTTTTTACACATTTTCGGGTCTAATTATTTGCATACTTGTATATATAATATACCGTCCCGTCCGAATTTTCAAGTGTTTTTCGAATTTTTTTCCGTAATATTTTACTTTTTTGCAGAAAACGGCTGAAATCTCCCTTGAAAAGGGCGGTTTCAGCCGTTTTAGTCATTTGTCTTTTATTGCGGTTTTATGCAATTGCCTACGCTTAATACAGCCAGCTCATGTCCAGATTTGCGTCTGTGATAACGCTGGCGGCGGTCATATCCGAAACGTCTATGGTGGCTTTCGTATCCGCCGTGAACATGGGATCCTCAAGCACTCCCGCCACTATTTTAAGCTTGGTACCGAGGCCCATGGAATCTCCCAGGTCGATACGGTATCTGCCGTCACAGTTGAGCGTGATAGCGTATTTATTTCTGAGGTCTATTCCCTTTATCCTGTCTCGCAGTTCGCTCCCCCGGATCGCCTTTGTGACATCATAGATATAGGAATCGTTTCTGATGCCGGAATATTCGGCGGTTTTTCCCGAGTATGCTTTGGAAGCGGTGGGCAGTCTCAGATAGATCAGCCCGTTTTCCCGTGCTTTTTCCCTGTTCGTGGCATAGAGAACACGGAGATTTTCGGACATTTCCCTGTACTCGCCGTAAAAATCCGCATAGAAGGTTATGGGTTCTTCGGTCACGTACAGATTTACCGTGGACGGTGCGACCTTATCCACCGTGACGCTGCCTACGGCGGGACACCTGAGTATTATCATCTTTTCAGCCGCGCTGTTGCGGAAGGAATACAGATGATCTCCCTCCGATATGCCGGACGCCGCTATTATTTCCTCATTGGTATAAATTACCGCGCCCTCGACCTTTATGTCTGAGATGACGAACATGAGTCTGTACACCACCGTGAACAGCACCGCCACGACGGCGATTATCAGAACTACGGAGATGACGGCATCACGGATCTTACGGAGCTTTCTTCCTCGGAGGGCCCTTTTGACAGACTCTTCCTTCTGCTCTTCTTCACGGAGCTTGTCCTCAAAGGTCTGCTCCGGAGACGGCTTTTTCTCCTTTCGGGGAGGCTCGTTTGTGTTTTTCCTCTTTTCCTGTCCGGAAGCTATGCTTACAGAGGGTTCTTTATAGGCTTTCGTTTTTTCGGATGCCGCCGCATCCCTGCGGAATTTATCGTAGTATTCCCTGCCGCCGATATTCTCTTTCTGCCGTGCGGCGTTCTCCGGGCGGGGACGGGCGTTTGCCGCGCTCCGCACAGAGGCGGGAGGAGCTTGCCTTTCGGATGCTTTTCTTATTCTTTCTCCGGGGGAAAGTTTTTCCGGTGCCGACAGTTTTTCCGGGGATCTTTCCGGGCTCTGCATCTCCAGGAGCTTTTTCATTTTTTCCGCATAGTATTCGTTTACGGATTTGCCCACTGCCGCACCTTCTTTCCTTTGAATTTCTTTTTATTTTCCGATGAGCCCGCAGATATCCAGATAGATCTTCTTATTTGCATCGGGAACTGCAAAGGCTTTGATCTTTTCTTCCTTCTCTTTTATGAGGTCCGCGTTTTCGCAAAGCTCTTTCACCGTTTCGGTGAGCTTTGCTCCGGTTTCGGCGTTTTCGCGGATTATGACCGCCGCGCCGTTATCGGCGAGGACCTTCGCGTTTTTATACTGCTGATCGTCCGTCACGTTGGGGGACGGGATGAACACGGCGCATTTTCCGTCAAGCGACAGCTCCGACACGGTCATGGCGCCTGCTCTGCATATGACGATATCAGCCGCCGCCATTCTGTACGGCATATCGTATATGTACTCCAGTAATTCTATATTATCATATTTGTCAAGCCCCCGCTCACTGAACCATCCTGCGGCTATATCCTTTTCGATGGTGCCTGTGGCGTGGGTATGATATATCTCTTCTTTTCCGCCGGTATAATTCTGCATGAGGGTGAACACGGCATCGTTGACCTTTTCCGCGCCCAGGCTTCCTCCGTAGGAGAGGATACAGTATTTTACCTTATCGGGGATGTTCAGCTTTTTCCGCGCTTCCTCTTTTGAGATATTTGAAAACTTTGAAAGCAGGGGGCAGCCCACGTGGAGCACCTTTCCGGGATCGGGAAGCCCCTCTCCCGCCGCCTCGAAGTTCACATATATCCTGTCCACCTTGGAGGCAAGCATACGCACCGTCATCCCCGCGACGGCGTTGCTTTCGTGGAGCGCCGTGGGGATCCCCATGGATGCCGCCGCCTTAACTACCGGCCAGCTGACGTATCCGCCCGTGCCGATGACGATATCGGGACGGAACTCTTTGATTATCTTTTTCGCTTTGAGCGGAGACGTGAGCGCAAGATACAGAGCCTTGATGTTTTTCGGAGAAAGGCTTCGTCTTATTCCCATCACGTCAACGTGACAGAGCTTATAGCCTGCCGCCGGGACAAGTTTGTTTTCGATGCCCCTCGGAGTGCCCACGAAGGCGATCTCGGAGTCGGGCTCGTTTTCTTTTATGGTATTCGCTATGGCAAGTGCGGGATTTACGTGTCCTCCCGTGCCGCCGCCGGTCATCAGTACTCTCATTTTCGGCAGTTCCTTTCTGCGACAGTTTCTATGCTATATCTTTTGCTGATACGAGTGTTTGGATATGGAAAGAAGTATCCCCATCTCGCCCATGAGCACGACGGTTGCGGAGCCGCCGTACGAGAAGAACGGAAGCGCAACGCCTGTATTGAATATCATATCGGTTACCACAAGGATATTGAGGCACGCCTGGATACCTACCTGGCAGGTTATTCCGAATGCGACCAGAGACGAAAAGGTATCGGGGGCACGGCGGGCGATCTTCATGCCGCGCCATATGAAAAGGCCGTAGAGCACCAGAAGAAGGATGGCTCCCACGAAGCCCATTTCCTCGCACCATATACTGAATATGAAGTCGTTCTGCGCTTCGGAAACGTAATTGTATTTTAAGTTACTGCGTCCGAGGCCCGTGCCCAGAAGTCCGCCGTTGCCGATGGCATACAGGCCCTGTGTGGTCTGCCACAGCTCATCAAGCATATCGGCATCGCTGTCCATATAGGTCTTTATTCTCTCAAGGGCGTAGCTGTTCGCAAGGATGAAGCCCACGCCGCCGACTACTGCGGGAATACCGTACCACAGAAGCATTTTCGTGATGCTTGCGCCGGAAAGGAATATGATGCAAAGTCCTATTGCCGCAAGAATTACCGTGCCGGACAGATGCTTTTCCAGAAGCACCAGTCCGCAGAAGCCGAACATGATAAGGCCGGGCACGATGATGCCGTGCCAGTTTTTCTTTTTTTCGTTAAGTCCGTTGATCTCGGTCTGATGCTTATCTATATACCATGCAAGCAATATTATGAGCGCGATCTTCGCGACCTCCGAGGGCTGAAGCGTCAAACTGCTGCCGAGGACTATCCATCTCTGTGCAACGCCTCTTGCCGCGCCCATCACAAGCACCAGAAGAAGCAATGCCACGGACACGAGAGCAAGGATCACGGCGCCCGCTCTGTACACCGTATAGGGCAGAAACGTGAGCACTGCCATGAAAACAGCGCCTACCGCCACGAATATAAGATGACGGTAAATATAATACATTCCGTTGTCCTTGAAGGTCTGGGCATTGGGATAGCTTGCGCTGAAGACCATTACGGAGCCCAGGCTCAAAAGAAGGATTATTATGATGAGCATGGGTCTGTCCACACCGTGGCGAACACGCTGGATATCTGCGGAATCCCATTCCCTGTCCTTCTCCCTGCGCTTCGCTATCGCTTTTGAGCGGACATCGGTCAGCGCTCCGCCTTTATTCTGCGGCAGGTTTCTGCCGCTGCGGACCACCGATCTCTTATCTTTGTTTTCCATATCTCGGGCAATTCCTTTCTCTCTGCCTTTGTGCCCTTATCTTACGCCGAACCAGGCGAGAACACAAAATGCCGCTGTCACAAGGGAAAATACCGTGACGATCTTTATTTCACTCCATCCGCACTGCTCGAAGTGATGATGGATCGGTGCCATTTTGAAAAGTCTTTTGCCGTGAGTGAGCTTGAAATATCCCACCTGAAGCATGACGGATGCGGTCTCCGCTATATACACGATGCCGCATACCACGATGATGAGAGGATTATCCATGAGGAACGCCGCTCCCACGCAGAGCCCGCCGAGGAAGAGTGAGCCCGTATCTCCCATGAACACTCTTGCGGGATAGAAATTATAAACGAGGAAGCCGAGGACGGCGCCGGTCATGATTCCGGCAATGCCGGAAAGCTCCGTATTTTTCATCACTGCGGCGCATACGGCGAAGAACACGGACACCACGAAGGTGACGCTTGAGGCAAGTCCGTCAATACCGTCCGTAAGATTCACGCTGTTCATGATACCGCACAGAAGCAGTAACGCGATGGGATAATAGAAGAAGCCAAGATCAATGCTGACGCCCACGAAGGGGATATACATCTCCGTGGTGCTGCCGCAGAAATACATGCCCAGAAGGTAGAGGGCGGCAACTGCGACCTGCAGAAGGAATTTCTGGGGAGCGGTGAGGCCCTCGTTCTGCTTTTTCATGAGCTTCGCTCTGTCGTCAATGATACCGATAAGTCCGGATGCCGCCGCCATTGCAAGGGTGGTGACAAGGCGGGCGGAAGCGGAAAAGCCGTTCTTCACGGAAAGATATATGCACAGCGCGGCACCCACAATGACCGCGGCGATAATGAAGGAAATGCCGCCCATTGTGGGAGTCCCCTCCTTATTCTTATGCCAGCGGGGGCCTATCTCAAGTATTTTCTGTCCCATTTTTCTGCTCGCAAGCACGGGAATGAGATAATGGAGGACGATCGCCGTCAGTGCGAACACGACCACAGCAGATGCAAGATAGATGATGAGATTCAGGCTTAGCATTTTTTTCTTTCCTTTTCTTCATTTGCCGTATCTCTCCCTGAGAAATCCGGCTATTATCTGTTTTTCGGAAAAAGGTATCTTTTTCCCTTTAATTATTTCACAGTTTTCCTGCCCTTTTCCGCAGAGAAGCACGGTTTCTCCCGCTTTTGCGGTCTCAAGGGCATATATCACGGCATCGCGCCGTGAGGGGATGACGGTGACGTTTTTTCCTTTCGGGATGCCTTTCAGGATATCTTCGATGATTTTCAGATGATCCTCCCAGCGCGGGTTATCGTCCGTCACGATGATGCGGTCCGCATACCTTGCGGCGATCTCACCCATGGGCGCCCGCTTTGCGGGATCGCGGTCGCCGCCGCATCCGAAAAGCACCGTGAGTTTTTCGGCATTTGTCTTTTTTAAGCTCTTCAGGACGTTTTCAAACGCCGCCGGGGTATGCGCGAAATCAATTATGACGGAAAATCCCGCCACATCTTCCGAAACGACCTTTTCCATCCTGCCGGGGATGCTTTTCACTTTCCCGATGCCGTTTGCGATATGTGCGGCGCAGATCCCCGCCGCCGCGGCGCATTTTGCCGCCGCCATGGTATTATACAGCGTGAAATCGCCGGGAATACAGGACGTTATCCGTATCTTTTCCCTGCCGCATTTCAAAACATAAGCCGTTTCATCTCCGCACCTCCGGACATTTTCCGTATCGGTGATGCCGTAGCTGTAAAGCATGGGATAAAAGCGGCGTCCGTACTTGTCGTCACGGTTATATATTTTTATTTGGCAATTGTCTAAAAAGCTTTTTTTGACCGAGAAGTAGGTTTCCATGTCACCGTGGAGATCGAGATGCTCCGGGGTGAGATTTGTGAACACTCCGCAGAAAAAATCAAGAGCGGATATTCTTTTGTGGTATATGCCGTGGCTTGAGACCTCGATGACCGTATCGGTGACGCCCCGCTCTTTCATGATCGCAAGAGCACGGTACAGATATCCGGGATCGGGCGTTGTCATCGCCGCGGGATAATCGCTGACCTCCGAGCCGGGAAGCTCTATCTCCTCATCTCCGGCGAAACAGCCGGACGTGCCGATGAGCCCCGTTTTTCTCCCCGAGGCCTCAAGGATGCTTTTCAAAAAATATGAGGTGGAAGTCTTTCCGTTGGTGCCGGTTATACCGTACAGCCGCATATTTTTTGCGGGCGAGCCGTAAAAATTGTTCCATACTGCCGACAGAGCCGATCGGACATCGGATACCGTGACCGAGGGCACGCCCTTTACGGGCTCTTCGCAGACGCATGCCGCCGCGCCCCGTGACACAGCCTCTTTTATATAGTCTTTTCCGTTTCTCTTCGTGCCGTCGATGCACAGGAAAAGGCAGTTTCTGCAGGCAAGTCTGGAATCGCTGACGGGAACGGATATTTCCGTATCG
>JAZUGU010000002.1:0-14453 GCA_045641325.1 Candidatus Avispirillum sp.
GGGAAGCTCTACCTGTATATCTATTCTGTCAAGCAGGGGGCCGCTGATCTTGGAAAGGTACGTTTTGATATCGTCTTTCTTACAGGTGCAGGGCCTGTTCTTTGATCCGAAATAGCCGCATTTACAGGGGTTCATGGCGCAGACAAGCATGAAATTGGAGGGAAAAGTCATTCTCCCCGCCGTTCTGGTGATGGTCACCCTGCCGTCCTCAAGGGGCTGGCGCAAGCTTTCCGTTACGTTTTTGGGAAATTCGGGCAATTCGTCCAGAAACAGCACCCCGTTATCCGCGATGGATATTTCTCCGGGCTGCGGATTTTTGCCGCCGCCCACCAGGGACGGCGCGGAGAGCGTATGGTGCGGACTGCGGAATGGCCTTACTGACACAAGGGAAACTCCCTCGGGCAGAAGCCCCGAAACGGAATGGACTTTCGTGGTTTCCAGCGCCTCACCGAAGGTGAGAGGCGGCAATATGGTGGGCAGTCTTTTGGCGAGCATGGATTTTCCCGATCCGGGCGGGCCGATCATCAGAAGATTATGTCCTCCCGCGGCGGCGATCTCCATGGCACGCTTGGCTTTTTCCTGCCCCTTTACGTCCGAGAAATCAACGCCTCCCGAATAAACTATATTGAAATCCACAAGATCGGGCTGTGTCGGTCTGATCTTTTCTTTTCCGGAAAGGTGGTCTATCAGCTCCGTGACGTTTGATACGGCGTAAACGGACACGCCGTCGACCACGGCGGCCTCCGGCGCGTTGCCCGCCGGCACGAAAATCTCCGTGCGGCCCGCGTCCCTTGCGGAAAGCACCATGGGAAGAACGCCCCGCACGCCGCGGACACCTCCCGTGAAGGAAAGCTCGCCGATAAAGCACATCGTTGAGAGGTCTACGTGCTCGGGAATATCCCCGCCGATGCGGGCAAGAGCCGCAAAAATGGCAAGGTCATATGCGCTTCCCTCTTTTTTCACGTCTGCGGGAGCAAGGTTTACGGTCATTTTCATTTCGGGGAAGAAAAAGCCGCTGTTTATAAATGCGGTCTGCACTCGCTGCTTCGCTTCCTTGACGGCGGCATCGGGCAGACCAACTATTTCAAATTCGGACATCTGGTCGTATGAGGCATTGCATTCCACGGTCACGGTATAGCCGTCTATACCCATCAGTCCTGCCGTATACGTTACCGACAGCATTTTCTCACCTCCGTTTATAATATTTTACCACAGTTTTCGCCGTGATACAATAGAATATTTCATATTTGATTTCGCAAAATGTAGATTATAACGTGCATCCGACCACAACATATAGATGTTTCACGTGAAACATCACCTGCGGGGCGGCATAGCGGTCACGAATGTTTCACGTGAAACAATTTTGTTCCGCCTGAGTTCAATGTTTCACGTGAAACAAAAAAGCCCCGGGCGGGGCTATATTTGTTATGGCTTCATTGACAAATAAATTACAAGCACGGAAATATCGGCGGGATTTACGCCGGATATGCGGGAGGCCTGCCCTATTGAGGCGGGCCTTATCTTCTGCAGCTTCTGTGCCGCCTCGATACGGAGGCCTTTTATCTTCATATAGTCGATATCCTCGGGCAGAAGGCGGGATTCTATCTTCTTCTGCTTTTCAGCATCTATCAACTGGTGTTTTATGTATCCTTCGTACTTTATTTCGGTTTCTACCGTTTCGATAACGGGTTCGGGCAGGATTTTGCGCTCTTTATCACAAGGTTCAAGGTCTTTATAGGTAATTCCCGGTCTGCGGAGCAGATCCGCAAGCTTTGCGCCTGTTGAAATCTCGTTCTGCCCAAGGGAGGTGAGCACGGGATTTGCGGCGAAGGGGGAAACGGAGGTATGCTCAAGTCTTTCTATTTCCGCGTCCTCTTCCGCGATCTTTTCTTTGAACTGCCTGTATCTTTCGTCGGAAATGAGCCCTGCCTGCCTGCCGTACTCGCACAGTCTGCGGTCCGTATTGTCCTGCCGCAGTAAGAGTCTGTACTCGGAGCGGCTGGTCATGATGCGGTAAGGCTCGTTTGTGCCTTTCGTCACCAGATCGTCGATTAAAGTGCCCGTATATGAGGAATATCTGGGGAGGATCATGGGTTTTTCGCCTAAAATCTTCGCCGCGGCGTTGATGCCCGCGACGATTCCCTGCGCCGCCGCCTCCTCGTATCCGGATGAGCCGTTGAACTGGCCCGCACCGTAGAGACCGCTGATGGTCTTGAATTCGAGGGTGGGATAAAGCTGTGTGGGATCGGCGCAGTCGTACTCGATGGCGTAGGCGTATCTCATGATGCGCGCGTTTTCGAATCCCTTAAGGGAACGGAGCATCTTATACTGGACCTCTGCGGGAAGCGAGGAGGAAAAGCCCTGCAGGTATATTTCCTCGGTGCCCTCGCCCATGGGCTCGGCAAAGAGCTGATGGCGCTCCTTATCGGAGAAGCGGACGATCTTATCCTCGATGGAGGGACAATATCTTGGGCCTGTTCCGTGGATCTGCCCTGAATATAGTGGTGATTTATCAAGATTATCGAGAATTATCTTATGTGTTTCGCTGTTCGTATAAACTATGTAGCAGGGGACCTGCTCTATGGAATTGAGCCGTTTTTCATCCGTTCTGACGGAGAACGGGGTGATATGCTCTTCTCCGTCCTGTCTTTCCAGGGCATCGAAATCAATGGAGGAGCGGTGTATTCTCGGAGGCGTTCCCGTTTTGAAGCGCATGAGGGAAACGCCGTATTTTTTAAGGTTTTCGGTGAGAAGCTCCGCGGGAAGGAGCCCGTCCGGACCGGAGTGACGCCTCACGTCGCCCACGTGGGTAAGGCCGCCCAGATACGTTCCCGTGGAGAGAATGACGGCTTTCGCATTATAATCGCCGCCGGGCATGGCGTGAACTCCGCACACTCTTTTCCCGCCGCCGGCACAGTCAACGAGCACGTCGGTGACCTCGCCCTGGATAAGGCAGAGATTTTCCTCATTTTCCAGAGCTTTTTTCATGTTTGCGGTATAAAGACGTCTGTCCGCCTGCACTCTTTTCGATCTGACGGCGGCGCCCTTGCCCGTATTCAGCGTTCTGGACTGCATGGTGGCCAGATCCGCCTGATATCCCATTTCTCCGCCCAGAGCGTCCACCTCGAACACCAGATGGCCTTTTCCCGTGCCTCCCACGGAGGGATTGCAGGGCATATTCGCCACGGAATCGAGGCTTATGGTGAAAAGCGCGGTGTGAAGCCCGCGGCGGGCTGCCGCCAGCGCCGCTTCGATGCCTGCGTGGCCCGCGCCCACCACTATTACGTCAAAATCGTACTGTGACATATCAATTCTCGCTTTTTACTTGGAAAGTTTCTGGAAAACGGTCCAGCCCTCGCCCTTTTTGAAGGCGGTGAGAGTGCCGGAGGAAACGGTGGAGATATAATCGTATTCAAAGGGAACGATTATTTTTCCCGTATTGTCGATGATACCGTATTTTCCCTCGCGGGCGCACACGGCGATGCCCTCGAGGAACGTTTTGCCGTCCGTGAAGGCGTCCTCACGGAGCCACGTGCCCTTGGAGGTCATATAGCTGTAAGTATCGTTCTTTTCGAGCAGCAGGATGCCGTTGGAATAAGCTTTCAGCTTATATCCCGAGGGGATGGTGAATTTGGAGCCGTTCGGCCGCACCAGCACGTCGTCGTCGGTGACAATGAACATCATGTGCAGGTCGGTGAAATAGAATCTGTCGTAGGACTGGATACGGAGGCGCATCAGGCCGTGATCGAAATAATAGCTGCCGATGGAGTCAACTCCGAGAGAAAGCGGGTCAACGTAGCGCTCGTTGGCGGTCCAGCCAAGCTCGCTGAAGTAGTTTTTGCGGGAGGAGAACATGACGTTTCCCTGCTTGTCCACCACTCTCAGCTCGTTTGAGGTGACCTTAACGTCCTTATTCTTCTTGCCGCCTTTTCCGTCGTCCTCATCGTGGTTGTATTCCCACTTTATGTCCATTTTGACGGCGGCGTAGTTCTCGCGGTAGTTATACGCCATGGTATAGGGGAACATTTCGGAAAAGCTCTTTCCCTTTTCCTCCATGAGATTTTTGCCGTCTTTATCGAATTTCAGCTCCTCAAGCTTCACGGGCTGGACGGAATAAGCCCAGCTCATGCGGTCACGGAATTCCGTTTTGTGCTCAAGAGTGGTGAAAAGCACCGAGGTGTTGAAATAATATCTCTTCAGATCCGAGTCCGTATTGCCGTAATATGCGGGGTAGTCGAAATACAGACCTCTGTTGTCCGTGGCGTCGTTATAGTCGGATTCTATGAAATATTGTCCACTTTCCGACAAATAGTAATATTTCTTACATTGCACCTGCAGTTCGGAATACTTGAGCCACTTGCGGTTGCCGTCTTTGTCCGCTTCCTTTTCCAGCTCGGTGGGATACTGCAGATTTTCCGAATAAGCGCGGTAGAAAAGGGGCCTTCCCTCAAGATCACGGGTGTATGCGGGGATATAGGACGTGTCGTCGTACCCGGTCATCACGGCGCCGTCCGGGCTGATGAGGTAGAGCTTGCCTCTGTCGTCGTATATGATATATCCCATATACGTTTCAAGGGCGGGGCGATCCGCGGTCTTTTTCACCACTTCTCTTTTCGTTTCCGTGCCGTCGTCGTAGTAGGTGAACTCCTCCGCATCGTATGTCTTTTTGCTGTACGAAAAGGATTTGGGCCAGTCGTAGCTGCATTTGAGCTTGCCCAGAACGCAGGTGGAATCCCATACCTTATCGGTAAGGGCAAAGCCTTCTTTTTTCAGCTCGTCCACCGTTTTGAAGGTGATGATCTCGGCTTTCGACTGTTTATCGGACTTCTTGTGCCCTTTATTGGAGGGCTCCGCCGTGGTTTCCTCCTCCGGGGCGGTGGTTTCCGCGGGCTCGGTATCGGCGGGCTCCGTCTCTTCGGTGTCGGCGGGCTCCTCCCGGAATATTTCTTTCAGATAGGTGAAGTTGTTTTTCCACGATTCGGGGCGCTCGATAAAGGAAATATCGTAAGCTCCCACGTAATAGAGCCCGAAAACGGCAGTCAAAAGGACCGCCGCAAGGATGGCGGGCAGTCTCTTTAGGATATGCAGTTTCAGGAGCTCTTTTTTGTTCATTCTTTTTCGTAAACCTTGTATTCTGCGGAAATTTCCGTTGTAAGTGAAGTCAGGGAGAGGAGCTTTTCCTTTCCCTCACGGGGGGATCTGTAATAAAAGGGAGTCATTGTGAAAAGGTCGCGGATAAGGTCGCCCTCCACCGTGATCTCACGGGACAGGGAGGATGACGACAGCAGGCGAAAGCCCTCGGGTGTCCTGTCAAGAGGCTCGTAATACCTGGGTTCTCCGTACAAAACCTCTCTCATCTGCCACAGATGGCGGCTTCCCGATGAGCATACCACCAGGATGCCGTCCTTTTTCAGCACACGGCGTGCTTCCCCGTCGGGAACGGGTGCGAAAAGGCTGAATACCGCATCCTGTGAGGCGGTGGCAATGGGCATATCGAATATGTTCGCGGCGGCAAAGGAAAGCGCGCCCTTGAATTCTCCCGCCTTTTTCGCCGCTCTCGCGGCGCCGTGCTTTGAGGCATCAAGCCCCGCGGCGCGAAGGGACGGGAACTTGTCCCTCAAATACCCGAAAATGCGGACGGTATGGTATCCTTCTCCGCAGCCCGCGTCAACGAAGGAGGTAATCTCCCTCCCCGCCGATAGCGCGGCATCCGCCGCACCCTGCGGTATCGCGTCATAAAGCCCGGAGGCGAGAAATCTCTGGCGTGACTGTGTCATCAGCGCATCGTCGCCCGTGGTGCGGTTGTTTTTCTTGCCGGGGGGCAGGAGATTGACGTACCCGCTCGACGCTATATCGTAGCAATGGGGCTTTTCTCCCGTGCAGTAAAAGCTGTTTTCCCTCCGTACAAGCTCCCGTCCGCAGACGGGACACACAAATATGGATGCTTCCGTCATTTTATCGTATCAATAAGCTTTGCGTGGAGGGCGTATCTTCCGCCGTCACCGCCGTTGGTGCAGGTGGAAAGAGTCAGCATCTGATCTCCCTCACCGATCTTTTCGCCGGATTTCACGGCGGATTTGGATATGACGTCCGCGGCAAAGGTCATAAAATCGGAGGTGCCGGAGAAGTTTATCCTGTAATAGAAATACTTGTCGGTGGTGGGATAGACGGACACGGGCTGATAGATGAACACGCCGTCCATGGTATAAAGATATATCTTATTCGCCGCGAAAAATGCGGGATCGAGGAATTTGGTCACGTCGTGGAACATGGCTCCCGTGACCACGTTGTGGCCGTAGATAACGGTATTCATGTTCTCGGAGAGCGTGTCTTTGCAGTTATAGTCCACGAAGATCGAGCCGATGGGGAGGGACTCTCCCGTGTATGCGTGGTCCAGATAGTAGTCGTTGTCGTCACCCTTCAGCACGGGATAGTCGATGCCGGTGTTCTCGGCATATATCCAGCCCACCACCTGGGGATTTTTCGCTTTCAGCGCGGTCAGGCTTGCCCGCATGGCATCCAGCTTTTCGGAATACGCGCCGTGGTTTTCCTCATCGGGAGTTTTCCCGGCGGCGATACGGTCATAAAGGGAGAGCATGGAGGAATCGCTGCCGATGCACAGAAGCTTTCCCGGATGGTTGAAATTTGCCGTCCGCTGATCGTCCGCAAGGGTGAAGTGGTCGAACTCGGTGTTCTCGTAGATCTCGGCGCCTCTTATCTTGCCTCTTATGTTGAAGAAGAGCATCACGATGCAGACGACGGCGGCGATGCCGCACACGCCCAGCAGCGAGAGCTGGATGATGTTTTCCGTTTTGCTCCTCTTTTTCTTCGGTGCTTTTTCTTTTTCTTCCCCGTCGGTCTTCACGCTCTCGATGGCTTCGGGATCAAGCCCCGTGACCGATTCGGAAAAGTCCTTTTCCGTGAACTTGTCGCTGTGGGGGATCGGCGCAAAATTGGACTGTGCATCCCGTATCAGGTCTTCGCCCTCGGGTATCTCCGGGGTGACCGCAGCGGCTGTTTCTTCCGCTTTGATCTTATTCTTTTTCTTCCGTTTTGCCATACCGTTCTCCTTTCGGCGATAATTTTCCACTATTATTATACTTACTTTTTATTATAAAGCAATAGCTTTTCTGTGAACATTTTATGTGAAAAGAAGCAATACTCTTGAAATTTATGGGAGTCATGTGGTAAAATAACAGAAGAGAAGGCGGGAAACGGATATTTCCGCCTCTTTCGTGCGTTAAAAAATAAATTTGCCGCAGACGGCAACGGAGAATTTATGTCTGATATATTTGAGCTTTTCAAAAAAATATCAAAGCCCAAGGAGTCTCCCGCTCCCCCCGAATTTTTGCTGGTGGGACTGGGAAATCCCGGAAAGGATTATGCCACCACACGGCACAACGCGGGCTTTATCGCGGTCGATTGCATCTGCCATCAGAAGAACGTGGAATGCACCAGAGTGAAATTCCGCTCCCTTGTGTGCGACGTGACCTTCGGCTCTCACCGTGCTCTCATGATGATGCCCCAGACGCTGATGAACGCATCGGGCCTTGCCGTCAAAGAGGCGGCGGATTTCTACAAGATCCCGCCGGAAAAGATAATCGTTATTTCCGACGATATCAACGGCGATCCCGGTCAGATGAGGATACGCAGATCGGGCACGGACGGCGGACAGAAGGGACTGGGCAGCATCATTTATCAGTTGGGGAGCGATAATTTCCCGAGGATAAAGATAGGTGTGGGACAGAAGCCCTCAAAGGATTACGATCTTGCCGCATGGGTGCTCGGAAAGATCTCGCAGGAGAATTTCGAAAAGATGCGCCCCTGCTTTGAAGCGTGCGCGAAGGCCGCGGAAATGATAATGGACGGTAACATTGACGGCGCAATGTCCGAGTTTAACGGTATGGGACGATGAACACAGGCGAGCTTTTATTATCCGTTTTAAGGGCATCGAGGGAATACCGTGCGCTGGCGGACGGGCTTTCCGCGTCAAGGCGGAGGGCGAGGCCCGCGCCGTTTGCCGTCACCGGTCTTTCCGAGGGAGCGTCCCCCGTGTTTCTCACCGCTCTTGCCTCCGACGAGGCGGCGGGAGGCAGGAGAGTTCTCCTTTTGTACGCATCGGAAAAGGACGCCGCCGACGAAGCATTGAGGCTTCGTGACGCGGGCGTTGCGGCGTATCACTTCCCCGCCCGTGACTATAACTTCAATATCACCACAGCCTCCCGTGACTACGAGCATCGGAGGCTTCTTGTGCTGTCCGAGCTTCTTTTCTCGGAAAAGCCCTTCGTTGTCTGCGCCACCGCCGAGGCGGTACTGCAGGTGACCGTGCCTCCCGAAGAGCTCATCCACACGAGCTGTTCCATCGAGAGCGACAGGCCCGTGGACGTGCCGAAGCTCACCGAAACTCTCACGTCCGGCGGATATTCCAGAGTGGAGCTGGTGGAGGGCCCCGGTCAGTTTGCCGTCAGAGGCGGCATCATAGACATATATCCCCCCTCCGAAACACCGATAAGGCTCGAGCTTTTCGGTGACGATATCGACAGAATGGGCACCTTCGATCCCGTGACGCAGAGATTCTCCGAGCCTCTGTCCGGCACGGTGCTGATCCCCCCTGCCCACGAGGTGGTGCTGGATGCCGGGAGGCGGGAAAAAATAATCGCCCTCTGTGATAAACAGCTCTCAAAGCTCCGCGCCGACAGCGATTCCGACCTGAGAACGGCGGAGCTTATCATGGCGGAGCAAAATCAGCTGAAAGAGCTTTCCGACATAAGCTTCACGGACAAATATCTCCCCCTCATCTATCCCGACGGCGACTGCTTTTTCGATTATTTCGACGGGCTGTGCGTGATAGTGGACACGGCAAACGTGCGCGAGAGGGCAAACGCGGCGTTCGCTCTCACCATGCAGAGCGTTGCCGACATGATAGCGGCAGGCGAGCTGTATTCAAAGGCCTCGGGCATATGGCAGAACGGCTGGGACAGAGTGGAAAAAGCCGTGGGCGTCATGCCCTCCGTGCTGATAGACCCCTTTGCCAGAAGCCATCCCGGCATGCTCCCCGCGGCGGAATTCACTTTCCGCACAAGGCATATCCCGCCCTACGGCGGCAATACCGCCCTGCTTCTGGAGGACCTTTCCCAATTCAGCGCCGCCGGTTACAGAACTGCGGTGCTCTGCGCCAACGAAGCCGACGCGCGCGAGCTTTCGAAAACGCTTACCGACGAGGGATACAGCGCAGGCATCTGCCGTGGCGACATCACCTTTTTCGGTGAAAATAAGGGAAAATACCCGGTGGCGCTCCTGTACGGTGACTCCGACGGCGGCTTTGAGCTGACGGACGCAAGGTTTGCGTTCCTCAATTATTCCGGCGTTTCCGAGGGCGCGGCAAGGCTGTACAGAAAACAGCAGAACAAACATAAAAAGAAAAAAACGGAAAAGATACTCTCGTACAGCGACCTGACGCCGGGCGATGCCATCGTCCACGAGGCGTACGGCGTGGGCATATACGAGGGCATCGAAACTCTTACTGCCGCAGGCATCACGAGAGATTACGTCAAAATAAGATATGCGGGCACGGATAAGCTTTTCCTGCCCGTGGACCAGCTTGATCTGGTATCGAAATATATAGGCGCGGGCGCCGAGGGCGAGGTGAAGCTCAGTAAAATGGGCGGCACCGACTGGCACCGGGCGAAAAGCCGTGCCTCCGCCTCCGCCAGGGAGATGGCAAAGGAGCTTATCGAGCTGTATGCCCGGCGAAAGCGTGCCGAGGGCTATGCTTTCCCCGCAGATGACGACATGTCGGCGCAGTTTGCCTCCGCTTTCGAATACGAGGAAACGGACAGCCAGCTTTCCGCCATCGACGATATCCGCCGCGACATGGAAGAGAGCTGCCCCATGGAGCGTATCGTCTGCGGCGACGTGGGCTACGGCAAGACGGAAGTGGCGCTCCGTGCCGCATTCAAGGCGGTCATGGGAGGAAAACAGGTGGCGCTCCTCTGCCCCACCACCATCCTCGCATATCAGCACTATCAGACGGCGCTTTCCCGTTTCAGAGGCTTCCCCGTGACCATCGACATGCTCTCCCGCTTCCGCTCAAAGGCACAGCAGGAGGCATCCCTCAGAAAGCTCCGCCGTGGAGAGACGGATATCATAATAGGAACTCACAGGATAATATCCTCCGATATAGAATTCAGCGATCTGGGTCTTGTCATCATCGACGAGGAACAGCGCTTCGGCGTGGCGCAGAAGGAAAAGCTGAAAAAGCTCGCCATCGGCGCGGATCTTCTGACGCTTACCGCAACTCCCATCCCCCGTACCCTCAATATGGCAATGGGCGGCATCCTTGACATGTCCATTCTCGATGACGTGCCGGGACTCCGCTCCCCCGTGCAGACCTACGTTATGGAGCACGACGACGGCATCATCGCAGAGGCGGTGCGCCGCGAGATCCGCCGGGGCGGTCAGGTCTTCTATCTCAATAACAATATCGAATATCTCTATACCCTGAAGGCAAAGCTCTCCGCCGCACTTCCCGAGGCGAGGATCGCCGTTGCCCACGGCAGGATGGACCGTGACGAGCTTGAGGATATATGGGCATCTCTTGTGCGGGGCGAGATCGACGTTCTCGTCTGCACCACCATAATCGAGACGGGCGTGGACGTGCCCAACGCCAACACGCTCATCATCGAAAACGCCGACCGCTTCGGCCTCTCCCAGCTCCACCAGATAAGAGGACGTGTGGGCAGGTCCAGCCGCAGGGCGTACGCCTATTTCACCTATCCCAAAATGAAACAGCTCTCCGAGGTGGCGGACAAGAGGCTCCGCGCCATGAAAGAGTATGCCGCTTTCGGCGCGGGCTTCAAGATCGCTCTCCGCGACCTTGAGATAAGAGGCGCGGGAAACCTGCTGGGCTCTCAGCAGCACGGTCACATGGAGGCCGTGGGCTACGATATGTACATGAAGCTTCTGGAAGAGGCTGTCCTTGAGGAAAAGGGCGAAAAGCCGAAGGCGCAGAAGGAATGTACGGTCAACCTCCGTGTGGACGCTTTCCTCTCCAAGAGCTATATAAAGGATTCCACACAGCGCATGGAGATGTACCGCAAGATCGCAAAGATCAGGTGCGAGGAGGACTTCTCCGATATGATAGACGAGCTTTGCGACCGCTTCGGTGATCTTCCCGCTCCCGCTCTCAACCTGTGCCGTATCGCGCTTGTCCGCGGGCAGGGACTTGACGCGGGCATGACGAAGATCGAGGAGAGGGACCGGGAGGCAGTCTTCGTGACGGATTCCCCCGACCTTGCGGCGGTAAGGGCGGCGGAGGCAAAGCGCCCCGGCACCTTCCGGGTGACTCTGGGTACGTCCGCTATGATAACAATGAAAAAGCAGAGGGGCGACCTCTGCGACAGCATTTCGGAATTTTTAACAGACTATATAAAGGACAGAGTGAGCGAAAATGAATAAAACCGTAAAACGTGCCGCAGCGGTGCTTCTTGCACTTGCGGCGGTATTCACGCTTTCCGCCTGCGGGGATTCTTCCCCCTCCGTGATGGAGCTTGACGGCGCGGAAATCACCTCAGCCGTCTACCATTACTGGGCATCGAGTGCAAAGGCGAATTATCTCTATTCTTACGAGGACGTGACCGACACGGCGGAGTGCTGGGCGCGGGATCTGGGCAACGGGCAGACCGTGGCTGAGTATTTCGATGCGGTGACACTTGAAACCGTGAAGGAAAATCTCGTTGCCATAAAGCTTTTCGACGACTACGGCCTGAAAATAACCAAATCCGAAAAAGAGGGCGTTGACGGCTATATCGGCGACGTCATCAAGGAGTACGCCGACGGAAGCAGGAAGCTCATGAACACGGTGCTTTCCGAATACGGCATCGATATAAATATCTTAAAAGCGATATATCTGGACGAAACGAAGACCACCAAGGTGTTCGATTATCTCTACGGCGACGGGGGAAAAACGCCCCTCACCGATAAGGATTACGAGGACTACTACAACGCGAATTTCGTTCATTTCCAGCTCATTTACATAAACGATGCGTATCAGTATATCACCGATGAGGACGGCAATTACGTGACGGACGACAGCGGTGTTTACAAAACTGAGGAGCTGGACGCGGCGGTGAAGGCCGAAAAGGAAAAGCTCATCGCCGAGGTGGATGAAAAGCTTGCCGCCGGCGAGGACTTTTACAGCCTGTACGATGAGTATTCCGAGATGAAGGACTATGAGAACGGGTTCTATTACGCCACCAACGAAGCCTTCGGCGACGAGGTCTTCTATAAGCTGACCGCGGCGGCGGTGAAAGCCGAAACGGGCGAGACCGTAAAGGTGGAAACGGACAGCGGCACCTGCTATATCATAAAGCTTGATAACGATGCGGCCGCGTGGAAGGATAACGCCAACGCCGACTTCTTCGACGGATTCACGGATACGGTGAAAGAGGATGCCTACCGCGCAAAGCTGCGGGAGTATTTCGACGATATCACCGCAGACGAGGAAGCGATAAAGGAATTTTCGGTAACAAAGGTCACCCCTGCGTATTCGTTTTAGGACAATCCGGCGGCGAAGCCGACGGGGCAGTTATATTCCGTGCTGTGCACGGAGTGATATTTTTTCCTGACGGAAAAAGTTATATTGCACCTGCGGTGCAGTTATATTATATTCGCCATATAACCGGGCGCAGCCCAATATAACTCGCCGCAGGCGAATATAACTGAAAAGGCGGCTGCGCCGCCATAGGACAAAAAAGCCTGCGGTTTTCCGCAGGCTTTTTTATTACAGATTCTCGCCGTTGGATTCAACGACGGTTTTGTAGAAGTAGTACGAATCCTTGGGGATGCGCTTCTGGGTGGGATAATCAACGTATACCATTCCGAAGCGGTCCGTGTAGCCGGAGCACCACTCGAAATTGTCCGTGAAGCTCCAGTGCAGGTATCCGGCGATATCGACACCGTCGTCCACGGCGCGGCGAAGCTCCAGAAGATAACGGTGGATGTAATCCACACGGTTGGGATCGTGTACTTTTCCGTCAAGAGAGATCGCGTCGTGGCAGGCGATGCCGTTCTCCGTGATGATGATGGGCGTGTTGTATCTTTCGTAGAGGAACTTGGGCGCCCAGTACAGCGACTGGGGCGTGGTGGGCCAGCCGATAAGGGATTTTGCGTATCCCGTGGGCTTTTTCACGTATTCCGGCTTTCCGTCGTCGCCCATTTTCCACAGGTGGGAATAATAGATATTCTGTCCGTAGTAGTCAAGCGGCTGGCAGATGATCTTCATGTCCTCCATGTAATTCTGGGGCAGGAACTCGCAGTATTTCTTGAAGAAAGGGTCCTCCTCGGGGTAGTGGCCCAGCATTACGGGGTCGGAGAAGAGGGGAACGTTCCACATCCACCAGTCCTCGTCAATCTTGAAGAGCGCCTGGCGCGCGGCGTCAACGTCGGCGGGGGAATCGGTGATGGGCGCGGTGCCGCCGGTGGTGGGGGCATAGCCCACTTTCACGTCCGGGATGATGTCGCGGAGCGCCATAACGGCGAGACCGTGGGCGAGGAGCACGTTGTGCACCATGACCATGTTGTCCGCCATGGGCAGTTTTTTGCCGGGTGCGTTTGAGCCGTGATAATAGCCCTCACCGATAAAGCACTGGGGCTCGTTGAATGTGAAGAAGAGCTTGCACTTGTCGCCGAAGGCTTTGGCGCAGACCTCGGTATATCGCTTGAACCACATGGGGGATTCGGGATTCGTCCAGCCGCCGCGGTCCTCGAGAGCCTGGGGAAGATCCCAGTGGAACAGGATGATGCAGGGGGTAACGCCGCGGGCGAGGAGCGAGTCGATGACGCGTTTATAGAAATCTATGCCTTTCTGATTGACCTCGCCGTCACCGTCGGGGATGATGCGGGGCCAGCTGATGGAAAATCTGTATGTAACGGAGCCGAGCCCTGCGATAAGGGCGGCATCTTCTTCGTATCTGTGGTAGAAATCGCAGGCAACGTCGCCGGTGTCGTCCTCCTTGACGTGGCCGCCCTCGTGGGTAAAGGTGTCCCAGATAGAGGGGCCTTTACCGTCCTCAAAGGCACCGCCTTCGATCTGGTAGGAGGCGCTGCCTACGCCCCACATAAAATCTTTTCTGAATCCCATGGTATATTCCTTTCTGTGGTTATGATTACTCAAATTAGTGTTTGCGGGGAAGCCCCCGCGGGCGGAAGACGCTTCGCTGTTAAACCGTTTTTGCGCTGACAGACGGATGTTTTATACAAACGGAACGAAACGGGAGCGTGAAACGCCCCGTTTCTGTAAGCATACAAACGCTCCACACACACGCCCACCGGGCGTGTCATTGCGAGCGAAGCGTGGCAATCTCTGCTAATGCTCTGATGGCACCTATATTAGATGGACTAAACCGTTTGTAGAGATTGCCACGGTCGGGCGATGCCCTCCCTCGCAATGACAC
>JAZUGU010000003.1:0-3986 GCA_045641325.1 Candidatus Avispirillum sp.
TACGAGTGATAAATTATAGTTTGCGGGGATGCCCCCGCGGGCGAGAGACGCTTCGCTGTTAAACCGTTTTTGCGCTGACAGACGGATGTTTTATACAAACGGAACGAAACGGGAGCGTGAAACGCCCCGTTTCTGTAAGCATACAAACGCTCCTGCGCTGTTGGCGGCTTCGCCGCCAACCACACCATTGGCGAACAGTTCGACAAACTATAATTTATTCCCTCTCACAAAAGCGCCTCCCCTTTCTCCTTGACAGAAACGGAGAAGGGTGGTATCATATATAATGGTAATGTGTTTATATAATATTCCCGGAGAAAAAGGCGGAACCATGAATAATAAAACCAAAACAATAATATCCGCGGTCGTTCTGTTTCTCACGGCGGCGCTTATCGCATCAGCGGTGATCTTCTTGCCGGATAAGAGCGGAAGCGGAAGCGGAAGTGGAAACGGTGAGGAAAACGGATCCGTGTTTTCCATGGAGCACGGCATCGAGGTGCTCAATTTCGGCGGCTATGCCGGCGCATTCGTTGAGGACGGCTCAAACGAACCGGTGGAAAACGTGACGGCGATCACCCTGGAAAACCGAGGTGACGACTATATCCAGCTCATGCGCTTCACCGTGACCACCGATAACGGCGACAGATACGTGTTCGAGCTGACCACCCTTTTCCCCGGCGAAAAAATGACCGTGATGGAAACGGATAAAAAAGCGTTCACCGGAGGCGATTTCGCCACCGCCGAGATCATCGCATACACACCCTTTGCGGCAGAGCCCTCCATGTGTGAGGACGTTTTCGCCGTTGAGACCGGGGACGGCACCATCACCGTGAAAAACATCTCGGAGGAGACCGTGTCCGCCGGCAGAGTGTTCTATAAAAACTACGTAAACGGCACCTATATCGGCGGCATAACCTATATGAGCTCATTCGAAAACCTTGAGCCCGGCGCTTCTTCTTCTCTTTATGCCGCGCATTTCAGCGGCGAAAACAGCCGTGCCGTATTTGTGACCTATGCAGAACAGCAGTAATTACAGATTCAGTATCGGCGGCGTGGTCTTTGAGCTGAACGGACCGGAGTTCACCCCGAAGGAAAACCTCATGAAATTCGCAGTCGGTGAAGCGTGTGCGGACGAGTCCTATTCGCTGGTGATCGGGGAGTGTTCCGGCGATCCGGCGGGGATGTCCCCCGTCTATTCCAACAAGCTGCGGAGAGTATACGATACGGAAAACGGCAGGATCACCGTTTTTACGGATAACGTGACCGGGGAAACCTATATGACGGACGTCCGCACGGGAAACCGCCATGAGGCGGTCCTTTCGGAGAATCGCACCGACTACGTGGGCACGAATCTGGCCATGCTGCTCATGGATATCCCCGAAGCGGTGATACGCCACGGCGGCGTGTTCCTCCATTCCTCGTTTGCAGACGTGGGCGGCGAGGCAGTCCTTTTCACGGGAGCAAAGCAGGTGGGCAAATCCACCCAGGCCGCTCTGTGGGAAAAATACAGAGGTGCCGTGACCGTCAACGGAGACAGAGCGCTCCTCAGAAAAAAAGACGGAAAATGGTATGCGTGGGGCTCGCCCTATTGCGGTACCTCCGATATATGCAAAAACGTCAGCCTTCCCCTGCGCGCGGTGGTCATCCTTTCAAAGGCTGAGGAAAGCACCGCCGGAAAAGCTGACGCAAAGAAAGCGCTTGCCGCTCTTCTGGACGGATGCTCTTTCGATACGTGGGATAAGACCGCCGTATCGGGAGTGCTGGAGCTGTGCAGCTCCATCGTGACGGATATTCCCTTTTATTCGCTGTCCTGCCTTCCCGACGAAAGCGCCGTGACAGCATTGGAGAAAGTATTATGACAGATAAAAAAGCGGTACTTCCGAATACGGCGGAGCCGCAGATGGCGACGTACCTGAATGCGAAAGGAATACGCGAGGGCCTGCCCGTCAGCGGCACCTTTGAGCTTACGTCACGGTGCAATTTCAATTGCAGGATGTGCTACGTGCACACGGAAAATTCCCGTGAGCTTGAGGAAAAGGAGCTGACGGCGGATAAGTGGCTGTCGCTTGCCTCGGACGCAAGAGACATGGGCATGATGTTCCTGCTTCTCACCGGCGGCGAGCCCATGCTCCGCAAGGATTTTCCCGAGATATATACGGAGCTCATCAAAATGGGCATCCTCGTTTCGATCAATTCCAATGCATCTCTCTATAACGAAGAGCTGAGAGAGCTTTTCAACAGATACCCCCCCTCAAGGATCAACGTAACGCTGTACGGCGGCTCGGAGGAAACTTACGAGAGCCTGTGCCGCAATGCCGCCTTTGAAAAGGTCGTCGGAAACCTGCGCTCCATGAAGGAGGACGGTCTTCAGCTGAGGCTCAACGTGTCGCTGACGCCCTATAACGTCTGCGATATGGAAAAGATACACGAAATATCCTGCGATATAGGTCTTCAGGCAAAGGCATCGTCATATATGTACCCGCCCGTCCGCTGCGGCGGCAAGGTGGGAGAGAACGCCGCGCGCTTTTCGCCGGAGGAGGCGGGAGCGGTCATGGCGCGGTGGAACGCCCTGCGTGAAACGGAGGAAAGACTCCTTAAAAAAGCCGAGCTGATACGCAGAAACGAAAACGCCGGGCTCACGGAAAGCTGCTCCGATCCGGAGCAGGAGGGCGTGTCCTGCAGAGCGGGCAGAAGCAGCTTCTGGATGACGTGGGACGGGCGTATGCTCCCCTGCGGTACAATGGACATAGAAGCATCGTATCCCTTAAGAGACGGCTTCAGACAGGCGTGGACGGAGGTCATGGAGAGAACTGCGGCAATAAGACTCCCCCGTGAGTGCGCCGCATGCCCGAACCGTGCCGGATGCACCGTCTGCGCGGCGACCTGCAAGTGCGAAACGGGGTGCTTCGACGGAAAACCCCAGTACGTCTGCACAATGATGAAGAGCGCGGAAGAGGGCATCCTCAGACTGGCCGAGGAGATAGAAAGGAAAAGAAAATGAAGATAAATTACGAATTTGTAAAAAGGGATATCGCGGGCGATACGTTTCTCGTGCCCATCGGCGAGGCGGTCAAGAAATTCAGCGGACTGTTCGCCCTGAACGAGGTTGGCTCGTTCATATGGGATAAGCTTCCGGAGGCAGAGGACGAGGACGCCGTGGTAAATGCGGTGCTTGAAGAGTACGAGACCACCCCGGAGGAAGCGAAAGCGGATGTTTCGGAGTTTCTCTCAAAGCTCCGTGAAATGGGAATAATATAAAATGAAAATACCGGGGCAGGGCCCCGGTATTTTTCATTTCAAAACGTCAAGATATTTCAGCGCTCTTGATTTGGCACCGTCAAGATCCATGTCGGAGTAATTTCCGCATTCAACGGGCGTGGCACCGGGGATGTCCCCCTCGAAATCCGCCGTGAAGCGGAACACGTCCCGCATGAGAGCCTTTACCTCGTCGAGACACGGCTCCCCCGCCAGAATGAGATAGAATCCCGTGCGGCATCCCATGGGGCCCCAGTAGATAACGCGGTTCTTCACGTCGCCGCGGTTGCGGAGATAGGTCGCGCCCAGATGCTCAATTGTGTGGATCTCGCCCGTACCCATGACGGGCTCGAAATTGGGGCGGGTGATGCGGATGTCGTAGGTGGTCACGGGGAATTCCCCCGCCATATCCTCCCGGCTCACGTAAACCCCGGGCAAAAGCGTCATATGATCAACGGTAAAGCTTTTGATTCGTTCCATTTTTATACCTCTCATTTCCGTAGTCATTATACACTCAACCATCAGCCAAGTCAAGAGAAAGGCGAAGGGGTAAATTATAGTTTGTCGAATAGCCTTCCCCCTTGGGGAAGGTACTCAAAACCGGAATGTTCCCCGGTTTTGAGGGGATGAGGCCTAATGATTACAGCAGACAGAAAGAGATAGCTCTTACTGTTCAGTGCGAACTTAAAGAACCTACCACTTAAACGTCTGCTGAAAGGTGAAGGACTCATCCG
>JAZUGU010000004.1:0-4394 GCA_045641325.1 Candidatus Avispirillum sp.
TCCCCACTTGAGGATATCCGCGCCTCCGTCAAGTCCGTCAACGATAAGACCGATGGCGGTGGAGTTCATGGGCACGTTGGTAAGATATGCCGCAACAAGGAACCATCCGCAGAGGTACGCGGCGGATTTGCCGAAGCACATTTTGGTGAAGGTAAATTCACCGCCTGCCTTCGGATACTTGGGCACCATGTAGGCATAGCTGAATGCGATGATGACCATGACCAGAGCGCCCAGCACCATGGCGATGGCTGTTCCGGCAACGCCGGAATTGGGAAGGAATTTCTTGCCCGGATTGATGAAGGAGCCCCAGCCGATTATGCATCCGAATGCGATCGCCCACACGTGCATGGGGCTGAGCTGGCGCTTTAAGGTCGGCTCATTTGCCGGAACGTTCGGTTTTGACATAAATTACTCCTTTTTCAGACGTCGTACGTTTTGTCTATTGCTTTAAGCTCACGGAAGGTATCTATCTCCACGATGTCCTCATCGAGGCAGGGAACGATCTCTATCTTGTACTGGCCCTTATATGCCTGGTTGGGCACGGTCTCCCAGTATCTCTCCTTGCCGCCGGGAGCCTCGTACGCGGTCTTGATATGCTCGGAAAGTCTTGCGCCGTCTGCGGCATTGAAATAGTAGATGCCGACCATCTGGTAGCAGTTGAGGCCGCCCACCTTTTCCTCGGACACGCATCCGTCGCGGTCGGGAACCAGGCACCAGTCATCCGTTCTCTCTTTCCAGATGCCGAGAACGTTGGAGGTGTAGTTATACTTCCTGATGATCTTCGGGTTGGAAACCAAAAGGTCCGCTTCCAGAATATATGCGTCCTGCATGATGTATCTTGCCACCATTGCGGAGGAAATATTGTTCGCCTCGTTATATGCGGGGTTTTCAAGGAATTTTATCATGGGATACTTATAGAGGAGCTGATCGAACTGCTCCGCCAGATATCCGCGGACGATGTATATCTCGCTGATACCCGCCTCGAGGCAGGCATCGAGAAGGCTGTCGATGATGCGTCTGCCGTTTACACGGACAAGAGGCTTCGGGGTATTGAGGGTAACGGGAACGAGTCGGGTACCGAATCCCGCGGCGATGAATATAGCTCTCTTGGCACGGTAAGGCTCAAGTGCCGCAACGCCCTTTCCGGTGACCGTGCCGTCAGCCACCAGCTCCATATCGCAAAGCTCCTTCATCACCTTGTTGATGGTTCCCAGAGAATATCCGGTCTTTCCCTCAAGACCTCTCTGTGTGAGGGCTTCCTTTTCCGTTGCGAGAGTTGAAAGAATATCAAACTGTTTTCTTGTCAGTTCCATTTTTGTGAAAATTCCTTTCCTTGCACGAATGCATCGGCTTGTTCTAAATTACAGGTAAATAATACACAATTTGAACTTAAATGTCAAGCGTTTTACGAAAATTTGTGGTATTTCTTCAATTTTTACGCAATTTTGGGTGGGATTTTGAACAAACTACGTAAGATTTGAGCACAAAAAACGAAATGGTTAAAATCAAATAAACGGGAAATGATATCAAAAGAGGTGATTTTATGAACATCGACAAAGAAGCATATAAAAAATATGCGGACCGAAGCGCCGAAAAATCCCCGCTTTTTGCGGACTGCGTGAAAGCATTTCTCACCGGCGGTGCCATATGCACTCTTGCGCAGGGTATGAAAGATCTGTACGGCACTTTCCTGAACGATAAAGATTCGGGGACGCTGGTCAGCGTTACCCTCATTTTCATTACAGCTCTTCTTACGGGCATCGGTATTTTTGACCGCATCGCCAAGCACGCCGGAGCGGGGACTCTCGTTCCCATAACCGGATTTGCCAATGCGGTGTCCTCCTGCGCCGTGGACACAAAAGGCGAGGGCTTCATCCTGGGGGTGGGCGCGAAGATATTCACCATAGCAGGTCCCGTCATCCTTTACGGCATCAGCGCCGGGGTGATTTACGGGGTGATCTATTTTATTCTGAAAGCGGCGGGAGTACAATGAAAAATATACTGAAGCTGAAACGTCCGGTGAGCATCATTTCCTCTGCCGCCGTGGTGGGCGAGGAGGAATTCCGGGGGCCGCTGGGCAAGGGCTTTGACATCAGTTCCGATGACGGTGACACCTTTGGGTGCGACACGTGGGAAAAATCGGAAAGCGAAATGCAGAAGAGAGCGCTGACGCTCTCTCTTGAACGCGCGGGACTTGATGCCTCGTCTCTCGACTGCGTTTTCGCGGGCGATCTCATCAACCAGTGCTGTGCATCCAACTACGGTCTTCTTTCTTTTAACGTGCCTTTTCTCGGCATCTACGGTGCCTGCTCCACCGCCGCAGAGGGGCTTCTGCTTTCATCCGTCATGTGTTCCTCGGAGCTGTGCGATACTGCCGCCGCCGTGACCTCCTCTCACAATGCCTCGGCGGAACGGCAGTTCCGCTTCCCCCTTGAATACGGGGCGCAGAGGTGTCCCACCTGCCAGTGGACGGTGACGGGGGCGGGAGCTTTCATCCTTTCATCAAAAAAGACGGAGGGCGCGCCGTGCATCACGGAGGTGCTGGCGGGGCGCGCGGTGGATGCGGGCATCTGCGATGCCAACAATATGGGAGCGGCGATGGCACCTGCCGCCGCGGACACGCTTCTCAGATATTTTGAAGACGGCGGCGATGTGCCCGACATGGTACTGACGGGCGATCTGGGATACGAGGGCTCGAAAATACTGCGCGGGATCATGAACGAAAAAGGACGCCCCATCGAGGGCATCCATGCGGACTGCGGGCTGATGATTTATGACCGTGAGGGTCAGGACAAGCACGCCGGAGGCAGCGGATGCGGGTGCTCCGCCTCCGTGCTCGGGTCTGTTATCATGTCGAATCTCCGTGCGGGTGCGCTCCGAGACGTTCTTTTTGTGGGAACGGGCGCACTCATGAGCCCCATGAGCGTACAGCAGGGGCAGAGCATTCCCGGCATCGGGCATCTTGTTCGGATAAGGGCAGGTATTTGATGGATATTCTCATGTATATAAAGGCATTTCTCGTGGGCGGAGCTTTCTGCGCCGCAGCACAGATACTCATTGACCGCACGAAGCTGACCCCGGCAAGGATACTTGTATCCTACGTGGTCTGCGGTGTCATACTCGGAGCTCTGGGGCTCTACAAGCCTCTCGTTGATTTTGCGGGATGCGGTGCGGCAACGCCGCTGACGGGCTTCGGATATCTTATCGCCGACGGAGTTAAAACGGCGGTCAATGAAAAAGGGCTTCTCGGAGCGCTTACCGGCGGCCTTACCGCATCCGCCGGGGGGATCACCGCCGCTCTTTTCTTCGGCTTTCTCGCCGCCGTGTTTTTCCGGGACAAGAGAAAAAAATAGCTCCTTGCTTTCGGCATGTCAAAGCGGTATAATATGAAAAAGGAGATTTCATATTATGGACTTTGAGAAAGAACTGAAGGAGCTGGGAGAGAAAAAGCTCTCCGGCGAAGAAATATACGACGGCGCGATAATGCACGTGTTCCGCGATACGGTATCGCTCCCCGACGGAAATGAAGCCTACCGTGAGATCATCCGCCACGTAGGTGCGGTGTGCATCATCCCGGTGACCGATGACGGGCGGGTGATAGTGGAGCGGCAGTTCCGCTACCCCATAGATCAGGTGATCACGGAGATCCCCGCAGGCAAGCTGAACTCGAAGGACGAGGACAGGCTCGAAGCGGCGAAGCGCGAGCTTCTGGAGGAAACGGGCATCACGGCGGACCGCTGGGACGATCTTGGGGTATTTTATCCTGCCGCCGCTTACAGCGACGAGAAGATCACCATGTATCTGGCGCGAGGGCTTCATTTCGGCGAGCGCTGTCCCGACGAGGATGAATTTCTGAACATTGATACGATTCCCATTGACGAGCTGATATGTGACGTTATGGATGGGAAAATCACGGATGCGAAGACACAGCTTGCCGTTCTCAAAGCGGCAAAAGTGATAGGAATGTAAGGTTCAAATTATAGTTAGCCGAGCGCTTGTCTTTGCGAAAGTTTTTGCCGGCTTTTTTCAAAAAGCCCCAGGGAGTGGGGCGGCGCCCCACGTATCGGCGTTTCTTTTCATAGCTTTTCTTTGCGCCTCTTGTGCCAAAGAAACGCGTCTGTTGCTCTGATGTTCTGTATTTGGAGAAGCCTGCTTATTGCCTGCGGCGTCACTTTGCCGCCGGGCAATACAGAGCATACCTGCCTACGGTGAGAATATCAGAGCAAAGTCCGCTTTTTCTCGCCTATACAGGCACGAGAAAAGGCTTGGGAAAAAGAGTGCCGGTAATGTGGGCTCTGCCCACGCCCGCCCCCTTTTGGAAAAGGCGGGCGAAAACTTTTATAAAACAGTTCGACAAACTTTAATTTATAAAACCCGCGCCGTAAGGCGGGCGC
>JAZUGU010000005.1:0-30502 GCA_045641325.1 Candidatus Avispirillum sp.
AGTATCTGCCGTCCTCATCGGGATGCCCGTTTTCATCCGTCAGCGAGCGGATGACCATGCTGCCGGATATAACGTCTCCCGGGGCAAAGCCGTGCTCTCCCGATATCTGCGCCTTTTCGCGGCAGGGATCGCCATCGAGAAAATCAAGCTTTACCTCGTAAACGTCACCGTAGACGTGAGAAACAGGCGCGTCCGTCACCGTACCCGTAAAGGAAACGGTTTCGGAGTCAAGCTCGGAATACGGATATACGCGGACACGGTACGTGTGATACGTGAAAAACATGCCTGCCGCGATGCCCAGAGAAAGCATAAACGCCGCAAACGAGGTGCAGAAAAGCTTTCTTTTCTGTCTTTCGAAACAGCACAGCACGCCGAAAGCGGCGGCAAGTGCAAAGCATATCAGAAAGGGTAATAAAAGATGCCTGCCGCCTCTCGGGAAAAGCACGCAGGAAACCGCGAAAAAGGACAGCGAAAATAGAGCCAGAGGACGAAGTATCACGCCCCTCGCGGCGTTTATCGCTTTTTCTGTTTTCGGTATCCTGCCGTCCATGCTTTTCTCCTTTTTTCCACATTATACCACGCTTACCGACAGGAAAACCGAAAAAATACGATTTTTGCAATTCGGTGCGGAAATATTGAAAAAAGAACTGCAATGTGGTAAAATGGCATTAATAAAGATAGGAGTACAGATATGGATAAAAATTATCTTTCAAACCTGATTTGCGAGGCGGAGGCGCAGAAAGCATCCGGCAAGGGAAAGATCCCCGGAAACGCCTATTACATGGACGGCGACAGAGTCCTCTGCTGTGAGAGAACACTGGGTGAATCCCGCTTCCCCTATTCCGAGGACGGACTTGTGGTGTGGCTCCGTTCCACGGGCTTTATAGATGCCTGCGAGTCCACCTTCACCATATTCAGAACGGCCAATTTCGGCGAGGAATCCCCCGTAGAGTTTTTCGGCGGTCTGAAGCGGGGCGAGGAATATTTCCCCGTTTCCATCACCGGCGCGGGCCGTCAGCTTTTTGAGGATGACGTTAAAAGATATATCGTCTATTCTCTGAGAAGCGCCGTATGTATCGCGGATACCTCTGACGTGACCTTTGCCATGAGAGTGTTCGTCGATAAAAAGAAAAAGATCCACTTCACCCTTTTTGCCGAAAACAAGACCGGCGAAAAGAAAGAGATATATCTGGCATCCTTCATGGAAGCCCTGCTCCGCTATACCGAGGGCGAGAAATTCTGGGACAGAATGACCAAGTTCGGTGAGATGAGAGAAAACGGCTTCGTGCTCCGGAGCAAGAACAGAGAAACCGACAGCCTCGCCGTAAACCGCAAGATCATCGGCAAAGCCGACGAGGTTTACCGCACCGCATCGAGAAACGATTTCTGCGGAATGCGCGGCGTTACCGTTGCCAATGCGATTTCTCTGAAAAAAGGCGCATTTGCAAAGCAGGTGAAGATGGTCACCACCACCGATCTGCCCGTTGCCGCCGAGATCGTGAGAATGACCCTTGAGGGCGGCGAAAGAGCATCCGTGGAATATACGCTGACGGTGTGCCACGACGTGAACAAGGTCGACTGCGCCATGGCGGAGCAGATCGACGAGGCCGCAATTGAGGCGGAGATCGCGGCGGCGGAGAAAAAGACCGTTTCCGATTATAATAATCTGAAGATCAGATTCGAGGACTGGAAAAACGATAAGATCGAGGCGGAGACCTTCAATAAATTCCTTCGCAGCGTGCAGAATCAGACCTCCTTCTGCGCCCACGGCAAGAACTACGCCGGCGCATACCTGGGCATCCGTGACGTGTTCCAGCAGCTTGAGGGCGCACTTGTGTGGCAGAGAGATATTTCCCGGGAAAAGATCGTGTATGCGCTGAATAACATACTTAAGGACGGCCGCCCGCCCCGTATGTTCTCCATCCCCGATTCTCCCGAAAAGCCCGTGCCGCTGGACCTGGAAAAGTATATCGACCAGGGCAACTGGATAATCTCCACCGTTTATACTTACCTCGCATTCACCGACGACTGGTCCATACTCGATGAGATGTGCGACTATCTGGATGCGCCCGACGATGCCGACTGGGCGGACGGCGTGAAGACCGGAGAGAAAACGACGGTACTTGAGCATCTGGTAAGGATCTGCGACTTCCTTATCTCCAATATAGACACCGAATACACGGGATGCCTCAAGGTACTGTTCGGCGACTGGAACGATGCTGTCGACGGCCTCGGCGAGACCGATGACGAGGGAAAAGAGTTCGGTACGGGCGTTACCGTAATGGCATCTCTGCAGCTCAGGAAAAACCTTTACGAAATGCTGGAGATCACCGCCGCCGCAGGCAAATATACGGAAAATGCGGATAAATACAAAAAAGCCCTCGAGGGCATCGAGGCGGGACTTGATAAGTACGCCGTCGATACCGCCGGGGACGGAAGACGCCGCATCGTTCACGGCTGGGGCGATAAGGTAGGCTATAAGGTCGGCTCGTTCAGCGATCCCGACGGAGTGGAAAGATACAGCCTCACCTCCAACGCATTCTGGGCGACCTCGGGCTTCGTAAACCGTGATCCCTCCCTTAAGGGGGCGATTATGGACTGCGTGGACGCGGTATCCTCCAAATACGGTCTGAAGACGTTTGACAAGCCTTTCCCGAAGGGACTGCACGGTGTGGGCAGAATATGCAACATAGTACCCGGAACGTACGAAAACTGCTGTGCATACGCGCACGCAAGCCTTTTCGGAACGATGGGACTGTTTGCTCTCGGCGAAAGCGAGAGGGCATGGCGCGAGATCGAGAAAACCGCGGTCATCACCCACGAAAACGCTACTATGTCCACTTTCGTAATGCCCAACTCCTATTGCGAGAATCCCGATTACTGCCTTGACGGCGAATCTCTCGGTGACTGGCATACGGGCTCGGGATGCGTGATGATAAAGGAGATGATCTCCTGCGCATTCGGTATCATCCCCACCCTTGACGGCGTGAAGATACAGCCTCCCGCATATTTTCCCGCAAAGAAAGCGGAGATCGAGGTCTGCGTCAAGAACACAAAAGTGCATATAATCTATGAGGACAAGGGGAACGGCGCGAGAAAGACTGCCGTCAGCGCACCCTGCACCTCGCACTTTGATGAAATGATGAACACCGAGGTCTTCTTCGTTCCCTCCGATAAGATGGGCGAAGAGATCACCGTGACGATCGAAGATTAATAAAAAAAATGACCGAAACCAAAATTTCGGTCATTTTAATCTATTGCTCATTGTTCAGCTTTGTTAAAAGTTTTCGTTCGCCTTTTTCAAAAGGCGGCGGGCGTGGCCAGAGCCCACATTACCGGTACTTTTTTTGCCAAGCTTTTTCTCGTGCCCTTTCAGGCGAGAAAAAGCGGATTTTGCTTTGATGTTCTCCCCATAGGCAGTATAGCTTAATATTGCCCGGCATCAAAGTGATGCCGAGGCAATAAGCATACTTTTCTATTTAATGAACATCAAACCGCAGAGCAGGCAAAACTACTGAAAACAGATTGCCGTACTGTCATTTCACCGCTTCGAGGATGATGCTGACGGCGGCGTCAAAGCCGCCTACCGTCGTGGTGTTGAGCATGAGATCGTAGTGGCTCTTGTCGCCCCATTCCCAATCCGTGAAATCCGAATAGTGCCGGGCTCTTGCCTTGTCGCTCTTTGCGATCAGGTCAAGAGCTTTCTTTCTGTCACAGCCGTAGTGCTTCACGGCACGCTCCACTCTCTTTTCGTGGTCGGCATACAGGAAAACGCTCAGCACGTCGTCCCGGTCGCGGAGGAAATAATCCGCGCATCTTCCCACGATAACGCACGGCTTCTGTGCATAGGAGAGAATGACCTTCTGCTGTGCCAGAAATACCTGCGTCGAAAGGGGCGCGGTATCTCCCGTCATTGAGATCACGTCAAAATAACCGCCGGTGCTCATTCCCAGATTATAAAGGAAATTGTTGTTCGCTTTTTCCTCGGTCTTTTCGATGAAAGCCGCGGAAAATCCGCTCTGCTTTGCCACCTCATCGATAAGCTCTCTGTCGTAATATGCGATGCCGAGGGCATCTGCAAGCTTTTTGCCCACGGTCCTGCCGCCGCTTCCCAGCTGACGGCCGATGGTGATAATGTTTTTCTTCATTTTCATGCTCCCTGTGATGATATTTTTTTGCAGAAGATATCAGCCTTCAAGTGCTTTTATGCTGATCTCTCCCGATATGATTTTATCTTTGGTCCCGTCTCCGTATTCCACGAGAAGGGAACAGTCGTCCCCGACGGAGCATACCTTCGCCGGGACGGTGCGGTCCGGGAATATGACGTGGACGAGGCTGCCGGGCAGATGACATCTGCGGCGGTATTCGTCCATGTGCTCCCCGGAAAATATGCCGGCATATCTCTTTTCAAGTCTTCTGAGAAATGCGGCGATGAGCTTCTCGCGGACGGGCTCATCGGTCACCTCACAAAGCAGGGATGAGGCGATATCCGAGATCTCCGGGGGGAAACCGCCCTCGGGATAAAAGACGTTCACGCCGATGCCGAGGATCACGAAATCCGGAACGGCGCCGCCGGAAAACGATGCCTCCGTAAGGATGCCGCACACCTTTTTTCCGTTCACCAGAAGATCGTTAACCCATTTTATTTCGGGGCGGATGTCCAGCGTTTCCTCAATGGCCTCACTCATGCAGACCGCCGCCGCGGAGGTTATCATGGTGATATCCTTCACGCCGTCCGGGCGGAGGATTATGCTCATGTATATCCCCGTGCCGCCGGGTGAAAAGAACTTTCTCGAAAGCCTGCCCCGGCCGCAGGTCTGGTCGTCGGCAACGAACACGCTGAAATGTGCGCCGCCGTTTTTCGCCGCATCCTTTGCCACCTCGTTGGTGGAGGTGACACGGCCCGAGACCGAAACGGAAAAAGTGCTTGCGGGCCCCAGATATTCTTCTATTTTCGCCTTGTCGGGAATGCTTTTCATAAGTTGACCGCTTTCATTGATTTACACTATTGTACCACACTTTTTTGTGAAAATAAACACTTTTATAAATCTTGATTTACGGGGATATTTCTGTTATAATCATAACAACAGTATTGTGAGAGGTATTTGCATGAAAACTGGAAAAGCAGTAAAAAAGATCGTCAAGGGGACGTTTTTCGTTCTCTTTGCGGCGTTTTTTATCTTCCTCATACTGAGAATATTCATAATGGATGACAATGCCGTCCTTGATGAGGTGTATCCTACGGATAATTTTACCGAGGCATATGCCGAGCTCGGAGACGGTGCGTTTTCGTGTACGGGCTCATCTTCCGCACAGCTCAGCTCCGACGGATATTATTCCGCGTTCGGCGCGGTGTACTGCGAAAGCAGAAAAGAGCTTCAGCTTACGGCAAAGTTCAATGACAGCCTTTTGGAAAGATATATGCCGGGCGCAGACCCGGAGAGCTTCCGCTGGGAGCTTTACGACAGGGACGGAAACCTGATCTCCGAGGGAGAGAGCGTCCGGAGCGCCGAGAGATATCAGTATAATTTCAGGCGGCTCATATTTGAAAACGTCACCCTTGAAACGGGAAAAGACGTCCTTTTAAGGCTCGTCTGCGATGATGAGGGATACCCCGAAGAGGGGAAAGAGCCCGTCTGCATGGTGATAGACGGAGAACGCAGTCTGGTGAAGTATAAGCTCTCCGGCAAAGAAAAAACGCTTCTGGGGGAAAACTGACGTGACCGCTCTTTCGGAAAGACTTAAAAAATACAGGGAAGAAAAAGGACTCAGCCCCGATGAGGCGGCTGAAAAGCTGGGCATCTCCGCGGAAATGCTTTCCGCATGGGAGAGAGGCGACAATGAGCCCGATACCGCGACCGTATTCAGAATGGCGGAGCTGTATTCCGGAAGCGCCGATATGATCCTTTTCGGCGGCGAGGGAAGAAACGCATCGAGAACCATGTTCCCCAAGGAGGCAGAGCCCCGGTTTTCCGCCTTTGCGGACTGGAAGGTGCTCGTGGGAGCGCTGGCGGCGTTCTGCGGCATCGGCGGGATTCTGCTCATGATAATGCGTGCCATCGGGGAGGGCTATGATACCTTTGAGGGTATGATGGGCTTCTGCGGCACGTCGCTGATAATATTTGCCGCCGTTTTTCTGGCGGGGCTTATTATGGCAGGCGTCACCGCATTGTGCCGCCGCCATGCACACAACAAGAAAAATAATCGCCGTTGAAACGGCAAAAGGAGCTATTTCGTGAGTAAGGGTAAAATGAAGAAAAAAACGAAGATAATAATTGCCGTTATCATTGCGGCTGTCGTCGTGCTTGCGGGCGGATTCGGCATCGCATGGCATTCGGGCCTCCGTGAGGTCGTGAGAGATTACCTGCAGAACAAGGAATTCACGCCCGAGAAGAACCCGGACGGCGCTGAGGTCGTTAAAAAAGCCGTCACCAGCTCCGATAAGCTGTGGGTGTATGCGCTCTATTCCGATGATACCGTCATCGTCACAAAATACAACGGCGATGAGGCGGAGCTGGATATACCCGAAAGCATTGACGGATATAAGCTCACCGGCATCGGCGTGGACTGCTTCAACGGAAACGCCACCATGGAGTCCGTCACGATCCCCGAAACCGTCAAGATGCTCGAGGGATATGCGTTTTACGATGCGCAGGCGCTGAAAAAGGTCACGCTTCCCAAAGGCCTTCAGCAGATAAACGAGGGCGCGTTCTGCTTCTGCAGAAAGCTTGAAGAGATCGAGATCCCCGACGGGATCACACAGCTTCCCGACGGAATGTTCTACGGATGCGATATCCTTAAAAAGGTCACGCTTCCCGAGGGCCTCAAGTCCATCGGCGGCCACGCCTTTGAGGGATGCAAGTATCTTAATTCCATAGAGATCCCGGACGGCGTTGAAACCATCGGCGAGAGCGCGTTCAAGGAATGCGTCACCCTTGCATCGGTAAATATCCCCAAGTCGATAAAGCAGATGGGCGCATATATTTTCGATAAAGCCGCGCTCCAGGAGATGGAAGTTCCCGAGGGGCTGAAAGAGATCCCCGAGGCGCTGTTCAGCAACTGCCCGAGCCTCAGAAAGGTCACTCTCCACGAGGGCCTTGAAAAGATCGGCACCTCCGCGTTCTATTACTGCGAGAGCCTGGAGAAGATAGAGCTTCCCTCTACCGTGAAGGAACTGGGAGATTACGTTTTCTGCAACTGCAATTCCATGACGGAGATAAAGCTCTCCGATATCGAATATATGGGCAACTACGTGTTCTCGGACTGCGCCTCTCTCAAAGAGGTCAAATATCCCGAAAGCATTGATTTCATCCCTCCGTACTGCTTTGCGGGCTGCTCCTCCCTCACGGAATTCAATATTCCCGAAACGGTAACGCAGATAGGCGATTACGCGTTCTCCACCTGCAAGGGCATCAAGGAGATAAACGTCCCCGGAAAGGTGACGTACATCGCACCCTATGCGTTCTCCGCCATGGATAACCTTTTGAAGATCACCGTGCCCGACAGCGTCACCGATTTCGGCGAATGCTGGCTGGCAGCCTCCCCCAAGGCAACCATATACTGTTCCGAAAAGTCCACGGCATACGATTATGCCACCGCAAATAAACTGCCCGTGAATACCGGCACGGAAAAATAAGGCAGATGAAAAGACCTGCCCAAAGGGACGAAAATCCGTTCCCTTACAGCGATTCCAATAAAAGGTATCATACCTTTGACTATTATATGAAGCACCGCTTCGGCGGCAAGTGCGCGAAAATATCACTTGACGCCGGCTTTACCTGCCCCAATATCGACGGCACGGCAGGGTACGGCGGGTGCATCTACTGCAGTAAAGGCTCCTCCGGCGCACAGTGTGCGGGAAGTCTTTCGGAGCAGTACCGCGCCGGGGTGGAGACCGTGAAAAGAAAGTGGGATTGCGAAAGATTCATCCCCTATCTCCAGGCGCATACCAATACGTATGCCCCGGTCGGTACCCTGCGGAGCGTATATGAGGAAGCCGCCTCGCTTCCCGGAGCCGTCATGCTGGCGATAGCCACCAGAGCGGACTGCCTTTCGGACGAGGTCACGGAATTGCTCCGTGAAACCTCGGAGAAGATCCCGCTTCTTGTGGAGCTGGGCCTCCAGACCTCCGACGACAGAACGGCGGAGAGGATAGGCAGAGGCCACGATTTTGCCGCCTTTGTCAGCGGATATGAAAAGCTCCGCGGTGCGGGCGGAGATATAACGGTCTGCATCCACCTGATAAACGGCCTCCCCGGTGAGGATGCGGAAACGATGCTCCGGAGCGCACGGGATACGGCATCCCTTATGCCGGATATGGTAAAAATACATCTTCTCCACGTAATACGGGGGACGGAGCTCTGCAGAATGTACGATGCGGGCGAATATTTTCCCATGACGCGTGAGGATTACGTGGACGTGACCGCGCGCCAGATCGAGCTGTTCCCGCAGGAAACGGTCATTGCCAGAGTCACGGGGGACGGCATGGCGGAAAGCCTTGCGGCACCCTTGTGGAGCAGACGGAAAACGGAGGTCTCAAACGAGCTTGACAAGCTCCTGTACTCCCGGAGAACATATCAGGGCGCAAAATGCGACCTGCTGACTAAATATTAACATATCATTCATTCTTTATATCACATTTCTTCACAATACTCTCTTGATTTTGTCAAAAAATGTGTTACAATTATACTGTAAATTGAAAAATCATACATAATTGAGAGGGTTATATGAAATACGGAAAGCATTGGTCGATATCAATCGAGAAAAAGCAGGAATATATAAACAAGCTTCTGCCCCAGCTTGCTTCGCTGAGAGCGAAAGCGGGCCTTTCGCAGGATGAGCTTTCCAGCCTGGTCGGAATATCCAGACAGACGTACTGCCTCACCGAGTCCGGCACGAGAGGCATGTCGTGGAACACTTATCTTTCGATAATCATGTTCTTCGACTATAATATGAAGACACACGATCTTATCCGCCGTGCGGGAGTATTCCCGGAGGACCTGTTCTATCATTTCAATCCCGGAGAGGACAAGTCGTCGAAGGAGCGCTCCTTTGACAGCATACCGGAGCTCAACGCCATGTTCGACTCGCTCGACCGTGAGGGAAAGAACGCGGTAAGGACGGCACTTGCCGCCGAGTACGCAAGATGCGGAGAGCTGAACAAATCCCAGCTGCTCCAGATCATCAGCGAGATACTTGCTTAAAATAATAACAAAAGCCCCCGCCTTACGGCGGGGGTTTTATAAATTAAAGTTTGTCGAACTGTTTTATAAAAGTTTTCGCCCGCCTTTTCCAAAAGGCGGCGGGCGTGGGCAGAGCCCACATTACCGGCACTCTTTTTGCCAAGCTTTTTCTCGTGCCTGTATAGGCGAGAAAAACCGGACTTTGCTCTGATGTTCTCACCGTAGGCAGGTATGCTTCATATTGCCCGGCGGCAAAGTGACGCCGCAGGCAATAAGCAGGCTTCTCCGAATACAGAACATCAGAGCAACAGACGCTTTTCACACAGAACATAAAGAAATCCAATAGTTTAAGTCTGCTTGTTCTGTGCCAGCAAAGGCTTCGCCTTTGCCAAAGGCAACGCGCCGGAAAGCTATGAAAAGAAACGCCGATACGTGGGGCGCCGCCCCACTCCCTGGGGCTTTTTTGAAAAAGCCGGCAAAAACTTTCGCAAAGACAAGCGCTCAGTCGGGGGCCAAGCGGGCTTAGGAAGACAATAGTAGGCCTCAACTCCTTGGCTCACAGAACGACATGGCTACGATCCGACTTAGGCAATAAGCAGGCTTCTCCGAATACAGAACATCAGAGCAACAGACGCTTTTCACACAGAACATAAAGAAATCCAATAGTTAAAGTCTGCTTGTTCTGTGCCAGCAAAGGCTTCGCCTTTGCCAAAGTCAACGCGCCACATAAAGAAATCCAATAGTTAAAGTCTGCTTGTTCTGTGCCAGCAAAGGCTTCGCCTTTGCTCGTATTAGCAACAAGTCGTTTGGGCGGGCGAAAACTTTCGCAAAGACAAGCGCTCGACAAACAATAATTTGTCCTCTCCCTCTTCTTCTTGTAAAAAATGAGAAAAAATGCTATAATGAATAAAACCTTTACAGAAAAAATCCGTCATATGTAGTAAAGGCAGGAAAGATTTATGAACGACCAGGAGATAATAGAGCTGTTTTTCTCCCGCAGCGAGGACGCCGTCAGCGAAACCGGAAAGAAGTACGGTAAAATGCTGAAAGCAGTCGCTTTCAACGTGCTCTCCGACAGCGCCGATGCAGAGGAGTGCGTCAACGATACGTACCTCAGGGCTTGGGATTCCATTCCCCCGGAAAGACCGGAGGCCTTTTCCGCATACCTTGCGAAGATCGTCAGAAATCTTGCCATTGACCTTTACAGAAAGAAAAACAACAGGAAAAGAGCCGCCTCGCGGTACGAAAAATCTCTCGATGAGCTGTCCGAAGTGGTCAGCGGAAGCGATACCCCGGAAACGGAGCTTTCCGGCAAAATGCTTTCCGATGCGATCGACAGATACCTGAGGGATATCCCGGAAACAAGAAGGCGTGCTTTCGTGATGAGGTATTTTTATAATGACTCCCTCGCTGAAATATCGCAGTACATAAACGTCGGCGTGCCGGCGCTTAAAAGTGTTTTGCACCGGGAGAGAAAATATCTTTCCGAATACCTGAAAAAGGAGGGATTTGAACTGTGAAGAAAGAAAAACTATCCGATGCGATCGGTATGATCGGCGACGATCTTATAGAAGAAGCGGGTAATTTGAGAAAAAAGCGCGTAACGTCCGCGAAAATAAAAGCCGTTGCCGCCTGCCTTGCGGTCCTTGTTGTGGGCGCGGGAGTATACGCGGCGGTGAAATTCGGCGGCGCGATGAACAAGGTCGCGGATGCGGAAGACCTTGAAATGCTTGACAAATCCATATCAAAATCAGCAAAGGAGGAGATGACCGTGGAATCGGATCTTTCGAAATATGCGCTGAACTGCACAGCCGTCCCCGAAACTCTGACCGAGCCCCGGTTCGAGGACTACCTTTCCGAATCGGAATACGAAAAGGATTGGGACGAATACCGGGAGTTCACGATGAATAAAACTCCCGGCGAGGTAAAACCCGTCTGCGATTTCGCGGCAAAGCTGGCCGGAGAGGTCTTCAAGGCGGACGGCGAGAACCAGGTGGTCTCCCCCCTCAATCTATACGTTGCCCTTTCCATGGTCTCCGATTCCTGCGCGGGCAGGGGGCACGACCAGCTGGTCTCCCTTCTCGGAAATGTTGACGTGACGAGCAATACCAACGCCATTTATAACTACGATTACGTCGACGGCGAGTCCACGAAATGTCTTCTGAACAATTCACTGTGGCTCGATGAAAACCTGGACTATAACGCCGATGCCCTCGATTACATCGGCACCAACTACTATGCTCCCGCATACCGGGGCAAAATGGGCTCTTCGGATTTCAACAAAGCGTTTCAGAGCTGGCTGAGTAAGAGCACCGGCGGTCTTCTGGACGGCTATATTTCAAACGAAAGCCTCTCTGAGGATACGAAGCTTGCCATCGTCTCCGCCCTCTATTTCAAATCCGAATGGCTGGAGCCGTTCACGGCATCGCAGTCGGAGAAGGGTAAGTTCAACTCTCCCGACGGAAAAGAAGATTGCGTTTACATGAAAAAGAACGAGATCATGAACGTGTGGGACTGCAGAGAATATACCGCCATCCGTCTGGGCTTCTACGAAGGATACAACATGTGGTTCTTCCTGCCGGACGAGGGCGTGAGCCCTGAGAAGCTTGCCTCCGATCCGGGTGTCTTTTCGCTGTCGTCAAATCCCGGTGAAGACACGGGAGAATACTGCCTTGTCCACTTAAAGCTGCCGAAATTCGATGTTTCCGCACAGTCCGATATGGGCAGCGTGATAAGTGAGCTGGGCGCTTCCGACGTGTTCGACTCCGAAAAAGCGGATTTCTCTCCCATCCTTAAAACAAACACCTTTCTTTCCTCCATCTCCCACGCGGCACGGGTGAAGATAGACGAGCAGGGCTGTGAGGCGGCGGCATATTCCGTGGCAAGATGCGGCGCTTCCTTGCCCGATAAGGAGATAGATCTCAATTTCGACCGCCCGTTCCTCTTCATAATCTCCGCCGCCGACGGCGCACCGCTGTTTGAGGGCGTGGTCAACCATACAAAATGAAAAATATGAAAAAAATAATAGTATTCCTGCTTCTCCTGCCGCTTATACTCGTTTCCTGCGGGGATGCGAAAACGGAAAAGGAAACGGAGCTTTCCACGGAAACGATAATCGAAGAGCCTGCGGAGGAAATTGAGGAGTTCGCCGTCCACTCGGAGGAGGGCATTGAGATCACCGTCTCCGGGCATTATTTCTCCTGCGACGGGGAAACGGGACTCACCGACAAAAACACCCATATACAGGTCCTCTGGAAGAACAATAAGGATGAGGAATACGACCTTTGCACATATGCGAATCTTGTCCGTGAAACGGAAAACGGCTGGGAGGACGCCTCCGGCGAGTGGGTATATAACGACGTGCTGTACCAGCTTCTTCCCGGCGGCGAGACCATGATGAGGTACGACCTCGGCGGTATCAGGCTCACCGACGGTGTAAAATACAGACTGTATCTGGGAAACTTCGATGAAACGGAGAACTACGTGGAGTTCACCCCGCCCATCGTGTACTCCGGCAGCGGCATTTACGACCGGTTTTACGTTTCGGGAGATATGGACGGCGTTGATTATTCCACCGTTTCTCTCAACACGAAAACTCAGCGGTACAGTATCATGCTGAGGCTCAACATGGACTATGATCCCTCCGGGTATTATCTCAACGGCAAAAACGGCGAGATAGTGCTCTGTTACGATGACGGCGAGCTCTTCGGAAAGATGAAAAAGGACGGCGAAAACCTTGTCTGGGAGGAGAGCGGCGAAACCTATCATTTCTTTGAAAAGGGAACCGTTTTCGAGCCCTACGAGGTCATATACGGAAACCTAAATACGTATGTAAAGCTCCCGGACGGCACTTATCGGCTGGGCGACATGAAATATAAATACCGTCTCGAGATAACCGGCAGACTGAACGGCGCCGTAAAGGATACCACTTACGTTTATCTGAGCAATCTGGAAGATATACCTTTTGACCGTGCGTGGAAAGCCTCCGGGCTTTCAAGCAATACGGACGACTACTTCAAACCGGAAGAAGCCGTGCTGGTGGAATTGAAATAAATACCGGAATCCCCCGACTGCGGTCGGGGGACTTTTTTCTTTGAAATACATCATATCGTGTCAAAAAAGAAAAAAACAACAATATAGAGAAAAAATTTAACAAAAACTATTTGAAAAAGCTTCAATATGTAGTATAATGATATATTAGAAAGATATATTCAATTCAGGAGCTTTACAGATGAGTATTGCAACCAAATTATTCGGCACATACAGCGATCATCAGATCAAAAAGATAATACCCACCGTAAATAAGATCGAAGCGCTGGCAGATAAATATAAAGCAATGTCCGACGAGGAAATGAGAGGCATGACGGACAAGTTCAAGGCTCTCCTCGCCGACGGATACACGCTTGAAGATATCCTCCCCGAGGCGTATGCCCTCGTGCGCGAGGCGGCGGACAGAGTTCTCGGAAAGAGGCCTTTCCGTGTTCAGCTCATGTGCGGCATCCTTCTTCACCAGGGCCGTATCGCCGAGATGAAGACAGGTGAAGGAAAAACGCTTGTGGCAGTTCTCCCCTGCTACCTCAATGCGCTTGAGGGCAAGGGCGTGCACGTTGTCACCGTCAACGAGTACCTTGCGAAAATGGGCCAGGAGGAAATGGGCAGAGTCCATGAATTTTTAGGCCTTACCACGGGACTTGTGGTACACGATCAGACAAGGGAAGAAAAGCAGGCGGCATACAACTGCGATATCACCTACGGCACCAACAACGAGCTGGGATTCGATTACCTCCGTGACAACATGGTCACCTATAAAGAAGACCTGGTCCAGAGAGGCCACAACTTTGCCATCGTTGACGAGGTGGACTCCATCCTCATCGACGAAGCGAGAACTCCTCTTATCATTTCCGGCCACGGCAGCGAGGTGGACGAGCTGTACGACCGTGCTGATTCCCTTGTACGCTCCATGTCGAAATTCGTCATCAAGGAGCTGAACGAAAAGGAAGAGCACGATGACGTGAAAGAGGACTATATCGTTGACGAAAAGGCGCGCTCCTGCACGCTGACCGCCAACGGTATCGCAAAAGCGGAGAAATTCTTCGGGATCGAAAACCTTTCCGATCCCGAAAATGCGGATATCTCCCATCACATATATCAGGCAATGCGCGCCCACGGCATCATGAAGCTGGACACCGACTATGTTGTCAAGGACAACGAGGTGCTCATCGTTGATACCTTTACCGGCCGTATCATGCCCGGCAGACGTTATTCCGACGGCCTGCACCAGGCGATAGAGGCCAAAGAGGGCGTTCAGATACAGAGAGAGAACCGCACCATCGCAACGATCACCTTCCAGAACTACTTCCGTATGTACACGAAGCTCTCCGGCATGACCGGTACCGCCCTGTCCGAGGAAGACGAGTTCCGTGAAATATACAATCTGGACGTAGTTGAGGTCCCCACCAACAAGCCCATGATAAGAGTGGACCACAGCGACGTGGTTTATTCCACCGTGGCGGGCAAGGACCGTGCCGTTATCGAGCAGATAAAGAGATGCCACGAAAAGGGCCAGCCCGTGCTGGTAGGTACGGTTTCCGTCGAGAAATCCGAGCTTCTGTCGAAAAAGCTGAAGGCAGAGGGCATCCCTCATAACGTGCTGAACGCAAAGTATCACGAGAAAGAAGCGGAAATAGTAGCTCAGGCAGGTAAACTGGGCGCCGTCACCATCTCAACCAACATGGCGGGCCGCGGTACCGATATCCTGCTGGGCGGCAACGCCGAATTCCTCGCAAAGGTCACCATGAGAAAAGAGGGCTACGAGGAGGAGACCATCATGCTGGCAACGGGCTCGTCCCAGTCCGTCAGCGAAGAGGTCTTTGCCGCACGTGCCCACTTCAGAGAGCTTTATAACGAATATCAGAAAGAGATAGAGCCCGAGGCGAAAAAGGTCTGCGAGGCGGGCGGTCTGTTCGTTATCGGCACGGAGCGCCACGATGCGCGCCGTATCGACAACCAGCTCCGCGGCCGTTCCGGCCGTCAGGGTGACCCCGGCGAATCAAGATTCTATCTCTCCCTTCAGGATGACCTGATGCGCCTCTTCGGAAGCGAAAGAGTGCTTAACCTGGTTGAGAGAATGGGCATCCCCCAGGATACCCCCATCGATGCGAAAATCCTTTCCAACTCCATCGAGACAGCGCAGAAGCGGCTTGAGGGCCAGAACTTTGACAGACGTAAGAACGTCCTCGCCTACGACGACGTCATGAATCAGCAGAGAACCGTCATCTACAAGCAGAGACAGGAAGTGCTTGACGGCGGCAGCCTCCGCGACAAGATGATAAATATGATAAACGGCACCATCTCCGATGCCGTGGACCAGTTCCTTCACGAGGAGGATATGAGCCTCTGGGAACTTGAGGGCCTCAAAGGAAAATATAACGGCTTGCTCTGCACGGAAAACGATTTCAAAGATCTTGAGGGAACACCCGCAGAGATCCGTGACAGTATCCGCAAGCAGCTCCTTGACCGTGCCATGAAGCTCTATCTGGACAAGGAAGAAAACCTCTTCGGTGAGGAGACCTTCCGTGAGGTGGAAAGAGTTGTTCTGCTCCGCCAGGTGGATACCAAGTGGATGGATCATCTGGAAGCCATGGATTCTCTCATGGAGTCCATAGGCCTGCAGGCATACGCACAGCGTAACCCCATCAGCGAATACAGAATATACGGAAGCGATCTCTTTGACGAGATGATCACCATGATCCGTGACGATACGGTAAGAATGCTTCTGTCCGTTATCCCGAGACCTCAGGCGATGAAGCGTGAGCAGGTGGCAAAGCCCGTCAGCACCGGTTCCGGCGGAGACGGCACACTCAAGCGCCAGCCCGTGGTGAAAAAGAAATCCGAAAAAGTGGGAAGAAACGATCCCTGCCCCTGCGGCTCCGGCAAGAAATACAAGAAATGCTGCGGAGCGAACCTGCCCGACGAGGACTGATAAAGGATCAAAACGATGAAAAAGAATTTTCTGATACTTGCGGCGGCGTGTCTGTTTTTCGTGAATCCCATGATAAACATAAAGGATCACATCCCGGATTTTATCGGGTGTCTCCTTATCATCATTGCGGTATCGACTCTCTCTAAAATCGAGGATTATCTGGGTGAGGCGAGAAAGAGATTTATCATGCTCTGCGCCGTCACCGCCGGGAAAGCCGTGATATGGGTGACCTTTCCCCAGATGAGCGATATAACGAGACTTCTCCTTGCGTTCTCGTTTGCCATAGCGGAGGCAGTCATTTTCCTGCCCGCGTTCTTCGGGCTGCTCTCGGGGCTCGGATATCTCGTATCCCGCCACGGAAGCGAAAACTGTACAAAAGACCCTGCGGGGCTTAAAACCATTACGGCAGTATCGTTTTTCGTGCGGCAGGCGGCGGCAGTTTTGCCCCTTGCCCCCACTCTCTCCGGAGAGGGCGGCTCCGTGGTGTACGGCTCCTCCGAGTCCGTCTGGTCCCAGTTCACAAACCTTTATTACATCTTCGGGACGATCGTGGTCCTTGCCGTCTCCGTTCCGTGGGCGGTGAAATTTATAAAACTCAACGTAAGCCTTGCAAAAGACGAAGAGCTTTGCGGGATCCTTGAGAAAAAATATGAAAGCGAAGTGCTGGCATATCCTCTGCATATGGCCTCCGACAGACTGAAGACGGCGGCAGGTCTCACCGTGGCGGCGTGCGCTTTCACACTTAATTTCTATACCGATCACGTCAATATGCTCCCCAATTTCATTTCGGCGATCCTCTTTGCGGCGGCACTCCTCCTTCTTCGGGAAGCACCTGCAAAATACCGTGTCACCGGTATCTGCGCGGACGCGGCGTGGGCGGTCCTCGCATTTGTGAGCCTTTCGCTCCAGAGAAATTTCGCCGCCGAGGGATACAGCCCCGAGTGGGCTCTCCACGATATCGGCAAATCAGCCGAAATGTACAGGACCATCGAGATATTCTCCGTCATCGAGGCGGCAATGTTCTGCGTCGGTGCCGTGATGTTTGCCCTGTGCATAAAGAGATCCATTTCTTCATATGCGGCGGAGGCAGAGCGGCTGGCAGGTGAAAAGAAGCGTGCCGATAAGGTCCTCGTCTTCCTGTTCATCTTCCTGTTCCTTGCCGTGGCGATGAACTTCGCCCAGACGATCATCATGAAATATTATCCCGCCGTGTGGATCATCAGCGGTCTTCTGTCCGCTGCTCTCACCTTCGCGGCGTACCGTGCATACGCCGTCATCACCGACGGTATGTGCCACAAAATGTCCGTATAAAATCTTCGGAGTGGAATATGAAAAAAATTGCGATCTTTCAGAGCGATCTGAGAGTGGGCGGCGTGCAGAAGTCCGTTATCAATCTTCTGTCAAACCTGGACCCGCAGGAATACGACGTTGACCTTTTCGTCTTTGACGAAGGCGAGTTCTTTGCCCGTGACTTCGGCGAAAACGTCCATATAACAAAGCTGCCCCGTGCTCCCATCGTGCTGAAATACCTCCCCTATTCGATCACCTATGCGCTCTATACTCCGAAAATAGATCTTGATAAAGAGTACGACGTGGCGGTGGATTTCAACAGCTTCTGGCACGAATGTGCGGCAGGCGCGCAGAAGGTCAAAGCGAAAAAACGTGTCATGTGGCTCCACAGCGACGTGCAGATAAAGCGGCGCGTGGAATTCAGATATAAAGTCAACTGGGCGCTGTCCCGCGGCAAATTCAAGAGATTTGACGAGCTGGTGGCAGTATCCCGCGGCGTTAAGGAATCATTCTATCCCTGCGTCAGCAAAAAATACAGGGATATGAAGATATCCGTCATCGGCAACTATATCGATACCGATGAGATCTTCGGAAAAGCATCGCAGGAAGTGAGCTTCGAGCCCGACCCGGAGAAGCTCAATTTCGTTTCCGTAGGCAGGCTGAGCTTTGAGAAGGGATACGATATCCTGCTTCGTGAATTCAAAAAGGTCACCGAAAAGAGAGATGACGTTCATCTGTGCCTTATCGGTGACGGTGACGAGAGAGAAAACCTCGAAAACCTGGCTCGGGAGCTGGATATTTACGATAAAATTACGTTCCTGGGGAATCAGCCCAATCCGTTCCCCTATGAAAAGAAATGCGACGTGTTCGTCCTCACCTCAAGATACGAGGGGCAGGGCATCGTCATCTGGGAGGCAAAGGCACTGGGGCTTCCCGTCATAATATCCCGCCATCTGGAGAAATACAACGACGGTATCACGGGATACGACGACGTGGCGGAGGCCATGCTCGCCTCGGCGAAAAATGAAAATAAAGAATTTGATAAGCTTTGCGATTACAACAGAAAGGTCACAGAGGGCTTGAACACTCTGTTCGGTAACGACTGATGATTAAAGTGCTGTCGGTTTTCGGCACCCGGCCGGAAACCATAAAAATGGCGCCCCTGGTAAAGGAACTGGAAAAGAGAAAAGAAATCGAGAGCGTGATATGCGTCACCGGTCAGCACCGTCAGATGCTGGACCAGGTGCTGGGCGCTTTTGATATCACCCCCGACTACGACCTTAATATCATGAAGGACGGACAGACGCTGACGGATATCACCGTGGGCGTTCTGGAGGGCATGAACCGCGTTATCGAAGAGGTGAAGCCCGATATCGTGCTGGTGCACGGAGATACCTCCACCGCATTTGCCGCGGCTCTCTCCGCGTTTTACCAGAGAGTGCCCGTCGGTCACGTTGAGGCGGGGCTCAGGACCTACAATAAATATTCTCCCTATCCGGAGGAGATCAACCGCCAGTTCATCGGGACCGTTGCGGATATGAACTTCTCGCCTACGGAGAAAAGTAAAAATAATCTGATTGGCGAAGGCAAGGACCCGGAGACGGTGTACGTCACCGGAAATACTGCCATTGATGCCATGGGCCTCACCGTCAGAGACGACTATTCCGACGAGGTCACAGAATGGGCGAAGGATTCCAGACTCATCGTTCTCACCGCTCACCGCAGAGAGAATATCGGCGATACCATGAGAGGAATGTTCCGGGCGATCCGGAAGATATGCGAGAAATATCCCGACGTGAAGATCGTATATCCCGTCCACCTGAATCCCGCAGTCGTCAGCGCCGCAAACGAGGTGCTGGGAAACATGGACAGAATAAGACTCATAAAGCCTCTTGAGGTGGTGGAGTTCCATAATCTTCTTGCAAGATCCTACATAATCCTCACCGACAGCGGCGGGATCCAGGAGGAGGCTCCCTCCCTCCACAAGCCCGTCATCGTTCTCCGTGATACCACGGAGCGTCCCGAAGGCGTGGAAGCGGGAACACTGAAGCTCGCGGGAACGGATGAAAACGTTATTTTCAACATGATAGACGAGCTCCTTTCCGATAAAGAAGAGTACGAAAAAATGGCAAGAGCGGAAAACCCCTACGGCGACGGACACGCATCCGAAAGGATCGCAGACGCGATAATTGCCAAATTCAGCGATAGGATATAAGAAAATGGAAAACTGCGCACAGCTTAAAAAATCATGGAAGCCTTCTCTTGAAAAATACGTGCCCGGAGTGGTGTTTGCCCTGCTGGTGATACAGCCTGTTCTGGACGTGATCTCCTATTGGGCGACCGAGTGGGAATGGACCTCCCTTACCACCCTGTTCCGCTTCGCAATGTTTGCGGCAGTCATGCTCTATGCGTTCCTTGTCTCCGATAAGAAAGGCATCTATTTCATAGCGGCAGGCATTGTCGGAGGATACTGGATACTGCATATGATAGGCTGCTTAAGATCGCCGACGGGGTATATCTCCATCTACTCCGATCTCAGCAACTATCTGAGACTTATCCATCTTCCCCTGTTCTGTCTCGCTTTCATAACCTTTTTCAAAAAGAACGATAAGATCCCGGAATACGTGCAGAAGGCGTTCTTCGTGAACTTCGTTCTGCTCCTGCATTCCGTGTTCCTCTCCTACATCACCGGCACGCAGGTGTATACCTACGTTGCGATGAGCAGAGGCGTTATGGGCTGGGCGGCAGTACATAACTCGCAGAGTGCCATCGTTGCATTCATTGTTCCCGTGGTGCTTTATCTGGCATATAAAAAGTTCAATAAATGGCAGTTCTATTTCACGGCGTTCCTGGGATTTGCGTTCCTGTTCTTCGTGGGCACCAAGGTGGACTACTATTCCATCTCCCTCATTTTCCTTGCCATGGCTGTGCTGATGATAATCACCGGCGAGAAGAGAAAGGTGTATTATTTCGTGCTGATAGCGCTGGCTGTGCTTTCGCTGGTGTGCTACAAGGCGTCCGTCGTATATGCCGTGCGTGACCATCACAGCGAACTGATGGGATATAAGCAGGACGACGTGGACAAGATCATCGAGATGGCGGAGGACGACGTTGAGGACGTCCAGGAAATGCATCTTGACAACAATATCTCATGGGAGATCTACGATTCTCTCGATACTATGACCAAGCATAATATCAGAGGACTGTACACCAAATACATGTATAATATGGTTGACCGCTTCGGCTTTGAAAGAGTGTTCGAGAAATACGATTTCAGCCTTGTGGTATCCAACCTTCTTGATATGCGTCAGCAGAAACGCTTCTTTGCCGAAATGGAGTGGGAGGATTCCGACCTGTTCACCAGGTGCTTCGGATACGAGTTCTCAAAGCTCTATCAGACTTCGGAAAAGATAAATCCCAAAACGAGGGAGGCTGAAACCACTCTGGTCATTTACGACCTGGAGAACGACTTCCCGGCAGTGTTCTATTACAGCGGATACGTGGGATTTGCGCTCTATATTCTCTTCCTCGCATACTTCGCACTGCTCATACTGACGGCGGTCGTGACCAGATTCAAAAAGACCGTCACCGTGGAGAACGGTGCCATCGCCCTCGTATTTGCGCTGGCGATGGGCATATCCCAGTTCTCCGGAAACGTGCTGCGCCGCCCCAACGTTTCAATATACATTTCCGTGGTTCTGGCGTACATTTATTACCAGACTGCGGTAAAGGAAAACGTGAAGCTGACAGACTTGTTCAGGTGGCGCCGCATAAAGGATAAACAATAATAGACAATTGACTAAAATATATAGAAGAGAGGAGAATATAGACAAATGCCGAAAATAAGCGTGATAGTGCCCGTATACAACGTGGAAAAGTACGTCGGGGCGTGTCTTGACTCTCTTCTTTCCCAGACCTCGGACGATTTTGAGATCATCGCGGTCGATGACGGCTCTACCGATAAAAGCGGAGAGATCTGCGATGAATATGCTGTAAAGAATCCCGGGAAGATCACCGTTGTCCACCAGGAAAACAAAGGCCTGGGCGGTGCGCGCAATACGGGCATCGAAAAAGCATCCGGCGAATATCTCTGCTTCGTTGACAGCGACGACACGGTCATCCCCGAAACCGTGGAGGAGCTGTGCCGTGCCGTTGATCGCTTCGGGTGCGACGTGGTCCTGTTCGCCGCCCGCGGCGTGTCCGAGGACGGCAGAGAGCTTTCATATACGGGATACGATGCGGAGGACGGAAAACCGTTCACGGTTGAGGAGCATAAATCCATTCTCACCGGAGCGCCCATGGCGTGCGGAAGAATAGTGAGGGCGTCTCTTTTCCGTGATAACGGCATTAGATTCCCCGAAAGAGTGTGGTACGAGGATATACGGACCACGGTGAAACTGATGGGCGCGGCACGGACCGCCGTCTATCTTGACCGCCCGTTCTATAATTACCTCCGGCGTGAGGGCTCCATCATGAACAATAAGAACGTGGAGCGCAACCGCGAGATAATCGATGCCATGGAGGACCTGAAAGCGTTCTTCACGGAAATGGGCATATACGAAAAATACCGTGACGAGCTTGATTTTCTGACGGTAGACCACGTGCTTGTATCCGCCACGGTGAGAGTGCTCAGGTCTGCATCACCGTCACATCCTCTGGTGGGAGAATTCCGCAGCTATACCTTCGAAAACTGCAGGAATATCATGAAAAATCCTTACGTTTCCGCCATGCCGAAGAACAGAAAGATAATCCTCGGGCTCCTTCTCAAAAAGCTCTATCTTCCCGTTATGGCGATTTTCAGATACATCAAGAAATAAAAAAGCCGCCTTTAGGCGGCTTTATTTATGCCTTGTTGATTTTGTATGTTCTTCTGTAAAGCCTTCTCTTGTGGTATTCTGGAGCATCCTCGGCGATGCCCTCCTTGGGATCGGCATAGATGATGGTCAGTTCACCGGGACGGGATTCCCAGTACGAAACGTAACCGGTAGCGGATTTGTCCCACAGACCGTCGCAGGGCTCAATGATAAAGGGCTCGGACCAGGTCTCTCCGTCATCGTCGGAGAAAATGAACATGGTGTGCCAGTGGCCGGATGCACATACGAGAGTGCCGTCGGACATTTTCTTCAGCCTCGGGAGAACGCCCCAGTCGCAGAAGAGCTTGGGTGCGGACCAGGTCTTGCCGTAATCGTAGGAATGGCAGACGTACATGGGGGAGAATACCTCGTGGCCCTGGGTGCGGAGCACGCATACCAGATGTCCGGGAGAAACCTCCTCGATGTCAGCCTCGCAGTATCCCTCCGCGTTCACGTCCTCGATGGGATAAGTCTGGCAGTCGGCGATAGTGCCGGCAAACTCCCACGTTGCGCCCTTGTCGTGGGAAACTATCGCCCAGGTGCGGTACAGATAGAAGTCGTACTTACCGTACTTCTGGAAATAGGGGCAAAGGGTGGTGTCGTCACGGAACTGGCCGTACATGGTGCAGTAGATATCGCCGTTGGAAAGCTCTCTCCAGCCGGAGAAGCAGCCCGTGTGGCGGTTTCCGGAGTCGCCGAAACCAAAGGTGAGGCCCGGGATCGTCATAGGGTAGAACTGTACGGAAACCTTGTTTGCAAGAATATCGTCAAAGGACTTTGCTCTGTATATGGTGATACAGAAGGGAACGTCCTCCTTGGTGGTGAAATCGTAGAACTTGCCGGAGAAAGCGCTGCCATACGCGAAAGCCATGAACGTGCCGTCGGACAGCTCTATAAACTTTTCGTATCTTACGTGCTTTTCGTAATCGGTACGCTTGAAGGTCACACCGTTGTCATCGGAGATGAGGGTGTAGTGCGTGTCGGGAATGTTGATGGGGATCAGTATCCTGCCTGCCGTGGGAGAATAAGTATCCTCGCAGGGGTAGTCTCCGTCGCCGATGCATTCGGAAAAAATCAGTTCGGGCCTATATTCTGTCATTTGAGGTAGCCTCCTTTTTGAGCTAAATCCATTTTGACAGATTATTGCCTCGTTGTCAAGAGAAATCGGCCAATTGCTTGACTTTGAAAGGAAAAAAGGGTATAATGTTTAATGGAGAGAAATCATATTCTTTTCAATTTGAAAAAAGAAACGGAAATTCTGATTTGAAACTGTCTTTGATCGTACCCTGTTATAACGAAGTGAATAACGTGCGCCCCTTCTTTGAGGCGTGCCGCAGTGCTTTTTCCGGTGAGATCGGCTCGTATGAGGTGATCTTTGTGAACGACGGAAGCGGCGACGGTACGGAGGCAGAGCTCCTGAAACTTCACGCGGAGGAGAAGTGCGTCAGCGTCATAACCTTTTCCCGCAATTTCGGCAAGGAGGCCGCAATGCTGGCAGGTCTTGAAAAGGCGGGAGGAGAATATATTTCCATCATAGATGCCGATCTTCAGCAGAAGCCGGAGACCGTTCTCGAAATGGTGCGTATCCTCGATGATGATCCCGGGTACGACTGCGTTGCCGCATACCAGGAAAAGCGCAGGGAAGGCATATTCAAAAAAGTTGCGAAATCTCTTTTCTATAAGCTGATAAACAGGATGGGCGAGGTGAAGCTGCATCCCGATGCCAGCGATTTCCGCACCTTCCGCAGATGCGTGGCGGAGGCGATTTTGTCCCTGCCGGAATACCACCGTTTCTCCAAGGGCATTTTCTCCTGGGTGGGGTTTGAAACCTATTATCTCCCCTACGTTGCCGATAAGCGCAATTCGGGTAAGAGCACCTGGTCACTTCGTAAGCTGTTCCGCTATTCCGTGGACGGCATCACCGACTATTCCGTTTCCCCGCTGAAGATACCCGCGCGGGCGGGGATCCTCGCGATAGCCGCATCGGCGGTATATTTCATCGTAAAGCTGATCTCGGGCACGCTGACGGAGTTTTCAAACGGAGTGCTCTTTGCGCTGATACTCCTGCTGTGGGGCATCATGTGCATATTTATCGGGATCGTCGGCACTTACGTTTCAAAGGATTACACCGAAAACAAAAGAAGACCCAAATATATAATCAAGGATTATCGTAAAAACGGCATTGATGAGTAAAGGATACCGTATGAAAAAAGTACTGAAAAAAGCGCTTTGCCTTATCCTCTGCATAAGCTTTCTTTGCGGGGGCTGTGTCTTTTTGCCGCTGAATACCGCCGCCATCGGGGCGAATGAGGCGAAGATCGCCGATTTTCTGAAGAATCAGATGGGGTTGAACACCGCCGCCGTGTGCGGAATTCTCGCCAATATCGAATGGGAATCGGGATTTGATCCCACCATCCTCGGTGATAATGGCACAAGCTACGGAATCTGCCAGTGGCACAATTCCCGCTGGGATGCGCTGAAGGACTACTGCAACAAAAAGGGATATGACTGGAGAGGGCTTGACGGCCAGCTCTGGTATCTGAAATACGAGCTGGAAAATTCCGGCGCTTCGATCCTCAAATACATAAAGGGCGTCACCAATAATGCGGACGGTGCGTATGATGCGGCATATCACTGGTGCTATTATTTCGAACGCCCGGCGGATACCGCCAATATGTCGGTGAAGCGCGGCAATCTGGCAAAATCGAAATACTGGCCTCTGTACAGCAACTCCTATTCCACCGTGTCCGAGGGCGTTTATCGCCTCAAGAACAAGGCCACCGGGAAATACCTTTCCGTGAAGGATTCAGGGGATGCCAACGGCCAGAATATAGAGCTCACCTCTTCGGCGGGTAATTCCACCGTGTTCATCATCAAAAAGGTGTACGGCACGGTTTACAGCATAAAGGCCGACTGCTCGAAGGCGGGCAGAATGGTCAACGTGTATGCAAGCACGGTCGAAAGCGGCAAGAACGTCACTCTCTATGACTGCACGGACGACGTTTCACAGCAGTGGTTTTTCCAGTCTGCCACCGGCGGATACGTTGTGAGAAGCGCCGCGAACATCTCCTGCGTTCTCGATACCGACAGCTCAAACGTCTGTGTGAAGACCTATACCGGTGCTTCAAACCAGATATGGGAGCTTGTGAATATCTCCACCTATACGGTGTCCTATGATGCCAACGGCGGCACGGGCGCTCCCGCCGCACAGAAAAAGAGCCACGGCACGGCGCTGAAGCTGAGCACCGCCGTCCCGAAGCTTCCCGGATATGTCTTTCTGGGTTGGGCATCGTCCCCCGATGCCGTGACTGCCGAATATAAGGCAGGCGCGAGCTTCTCCTATAACGGCGATATCACACTTTACGCCGTGTGGCAGATCGAGCCCTGCGAGGGCGAGGGCGGCACGGGCCATAAATGGACGCTGACGGCGATAACAGGCGCTCCCACCTGCACCGCACGCGGTAAGGGAGATTACTTCTGCTCCAAGTGCGGCAAAACCGTTGAGATGGAGCTTCTGGACGCGGACGTTGTCACCGAATGGATGACAGATCCGCTCTCCTTCATGCCGGAGTCCGCGGCGCAGACGAAAACCAGATACAGATATTCCACGGGAGATACCGAGGATGAACTGAGGGAAACCGGACGGGGCACTGTCCTCACGGCAGAATTCCCGGAGGGCTTTGATACAACGAATAAGCTTTATACCGATTATAACGTGAAAGCGGAGGATACGGAAACGGAAAACACCGCGCGCAGGTATTCCTCCGAGAAAACCGTTGCCGGATATATCTACTGGCACTGGTGCCGCTCCGCATATAACTACGTTACCACTCCCACCAATCTCTATATCGATACTCATTCCTCTGCGGAATACGATACGTTCCACGCTTTCTATTCCGAAACGTATTACGAGTACGATCCCGTAAAGGACGGCACAAAGATCGAAAACGCCGAAGCCTGCCATACCACCTACTGGTGGCAGGAGCCCATCACGGTCTACGCCTGCGATTATACCGACTACGAAAAGGTGCAGGTGACCTCCTTCGGAGAGTGGCAGGATGAGCCGCTGCCCGATGCGGGAGACAGGATCTGCGAAACGGGAACGCTTTACAGATACGATCTGAAGCCTCTGGGACATGATTACGGAAAAACCGTGGTATCTCCCACCTGCACGACCGACGGATACACCGTAAATACCTGTGCGAGATGCGGGGAGACTTTTAACAGCAACACAGTAACGGCACCGGGCCACACCTACGTGCCCGTGGTGACCGCCCCCACCTGCATTTCCGACGGATATACCACCTATACCTGCGCTGTATGCTCGGATTCCTACGTGGGCGATCCCAAGCCTACGGCGGGGCACAGCTATATCGAGGAAAAGGTTTCTCCCACCTGCACCGGGGAGGGGTTCACCCTTCACGTCTGCACCGCGTGCGGAGATAACTTCAAGGATAAATTCGTATCCCCCATGGGCCATTCCGTGAAGCTCTGCGAAATCGTTTCCGCTCCCACCTGCCTTGAAAATGCGGTGGGGCTGTACCGCTGTGAACGGTGCGGGACTTATGCGGAAAACGCCGTTCTCGCTGACGGCGAGACCGAAACGGACTGGCTTCCCGACAAGCTTTCCGCCGTCCCCGATGAGTTCGCCGAAACGAAGACGCAGTACAGATACTTGTCCGACGGCTCGTACGCCGTATCGGGAGAGGGAACGGTTGAGTATGCATCATTCCCCGCAGGGTTCGATACCGGGAACAGCTTATATAAGAAATACAACGTTTCCGTTTCCGATACAAAAACAAGGAAGTATTCCGATGACAAAACGGTGGTCGGATATATCTACTGGCATTGGTGCTCCTCCTCCTATACGGGAAGCACCCCCGGAAACCTTCTCATAAGCAGGACCCGCACCTCCGCGGGGGACGGTGACCGTGCATACGACGTTTTCCATGCGTTCTATACGACGACCTATACGCCCTTTGATACGTCAAAGGACGCGGCGAAGGTGGTAAATGCCGCCGCCTGCCCTCACGTTTACTGGTGGCAGGAGCCCATTCCCGTGTACAGAGTTTCATATAAGGATTACGCTCCGACGGAGACCGATACCGAGTGGCAGGATGAACCTCTCTCCGAAAAAGAGGGCTTCACCGTTGAAACGAGAACTCTTTATAAGTATGACCTCTCCGCTCACGGGCACGTTTATTACCGCGGCGTATGCAGATATTGCGGCGAGGAGAATCCCGATTACGTAATGCCGGGAGACTTAAACTTCGACAAAAAGGTGAACGTGCAGGACCTCAATATGATGAAACTCCTTCTCACGGCGGCTCTTACCGATCCCGCCCTCACCGTTCCCGCCGATATCAACTGCGACGGCAAGCTCAATGCGATCGATGCCAACAGCCTGAAAAAGATAATAATCGGCGTTCTGGAAATTGACTGAATACACTTTTCGGGTAAGAAGATTTTTCTCGGAAAATCTTCTTACCCTCTTTATTTTTTCTTCAATATATGGTATAATAAACTGATTTAATATTCCAAATGTAGAAAAAGGAAGAAATTATGGTTTTTTCATCTCTTGAATTCCTGTTTCTGTTTTTCGCGTTCACGATACTGATATACTATATCGTGCCGCTGAAGCTCAGAAACATCGTCCTCCTCCTTGTGAGCCTTGCGTTCTACGGATGGGGCGAGCCCGTTTACGTGGTCATAATGCTGTATTCCATAATAGTCGACTACGTGTGCGGTTATTATGCAGGCAAGTACAGAGAAACGGACAAGAAAAAGGCGAAGAGAGCCGTCATTGCAAGTGCCGTGCTCAACCTTTCGGTCCTTGCGTTCTTCAAGTACTATACCTTTATCATCACCAACCTTCAGCTTCTTCCTTTTGATTTTCTGAAGAGCATACCCACCCTTGCCGACATCGAACTGCCTATCGGTATATCCTTCTATACCTTCCAGACCATGTCGTACACCATCGATATCTACCGGGGCGACGCAAAGGTGCAGAGAAATATCGCCTCCTTCGGCGCATACGTCACTCTGTTCCCCCAGCTCATCGCAGGCCCCATCGTCCGCTATCAGGACGTGGACGACCAGCTCCGCTCCCGTCCCCATAACATAGATATGTTCGCCTCCGGCATGCGTACCTTCGTGTGCGGCTTCGCCAAGAAGATACTGCTTGCAAACTGCGCCGGCGAGCTCTGGGATTCTTTCCGCGATGCATCCGCCGTATCCCCCACCGTTCTGGGCTCGTGGATAGGCATCATTTTCTATGCCTTCCAGATATATTTCGATTTCTCCGCATATTCCGACATGGCGATAGGCCTCGGCAAAATGCTGGGCTTCACCTTCAAGGAAAACTTCTATTATCCCTACGTTTCCAAGAGCATCACGGAATTCTGGAGAAGATGGCATATCTCCATGGGCACATGGTTCAGAGAATACGTTTACATACCTCTGGGCGGCAACCGCTGCTCCAAGTTCAAGATGTACCGCAACATCCTGGTTGTATGGTTTTTGACAGGCCTGTGGCACGGCGCATCGTGGAACTACGTTCTGTGGGGCCTTTACTACTGCGCTCTGCTTCTGATCGAAAAATCGTTCCTCCTCAAGGTGCTGAAAAAACTGCCCTCGTTCGTCTCACATATCTATACGCTTGTGTTCGTCCTGTTCGGCTGGCTTCTGTTCGTCTTTGAGGACATGGGGGCAGGGATCAGATATCTGGGATATATGTTCGGAGGGAACGGCGCGGTGTTTACAAACTCCGTCACGAACTTCGACCTTCTCCGCAGTATCGTCCTTATCGTGATCCTCTGCATCGCCGCAACACCTCTGCCCAAGAAGCTCTACTATAAGTTCTACGAGAGCTCAAAGGGCGCGAGAGCGGCGTGGAGCGTTCTCGCCGCGGTAGTACTGGTGGTATGTACCGGATATCTGGTGGACTCCTCCTATAACCCGTTCCTGTATTTCCGATTCTAGTTTGAAAATACAGTAAACCTGTGTCGCATGTATGCTTTTTCAAACCCCATTTGTGACTTTTGCCGCGAAAGGCGGCGGCAAATTCAAAGAACCGTCACAAATGCAAAGAAAGGTATGACTTTGAAAAATGGCTGAAAACGTAAAGAAAAGAAAAGACGCCGACACCGAGGCGGCGGAATATATGGATCTTCAGATGTCCCTTTCAAAGGACTCGAAATTTTCCAATATTCTTCTCATAATACTGACTCTCGGATTCATATTCGCATTTGCGATCCTCTTCTGGGTGCTTCCCGATAACGATTTCTCCGCAGAGGAGAACCGCTCTCTGCAGACAGCCCCCGCAATGACCTTTGATAACCTCTTCTCCGGCAACCTGACCGATGAATTTTCGGACTATATGGCGGACCAGTTCCCCTTCCGCAATTTCTTCGTGGGTGTGAAAGCGGCAGTTGAGGTGGGGCAGGTGAAGCTCCAGAACAACAGCGTCATTCTCGCAGAGGACGGATATCTCATCGCCCGCAACGACTACCCGGATGAGAAAAATCTTTCGACCAATATCACCTCCGCCGGCAGATTCATCAAGGCGGCGGAGGAAAAGGGCATCGGCTGTCTTGCCGCTTTCGCGGGAAGAAAGCAGGACGTTCTGGAACAGAAGCTCCCCTCCGTGTACGGCATGGAAGCATCCGACAGAATATGGGATGTTCTCGATGAGGACTGCAAGAAGGCAGGATTTGAATACCTGAACCTGAGAAACGCGCTTGCCGCTCTGGAGAGCACGGATCCCACCGCGTACGAGGATATTTATTATAAAAACGACCACCATTGGAACTCGCTGGGCGCATACTATGCATACGCTCTTATAGTCTCCGAGCTGGGAGAAACGCCGTACGCTCTTGACCAGTTTGAAAAAGAGGTGGCATCCGAGGACTTCTTCGGCACGACCTGGTCGTCCTCCGGCATCAAGTGGGCAGAGCCCGATGAGCTTTGGTACTACCGTTGGGACGGAGACGGGGACTTCACCATGAAGATCCTTGAGCCCTCACGCAGATTTGAAGGCTACGAGGGATGCGAATACGTTGAGGAGGACGGCAAGGTGTATGCCGTGTTCGATTCCTATTTCGTCCGTGAATTCCTTTCCGAAAAGGATAAGTACGCTTCCTTTATCGGCGGAAACTTCGGCTACACCGAGATCACGAAAAACGGCGAGGAAAGGG
>JAZUGU010000006.1:0-2128 GCA_045641325.1 Candidatus Avispirillum sp.
AAAGATATAATAAAATGACCGAAACTCTCGTTTCGGTCATTTTTTCATTAGATATTCGGGAACTCCCCGCCGTTCTTGGATTTTAATGCTTGTTTTTCTTTCCGTTCGGCGGTGAAAAAATCCCTAAGTGAGTGCCCCGTACCGGGGCTCTTTTTAATATGATTATTTATTTAGTCCGTACATCGTGTGGACTTTCTCGTTGACTTTTGCATTATCTGCGATCCATTCTTGCGTGTACTGGAAGAGAAGAGTTTCTCTGACGTTGTCTATACCGTAATAATAATCAAAGAAGTCTTCGATATCAGCAAGGTCCTGAAGCTGATATTCTTTTCCCATTTCCGCAAGCTCTTTTTCATAGTATTCATCGGGGAGCTTGAGCTTTTCGCATCTGATAATGTAGAACAGTATCATTTCCTCAAAGCATTTGTTCTCGCAGAGCTCTTTCAGATATGCGTAGTACTCGTCTGTTGTCTCATATCCGTATTCGTCGTTAACGTATTCTGCGAGGGTTTTGTCATCCTTTTCGGCAGCAGCTCTTGCTGAATCGAGCTCTTTATCGTAATATTCCTTATATTCCTTTTCGGGAACTTTTTTCATTTTGGAATTATCACAGATGTAATCCCATGTGAGGATCACCTTGTAGTTGCTGCAGAGGTCTACAAGCTCTTCGCGGAATTTGTTTTCCAGCATCGTACGGTACTGCGCTTCCGTATAACCGAAATTATCAATGAAGAACGTGTTTTCCGTCACGGAATTGGGATCTGATTCAGCGGCGGTGTAATCAACGGCATCAATGTAGGAGAGAGATATTGTCATTTCAACCTCACGGCCGGAGTTGACCAGGTCCTTATAATAAGGATCGGGAAGGTTGAACTTAACGGTCTTTTCTTCATCCTGACGCATTCCTATAACTGCATCGTCGATGCCTTTGGTATAGAAATAATTTGAGCCGAGACAGAAAGCCCGTCCGAATCCATTGCTGTTTCTTTTGAATGTGAGAAGGCCGTATGTTTCGCCTGTGTCTGTGAACTTGCAGTCGGTCACTATGTCAACAACGTCTCCGGCGATGGCACCTCGGTCGGGATCTTCGGTACGGGGAGCGTACAGAGTGATCTGCTGCATCATACGGTTGTCGATATCCTCTTTCGTGGGCTCGGTGGAGATATCGGGCACCTCGATGCCGGTGTAATTGCAAACGCTCACGTAGTCGGGCAGATAGATATCATATTTTTCTCCGGTGCTGTCATAGTCTCCGTATTTCGGATCCTTGCAGGATGTGAAAAATACAGGTATCATGGAGACTGCCAGCAGGAGAGAAATGATTTTCAGTGTTTTTTTCATCGTATATCCTCGAAAAACATTTTTATCATTTTAGCACAGGGGCGGGGATAATACAAGTATAAAATGTTAATTATTTAACTTCAACAGCGCACATTTTCACTCTGCCGGTGATGACGAGCTTTGCGGACCATACCTCCGGATTTGGACGAATCTCGGTGGAGGCTTTGTCTGAAACGAATTTCGCATCAACATACCAGTTCTCGGGCACGTGGATCTCAATAGCGGAGGCATTCCCGTTCAGGTTGAGGGTGATCTCGTCATCGGCGTTTACCATGTCGGTGTTGGAGAAGAAGACCTCAGTGGCACTGATTTTTGTGTTGACGGTGTGTGTCTTCTGTGTTGCGTCAAGATAGACTGTGTTGGCGCCCAGCTTTGAGGTGTGAGCGTGCTTTTTGCCGATTTTGAAACCGTCGGTGAGAGTGCGTACACCGATGACGATAAGAATAGCGGCAACTATCAGCTTCCATCCGGAAAATACCTGATCTTTTCCGAGAAGAGAGGCGATGTTTTTTTCAAACACGGTCAGAATGACGGCAAGAGGGATAAGAGCATCAAGCTTGTCGGCGCCGTTGCCGTCTATGATCTCGCTGACACCCCAGTATATAAGTAGAATGCCGACTATGATTTTCCACACCGAGATGCTTCCGAAAGAAAAATCCGGGAAAACTGCGAGGAGAATTAGCGCAACTGCGGCAAGAATCAGAATGATGCCCCATATTACTTTGTTTTTTGATTTCATTTTAATTACCGTACCTTTCTGATAATGCTTCTCTGAACGGCTTGTAGT
>JAZUGU010000007.1:0-15461 GCA_045641325.1 Candidatus Avispirillum sp.
TTGACGTAAGTGTTCGTTCGGTAATAAATAACCCGTCTTGCTTTGGTATGTACCGCCGCCCTCGGACATACACCGCAAAGGAAGAATGCCGCCGCTTTTATGCGGTTTTTTGCGGTTTTCGGCAAGACTCTGAAAGGAGAAAAAATGGCAAAAGAAAAACTGAAAGTAATGATGCTCGGCGGCCTGAACGAGATAGGCAAGAACATCGCCGTCTTTGAATACGGAGACGATATAATCGTCATCGACTGCGGTCTTGCATTCCCCGATGAGGATATGCTGGGAATAGACCTGGTCATCCCCGACATAACCTATCTTGAAAAGAACGCCGACAGGGTAAGGGGAATATTCCTCACTCACGGTCATGAAGACCATATAGGAGCGCTTCCTTACGTGCTTCGTCAGATAAATCCGCCCGTGTACGGAACGAGGCTCACTCTCGGCATCCTTGAAAACAAGCTCCGTGAAGAGAACCTTCTCGATAAAACGAAGCTCATAACCGTGGAAGCGGGAAGCGTCATCCGCGCGGGGGCATTCCAGTGCGAGTTCATCCACGTGAACCATTCCATAGCGGATGCCTGCGCGATCGCCGTAAGAACTCCGGTGGGCACGGTCATCCATTCAGGTGACTTCAAGCTGGACGTTTCCCCCATCGACGGCTCCATGATGGATGTCACGAGACTGGGCGAATACGGCAACGAAGGCGTGCTTCTGCTCATGTGCGAGTCCACCAACGTGGAGAGGGGCGGCTATACTCCCTCCGAGAAGACCATCGCCTCCTCGCTGGAGCATATATTCCTTACCAATATGGATAAGAGAATAGTCATCGCGACGTTCTCCTCAAACGTTCACCGTGTTCAGCAGATAATAGACGCCAGCGTCAAGTTCGGCAGGAGAGTCGCCGTCACGGGAAGAAGCATGGAGAACATCATCGGCGCCGCCGTGAAGCTGGGGTATATGAGCGTTCCCGAAAACGTGCTGATAGACGTTTCCGAGATAGGCAAATATCCTCCGGATATGATAACCATAGTGACCACGGGCTCACAGGGCGAGCCTATGTCGGCCCTTTACAGAATGGCGTTTTCCGACCACAGCCAGGTGGAGCTCACCTCCCGTGACATAGTGGTGCTTTCCTCCCATGCCATCCCCGGCAACGAGCTTCTTATCGGCAGAATAGTCAACGAGCTTTATAAGAGAGGGATAAACGTATACCACGACGATCCCGAGGTCCACGTTTCGGGCCATGCCTGTCAGGAGGAGCTGAAGCTCATGCACAACCTGACCCGCCCGAAATTTTTCATGCCCATACACGGCGAGTACCGCCACCTTATGCAGCATAAGGAGCTGGCGGAATTCCTCGGCATGGCATCGGACGATATATTCGTCATGAATATCGGCGAGGTGCTGGAGCTTGATGAGAACAGCTGTAAACGTGCGGGGACGGTCCCCTCGGGACGTGTGCTCATCGACGGCTACGGCGTGGGCGACGTGGGCAATATAGTACTGCGCGACAGAAAGCATCTGTCCCAGGACGGCCTGATCGTTGTGGTCGCCACGGTCGATACGGAGGAGCATACCATCGTCAGCGGCCCCGATATCATCTCCAGAGGCTTCGTTTACGTCAGAGAGTCCGAGGAGCTGATGGAAGAGGTCCGTTCCATCGCCACGGGCGTTCTTGAAAATGCGCTGGACTGCGGCGTCACCGAGTGGACGCAGATGAAGAACAGCGTCAAGGAAAGCCTCACCAAATATCTGTTCAATAAAACAAAGAGAAAACCTATGATACTTCCCGTTATCATGAACGTATAAAGGAGCCGGGATGAAACACGTTATAATATGGAAGCTGAAGGATGAATACTCCGAAGCGGAAAAGAAAGCAATTAAGACAAATGCCGAAAACGCTCTTGAGGCACTTGCCGGGAAGATCCCCGGGCTTTTGAAAATAGAGGTGGAGTGCGAAATGCTTCCCACGTCCACGGGAGATATGATGCTTTATTGCGAATTTACCGACAGCGACGCTTACGCCGCGTACAAAACGCATCCTCTCCACGTGGCCGCCGCAGACGAGTTCGTCCGCCCCTTCGTTTCCGTGAGGCTTTGCTGCGATTATGAATAAAAGACCTGAAATCCTGTCTCCCGCGGGGGACTTTGAAAAACTGCGCTCCGCCGTGTATTTCGGCGCGGATGCGGTGTATCTTGCGGGATCTCATTTCGGAATGAGAGCCGCCAGCGGCAATTTCACCGATGAAGAGCTGAAGGAGGCTGTCTCCTTCTGCCATGAAAACGGCGTGAAAATGTACGTCACGGTGAACATCATGCCCCGTGACGGCGAGTACGCCGACCTTGGAAGATTCCTTACATATCTCGGCGAGATAGGGGCGGATGCCGCGATCGTGTCCGATCTGGGCGTCGCCGCATTGCTCCGGGAGTGCGCGCCGGGCGTTGCCCTCCACGTTTCCACGCAGGCGAGCGTGGTGTCGGCGGAAGCGTGCCGCGTGTGGTATTCTCTGGGAGCAAAAAGAGTGGTGCTCGCAAGAGAGCTGTCTCTTGAAGCAATAAAAGAAATAAGGAAAAAGATCCCCGCCGACATGGAGATAGAGTGCTTCGTCCACGGCTCCATGTGCGTGGCATACAGCGGAAGATGTCTGCTGTCACAGCACTACGTGGGCAGAGATGCCAACCGGGGTGCCTGTGCCCAGCCTTGCCGCTGGATATATTCCAGAAAGACCGAGATCGCAGAGGAAAAGAGAGAAGGAGAGCTTCTGCCCGTCATCGAGGACGGAGGCGATACCTTCATCATGTCCTCAAAGGATATGTGCATGATAGAGCATATCCCGGAGCTCTGCGAGGCGGGTATCCACAGCTTCAAGCTGGAGGGAAGAGTCCGCAGCGCATACTATACCGCCGTAGTCACCAATACGTATAAAATGGCTCTGGATTCCTATATGCGTGACGGAGAAAAATACGTCTATGATCCTCTCCTCGGACGGGAGCTTGATTCCGTATCCCACCGCGAATACGGTACGGGCTTTTTCTTCAGGAGCCCTCACGAGGATGCAAACCTCGTCACCGAGCCCGGATATATCCGGGAAAAGGCGTATCTCGCCACGGCGATCGGGGGATGCGAGGCGGGCGGTGTTGCCGCCTTTATCCAGAGAAACAAGATATTCGACGAAAGCGAAGCGGAGCTTCTCACCCCCGGCAAAACGGGCATGAAGCTTTGCGTCACCGAAATGAAAAACGAGGCGGGCGAAAAAATAGAGTCCGCACCCCATCCGGGCATGATATTCACCGTGCGCTCACCTATCGAGGTAAAGCCCGGCGACATCCTCCGCGGAGTATAAGAAAGGTTACATATATGTTACTCATTGAACTTCTCAAAGCATTCCTTCTCGGTATCGTGGAGGGTATCACCGAATGGATCCCCGTCAGCTCAACGGGACATCTTCTGCTGTTTGACAACTTCTTCCCGCTCAACCAGTCGGAGGCGTTCCGCGATATGCTGGTGGAGGTCATCCAGCTGGGCGCCATCCTTGCGGTGGTGATCCTCTTCTTCCACCGGCTCAATCCCTTTTCTCCGAAGAAATCCTCCGATGAGAAAAAAGCAACGTGGATACTGTGGGCGAAGATCCTCGTGGCGACCATCCCCGGCACCGTTGCGATCATAGTGTTTAAGCTTCTCGGAATCGATCTTCCCGATAATCCGGTGATCATAGCGGCGGCGCTGGTGATATACGGTATCGCATTCATAATCATCGAGAGGTGCAGAAAGGGTAAGCCCTTCCTCGTGAATTCCACGGACGAGATCACCTACGGCAAAGCCTTTGCCATCGGCATGTTCCAGGTGCTTTCCATAGTACCCGGCACGTCCCGCTCCGGCTCCACCGTCCTCGGCGCATCGCTTCTGGGCGTTTCCAGAACTGCGGCGGCTGAATTCACATTCTTCCTCGCCATCCCCGCCATGGCAGGCGCATCGGGACTTGAGGTGCTGTCGTTTATCAAGGATATGATCGAGGGAGAAAGCGCCGTTGTATTCGGCGGTGAGCAGATCGCCGTGCTCGCAGTTGCCACCCTGGTATCGTTTCTCGTCTCCATGGCGGCAGTCCGCTTCCTCATGGGATACGTCCGCCGTCACAGCTTCGAGGTGTTCGGATGGTACCGTATCGTTCTCGGCGTAATTCTTCTCGTATACTTCGCGCATGTAAAATAAATATCCGAAAGGCAGACTGACATTCAGTCTGCTTTTTTGTATATATTCATCGAACATTCAAAAACCGTACGCAAACAAAAGATAATTTATGCAAGTTTATGTAATATTTTTTCATTATTGCACATCCGTATACCGCCATCCGGAGAAACGGCAAAACAGCAAATGCGCCGAAAAACCGACTGAAATCGGGCGGGTTTGTGAAAATCACGGTAGATTTGCACAAAAAACACGATGAATCAAGGTAATAATCATACAAAAGAATAAATTTTCATTTTTCTATTGACAAATGCATATCATGTGTGTATAATCTTACACGTACACAAAAAAACAACCTTTTTTGGAGGAAACAAAAATGAAAAAACTTTTAGCACTTGTTCTTGCACTCGCAATGGTAGCATGCTGCTTCGCAGCCTGCGGCGAGGCTAAAGAGCCCGCAGACGACAGTGCAGATGAGACCACGGCTCCCGTTGAGGAAGAGTCCGCGAAGCTCATCATGGCCACCAACGCCTCTTTCCCTCCCTACGAGTTCGTTGACGACAGCGGCGATTTCGCAGGTATCGACGTTGAGATCGCAGGCGCGATCGCAGAGAAGCTGGGCAAAGAGCTTGAGATCGTTGACACCGAGTTCGGTTCCATCATCGGCGGCGTTCAGACCGGTAAGTATGACATCGGTATGGCAGGCATGACCGTTACCGAGGAGAGACTTAAGTCCATCAACTTCACCGACTCCTACGCTACCGGCATCCAGTCCGTTATCGTAAAAGAGGACAGCGAGTACACTTCCTTTGAAGATTTCTACACCGGCTTTGATGCTGACGGCAACCCCGAAGGCGTTAAGGAAGGCATCACTATCGGCGTTCAGGCTGATACCACCGGCGACATCTACTGCTCCTCCGATCCCGCTGAATGGGGCTTCGGCGATGCAAACGTAGTTCGCTACAAGAACGGTAACGACGCAGTTCAGGCACTTGCAGCAGGCAAGGTTACCGCTGTCATCATCGACAACGAGCCCGCTAAGTCCTACGTTGCAGCTACCGCAGGTCTTAAGATCCTTGACGGTGCGTTCACCGAAGAGCAGTACGCTATCTGTGTTGCAAAAGAGAACACCGAGCTTCTCGATAACATCAATGCGGCACTGGTCGAGCTCACCGAGGACGGCACCATCGCCGACATCATCGCAAAGTACATCCCCGCTGAATAATCAACGGACAATACGCTTTTAGAGGAGTCCGGCTTTTGCCGGACTCCCTTTACGCATTTTAAGACATTCTGAAAGGAAAACGATTTGGAAGCTCTGAAAACATGGTGGGCTGATATTTCGGCCCAGTTCACGCTCAACTTCATAGACGGCGACCGCTGGAAGATGCTTTTGAACGGTCTTCTCGGAACTCTCGAGATCACCGCCGTGGCACTTATCATCGGTATCGTCATCGGTATCATCGTTGCGGCAATACGCTCGTCCTACGATAAAAACAGCGAGTCCATGAAGCTCCGGGGCGGTATCGGATATCATCTGCTCCGATTCTTCAACGGGATATGCAAAATATATCTTAACGTAATGAGAGGTACCCCCGTGGTGGTACAGCTCATGATATGCTATTTCATCATTTTCGCATCCGCATCAAACGGCATCCCCGTTGCCATGTTCGCATTTGGCGTCAACTCCGGTGCATACGTTGCCGAAATATTCAGGAGCGGCATCATGTCCATCGACGTCGGCCAGTTTGAGGCAGGACGAAGCCTCGGCTTCAACTATTTCCAGACAATGTGGCATATAATAATCCCGCAGGCGTTCAAGGTCGTTCTCCCCACACTCTGCAACGAGTTTATCGCGCTCATAAAAGAGACGTCCGTTGCAGGTTACGTGGGCGTTGCCGAACTTACTTATGCGGGCGACCGTATCCGCGGCAGAACGTTTTCTCCCTTTATGCCCCTTTTTGCCGTGGCGATCATATACCTTGTCATCGTGCTTTTGCTTACGTGGCTCGTAGGCAAGCTTGAAAGGAGGCTGAGAAAGAGTGAGCGCTGACGTACTTATAAAGGTCGAAGGCCTTAAAAAACACTATCTGAACGGCACCGTCAAGGCGCTTGACGGCATAGACTGCGAGATATCCCGCGGCGAGGTCGTGGTCATCATCGGCCCCTCCGGATCGGGAAAATCCACGTTTCTCCGCTCTCTGAATCTCCTTGAGATACCCACGGAGGGCACCATCCTCTTTGACGGCGAAAACATAACCGACCCCAAAACCAACATAAACCTCCACCGCCAGAAGATGGGCATGGTGTTCCAGCATTTCAACCTGTTCCCCCATATGACGGTCTTAAAGAATATGACCATCGCTCCCATGAAGCTTCTGGGTAAATCCAAAGGAGAGGCAGAGAAAAAGGCCATGGAGCTGCTCGAAAGGGTAGGCCTTGCAGACCGTGCGGATTCCTATCCCAGCCAGCTTTCCGGCGGACAGAAGCAGAGAGTGGCGATAGTGCGTGCTCTTTGCATGGAGCCCGAGGTCATGCTCTTCGATGAGCCCACCTCCGCGCTGGACCCCGAAATGGTAGGCGAGGTGCTGGACGTTATGAAATCCCTTGCCCGTGAGGGAATGACCATGGCGGTCGTCACCCACGAAATGGGATTTGCAAAAGAAGTCGGCTCCAGAGTGCTGTTCGTTGACGGCGGCGTCATCGTCGAGGAGGGAACTCCCGATGAGGTCTTCAACGATCCCAAGAGCCCCAGACTGAAAGACTTCCTCTCCAAGGTAATATAAAAAGAAGCCCTGCGGGGCTTCTTTTTTTGCTTTAAGAGAAAAGGCATACCGCATTAGGAGCCCTCACATAGGGAGAGAGGCGCCGCTGATTGTTCGTTCTGAATACCGTTGCCGTACAAAGGTACGGCAGGTGTTCAGAACGGACAAAGGAAAGATATAACAAAATGACCGAAACCTCAGTTTCGGTCATTTTTTTCATTAGTTATTCGGGAAATCCCCACCACACCTGATATTTTTTATAAATATTTCTTTCCGTTCGGCGGCGAAAAAATCCCTATGTGTGCGCTCCGTTGCGGTATGCCTTTTTGTTATTAATAGTTCACCTGTTCGAATACGTCGGTTTCGTAGTTGCCTGCTTCAACAGTGCCGGGGTTGCCGAAGTCCAGATCGTATTTCTGAACCAGTCCGACAAACTCATCGTACAGAGCCTTGTATCCGGCAACGTTATTGCCCTTGACGTACCAGTCGTTATGAACTGCGTGGAGACCCACAGTGTCAAGCGTTGCGATAAGGGTGTCGAGACGCTTCTTCTGGGTGCTGCTGTCCGTCATGTCCTTTGCATCCTTCAGGAGCTGTCTCATCTCGGTGTAGTGCTCAAGAAGATAATCGAAGGAGTACATCTTGTCGGGCTGAGAACAGTTGTTGATGTAGCAGCTTCCGCTCTCGTCACCGCATTCCTGATGCATTTCAAGATAGCTGTAAACCTTTTCATATCCGGGGCCGTAGTAGATGTAGAGGTATTCCTTCACCATCTCAACGTATTCCTCGTCCGTCATGTCGGGATCCCAGAGTACGTTTGCGGCGATGTGAGCCTTGAGGTTCTCAAAGGCGTAAGTCTGTCCGCCGCCCTCGTAGTAGATGCCGTCAACGTGCGCCTCGGTCACCATCCACTTGATGTCCTTGTAGATGTTGGTGACGCAGGGCGTGGGTGCCATGGTTGCGAGATAGGATACGGGGTAGTACCAGAACCACAGCTCGGCGCCGGTCTCGTGGCAGAGATCTGCCCATGTCTTGATGGCGTAGTTGGTGCCGTTGGGGCCCACGTTGGTGTATTCTCTGGTGTAATACTGGTTGACGACCACGGTCTTGTTGTCTCCGCAGTCCTCGGTTCCCATGTAGTGCTGGTTGCAGCCCTGACCGCAGAACACGATGATCAGGTTCTCGGCAGGTCTCACGGACTCGGGAACGTACAGGTCGTAGGTGATACCCATGAGGTCTACGTCTTTGTAAGTGGTTTCGAGATCACCCAGATCCAGGGTGTATTTCTCACCGCTTTCGGGATCGGTGTGTACGCCGGTGTAGTACTTCTTTTCTTCATGGGTTATGTCGTATGCGGCACGGTTCATGAAGTCAACGTATACGCCGGAGTGATGCTCTTCCTTGAAGGTAACGCGGCTTCCGTCCACGGTCATGTCACCGGTGTAGTTGGCGGTGAGCCAGGGACGGATGGAGCTGTTGGCGGAAACCGTTCCGCCCTGAGCCTTCTTCGAGCAGATACGGCAGGTGCACAGACCGCCGATGTTGTCGCAGGGAGAGAAGGACATGATGGAGGTGGTCTCCAGGAATGCGTGTCCCCAGGTCTGTATCATGTGCATGGTCATTGCAAGACCTTCAAACTCGGTGTTGTAATCCTCTTCGTTGGAAGCGCAGGGCTGCCAGGGCTCGAGGCTTCCCCAGTCGGAGCGTCCCTCTTCGTTGTCAACGCCGAAATCGTATGCACGGCCCTTGAGCTCCTCGATGAGGTACTCGGCGGATTTTCCGTCAAGCATCTGTGACTGATATCCGGTGGACATCTTCCAGTAGTAGCCGAAGGAGTGAGCGTTTATGAACAGAGGACCCGTCAGAAGACCGTACTTGTAGTCCTCCTCGTGGCTGTAAAGCTGTGTGCCGTTTATCTTCATGGGAAGATAGCGGGATTCAAAGCCTGCAGTGCCGAAGGACTGACGGACGAATCTGAAGCGCAGAGCGGGGACCACGGTCTCGTCAATGTCTGCGGGGATGGAAACGCATCTGGACTTCTTGATGAAGGTGGTATCGTTGGAGTAGAAATTGAACTTCAGATACTTCGACAGAATGTCGTAAACGCAGTACATGTTTCCGCGGAGAGTGCCGTAGATGTTGAGGTTTCCGTCGGAGAAGGTCATTTTGTAGCCCTCGTAGCCCAGCTCCCGGCCAAGCTCCGATTCATACTCCACCTTGTTGAAGACGATGGCGTGATCCTTTGTTGCATTGGACGCACCCTTGCATACGTCGATCACGATACCGGTGGCTTCCTCAATGTAATCCTGAAGCTCGGAGGAGGCAAAGCCTATGTTGTCGTTCTTGGTCGTTCCGGCGGGGACAACGATGCAGAACTCGGAAACGTCGATGCCGCCGATAAGGAAGGAGGCAACGCTTTCGCTGCTGTCGAAGGTCTCCAGATCAAGAACACCGACAAGGTGCGCCTTGATGTAGTAAACGTCCTTTGCCTGAACGCTTCCGTCTGCCGTGATGTCGGCGGGATCGGGGTAGAAGGCAAGTCCGTTGATGGTAACGTCGGCTATGTGAGCCTTTGCGGAAAGCACGTCCTTTGCATTGACAGAGCCGTTTCCGTCAACGTCACCGAGGATGAAAGAATCATCGTGGGTAAAGTTCTGCGCGGATGCGATGACGGTCAGAACGGAGCATATCATCATCACCGCAAGAACAACGGAGATCAGTTTTTTCATATATGTGTCCTTTCAAAAATATTGTTACATCCTTATTCTACCACAAACCCCCGCGTTTTTCAAGATTGCGTTTCCGCTTTTTTTCGGAACCGGGAAAGGCGCGGAAATGCACGCAAATGACCGGAAATCGGGGCGATGGTAGAAAAAGGCGCTTTTTGATGGAGAAATTGACAGAAATAACGAAAAATTTTGCGAAATATTAAAAAATTATTAAAAAAAGTGCAAAAAAGGTATTGCTTTTTTCAATAAGTAATTGTATAATAAAAACACCTCGGTGGAGCGTTGTTGCATAATCGTTCCATAAAAGTGGTGAAAACACGCAGAAAGGAGAAATACGAAATGTTCGAAAATGGCCTTGTCGGTAATTTTACGAGAACGCTTGATGCCAAGGGCAGAGTATTTTTCCCTGCGGAGTTCAGAGAGGACCTGGGCTCTCCCTTCATCATCACCGTAAACCTTGATAAATCTCTCTCGGCGTATTCCATGCCCGAGTGGGAGAAATTCCAGGAAAAGCTCAGAAGCCTGCCGAAGGCACAGGTGAAAGACATAACCAGATTCTTCTGCGGAAACGCATCCAAGGTGGAGCCCGACAAGCAGGGCAGAGTGATGCTCAAAAAAGACCATCTGGATTTCGCCTCCATCGAATCCGATATAACGTTCATCGGATGCGGAGACAGAGTAGAGCTGTGGCCCGGCGCCAAGAGTCCTCTTGAAAAATACGACGATAAGTTCCTTGCCGACATAAACGATCAGATGATCGAGCTCGGAATATAAGATAAAGGAAAGAAATATGGAGTTCGCACACGTTTCCGTGCTCCTTGAGGAAGCGGTATCGGCACTGTGCCCCGAAAGAGGCGGCATTTACGTTGACTGCACGGCAGGCGGCGGAGGCCATTCCGAAGCGATACTGAAAAGGCTTCCCGCAGGGTCAAGGCTCATCAGCCTCGACAGAGATGACAGAGCGATCGAAAGATGCAGAGAAAGGCTGTCGGCGTACGGCACGGCATCAACGGTCGTCAAATCCAATTACAGCGACGTAGGCTCGGTGCTTGACGGCCTGGGCATAGAAAAGATAGACGGCGTCCTCTGGGACCTGGGAGTCTCCTCGGTACAGCTGGATGAGCCGGAACGCGGATTCTCATATATGCACGATGCCCCCCTCGACATGAGGATGGACAGATCGGCGACAAAAACCGCATACGACGTGGTCAATACCTACGGACAGAACGAGCTCTTCCGCATCATCAGGGACTGGGGAGAGGAAAAGTTCGCGGGCCGCATCACGGGCGCAATCGTCGAGTGCAGAAAAACAGCAGAAATAAAGACCACCGGAGAGCTTGCGGAAATAATAACCGCGGCGATCCCCTCGGCGGCAAGATATAAGGAAAAACAGCACCCCGCAAAAAGGACCTTCCAGGCAATAAGAATAGAGGTCAACGACGAGCTTGCCGCAATAGAGCCCTCGATCAAGGCGGCGGTGACAAGGCTGAAAGTCGGCGGCAGGGCGGCTGTGATAACATTCCATTCACTTGAAGACAGAATAGCAAAGCAGACGTTCAGATTCCTCGAAAATCCCTGCACCTGCCCTCCGGATTTCCCGGTGTGCGTGTGCGGACAGAAGCCCATAGTCCGGTCGGTAACGAAAAAGCCCGTCCTCCCCTCCGCACAGGAGCTTGAAATAAATCCCAGAGCCAGAAGCGCGAAGCTCAGGGTAGCGGAGAAGATATAACGAAACCGAAAGGAGCGCAGTCACATGGCATACGCAGGAACCAGAATAACGACGGCGGCGGAAAATCCGCTTTGCGGGAGGCTTAAAGATAAGTATTCCGCAAGGATCGCTGCTGCCTGCGATCCCCGCCGTGCCGAAGTGCGCCGTCCCGAGACAAAAGCGCAGGCAGCGGTAAGAAAGATTGCATCTCCTTTTGAAGATACCATGCAGTTCGTTCCCGCAAAGGCGAGAACACAGACCGCACCCCGTGAAAACGTGCACCGTGCTTCCCCCGCGCAGGACCGCAGACAGAACGCCGCACAGAGAAGAGTTGCGGCTTTCGAAAAGACCACTCCCTTCGCCACCGGCGCATATTCCGGAGCATACAGGAGAGCGGCGGACATCCGTGCAAGAGCATATGACGGCTCTGAGGCTGCGGCAAGCAAAAAGCGTGAAGCAGAGCGCCGCCGTGCCGCCGCCGCGCCCAGACTGTTCTCAAAAAAGTGGGTGGATAACCTTTTCGAGGGCAGAACGGATGAGGTCAGAGTAAAGAGCTCTCCCATATCCAAGGGCGCCATCGTAGCTATCCTTCTGGTAGCGGCGATAGTCCTCATGGTAATATTCAGCCTTTCCGAGATCAACTCCTTCAAGCAGGATATATCCGCACTTGAGGGACAGAGAGCCCAGCTTCGTTCCGAGATAGAACAGCTCAATCTCGATATAGACCGTAAGAACGACGTACGCACCATCGAGCAGGTAGCCACCGAGGACATCGGAATGGTCAAGAGCAATCAGGTAGAGTCCAGATACATAAGCCTCTACGAGGGCGACAGAGTGGAAGTGGTCGGCACAGAGAACACGGACGGCGAGAACTACGGAGTATTCTCCACGCTTCTTTCGACGTTCGGCAATAACTGGGACACTCTGCGTGACTATATTGACTGACCCCCTGAAATAGAGCAGAATAACAATGGCGGGCGAAAGCCCGCCATTGTCGGCATAAACATATTATCCGGAAAAGCATCATAAAATCGGATGAGTGAAACTGAAAGGATACCGGAATGGCGGAAAAAAGAAAAAGAATAAGAAGACAGACCGTCACCCGGTCCAATCTTATCATACTGGTCTTCGCTCTGGTGGCGATCGCCATAGCGGCAAAGCTCGTTTATCTCCAGATAGTGCAGTACGATTACTATCACGAGCGGGTAATGAACGAGATAACCGTTGAAACGGAGATAAACCCGGAGCGCGGCGTTATAACCGACTCCAACGGCAATATCCTTGCGGCAAACGCCACGGTGTACCTGTGCTTCATATCCCCGCAGGATATCATAGACAGCATGACGGCGGCGGACGAGGCGAAGCAGGCGGCGGCAGAAGCGGCGGCAAAGGGAGAAACGACGGAGGTCTCCGCCGATCCCGACGCGGTCGATCCCACCGTGTGGACGGCGGCCGACGGCACCACCTATACGGACCTTAAGGAAAATCAGCTTATAGCGAGATTCCTTTCGGAGATCCTTGAAAAAGACTATAACGAAATTATCGAAAAAGCGGCGAAAGAGGGAAGACGCTACGAGGTCATCGCCGAAGAGATAGAAGAGGAAAAAGCGGAAAAGATCCGTGAATTTATAGATACCTACGACCTTGACCGCGAGATATATCTCCGTGCGGATACGAAAAGATTCTATCCGGGTGGCGATCTTGCCTGCCACGTGCTGGGCTTTGCCAATTCGGACGGCGTAGGCGTGTACGGCCTCGAAGCGTACTACAATAACCTGCTTGAGGGAACCGGCGGCAGATACGTCACCGCCCAGGACGCCAGAAGCAACGAAATGGATTTCGAGTACGAAACGTATATAGACCCGGAAAACGGCTATAACATCACGGTAACGCTGGATTCCTACATCCAGTACGTGCTTGAAAACGAGATAGAAGCAACGCTTAACGAAAACCAGGCGGCAAACAGAGTAACGGGTATCGCCATGAACGTGAACACGGGAGCGATCCTCGGCATGGCGACCGCACCGTCCTTCGACTGCAACGATCCCTATACTCTCGACGAGCTTTCGCAGAAGGCTCTGGAAGCGTTCCCCGGAAGCGAGGACGAAACGGAAACCGCGAAAAATCTCGCAAAAACGGAAATATTAAAGGAAAGCCCCGATGCCGACCAGGAGTCCGAGGGATTTCAGTCCCGCGTGCTCGAATACTACGAGCAGAATAAAAAAGAGCTCATAGACAGAGCATATTCCGATAAATATTTCAATCTGCTCTTTGAAATGTGGAAAAACAAGGCGGTCACCGAGCTTTACGAGCCCGGCTCCACCTCAAAGATAATCACCACCGCCATCGCATTCCAGGAAAAGGCGGTGTCGCCCACCGATATGTTCACCTGTACGGGAAGCCTCCAGGTGGACGGCTATCCCCAGCCCATACATTGCCACAATCATGACGGCCACGGCACGGTGACTTACAGAAGGGGACTTCAGCAGTCCTGCAACCCCACCCTCATGCAGGCGGCGTTCAGAATAGGCAAGGAGAATTATTATAAATATTTCCTTGATTTCGGATACGGCGATATAACCGGTATCGACCTGCCCAACGAGGCGGCGACCTATTACCACAGCTATTCCGATTTTTCCCACGTATCTCTGGCGGTATATTCCTTCGGCCAGACCTATAAGACCACCCCCATCCAGCAGCTCTGCGCCATTGCCGCCGTGGCGAACGGCGGTAATCTGGTCACCCCACATCTTCTCAAAGAGGTGACGGACGATGACGGAAACGTTATAAAGACGTACGAAACGGATATAAAGCGCCAGGTGGTCAGCTCCGAGGTGTGCGATACCATCGCCGATATCCTCCAGGAGGGCGTTGCCACCGACGGCGGCGCGAAAAACGCATACGTCAAGGGCTATAAGGTAGCGGCAAAAACGGGTACGTCCGAGAAAATAGACGCCCGTGATCCCTCCGGCGAAACCTATCTGCGCGTAGGCTCCTGCGTGGCGTTCGCCCCCTCCGACGATCCGGAGATCGCAGTCATCATCGTCTGCGATGAGCCTATGGGCGGAAGCGTGTACGGAAGTGTCGTTGCGGCGCCCTACGTTTCCGATTTCATGGCGAACGTCCTGCCTTATCTGGGCTACGAGCCCCAGTACACCGAGGCGGAGCTCAGCGACCTTGAGATCAGCATCAGAGATTACAGCGGCTTTGACATATCCGATGCCAAGAGCGATATCACCAACAGAGGCCTTCGTGCCGTGGTGGTGGGCTCCGGCGATAAGATAACGGGCCAGGTGCCCGCGGCAGGCGCCGCCATTTCCAAGGACGGCGGTAAGATTATCCTCTACACCGGCGGCGAAAGCCCCAAGGATACGGTGGAAGTGCCCGACGTTTCCGGAAAGACCGCAGAGCAGGCAAACGTTATCCTCACCAATGCGGGACTTAATATCAGTATTTCCGGTACCACCTCCAATTCTGAGGCGACCATCGTCACCCAGTCCGTTGAGGCGGGTGCCAAGGTCCCCGAGGGCACGGTAGTCGAGGTCTCGGTACGAGTTCTTACCAATGCCGCAGATGACTGACGCGAATGTATAGTATTTTCTGAATTTGTCGTCTGCTTATTCGCGTCCGAATTCACCCTGAAAACGGGACCCAACCCGTTTTCTCCGGCTATGCCGGCACCGGGCGAATTCCAAAGAGCAGTTCATCTGAATTTGTCGTCTGCTTATTCGCATCCGAATTCACCCTGAAAACGGGGCCCAACCCGTTTTCTCCGGCAGAGCCGGAATCGGGTGAATCCCAAAGAACAGTATAAGTCGGATTGGTGTCTGCTGAAAGCGCCAAAGGAAGTTGAAAGAATTTCGATTTCCGGAGGCATATATGAAGCTGTCAGACCTTCTTTGCGGTATTGATCATTCACTTTTAGGAGTGAGTCCCGATACGGAAATATCCGTTCCCGTCAGCGATTCCAGACTTGCCTGCAGAAACTGCCTTTTCCTGTGCATCGACGGCACGAAGAGAAACGGAAAAGACTATATAAAAGAGGCTGTGTCACGGGGCGCGGCGGCATGCGTCTG
>JAZUGU010000008.1:0-19201 GCA_045641325.1 Candidatus Avispirillum sp.
GCTGAAAAACATCGTCCTCACCGGAAACCTGGCGACCGTGGCACAGGCGCCGGAGATCTTCGGCGGGCTTTCAAAAATGTTCGGCATGAATTTCGTGATCCCCGAGCACGCCCGCTTCGGCACCGTTATCGGCGCCGCCCTTTCGGGAATAGAAAACTGAAAAAACACCCTGAGAATAGGAACGAGTGCATAAGGAAGTTTTTTATATAAGAATACCCACCAAAAAGTTTCCTCCTTTTTGGTGGGTCGTTTCTATTTGTGTGATAAGATGGGAATTTGCCAATTACTTTGAAGGGTGCAACAATTTGCCCCAATTGTCCATCCACTCGTCAACAGATATGGCACCAATTTGAAAAATAACAATATCATCCCAGCGTTCTTTGATGGACTTTCCGTTAAACACGGGCGCTTCAAACATTTCCTTTGCGGTTTTGTATTCACAACCATCTGGAATGTCACACAGTCCTATCCAATAGGGCAGATCGTATTCCGGCAGATATCCGATATAGTGATCTATTTCTTCCGGATCGTTCTTAAAATAAAAGGCCGTTTCATCAATATTCGGTAATTGATTTATGAAAGCATTTAATAATTCATCATATGTCATCACAGCAGCTCCATAAATTTGTTTTTGTCTGCATCATTAGCGAGCATCGGATTTTGCCGTACAAAATCCATAATCTGAAAATACTTCCTTATGCACACGTAGCAATTTCTCAGGGTGTTTTTTGTATCAAAAAAAAGTAAGCTGATTGGTCTCTGACATTCCTTCAAGCACGCCGTTCTGCGACAGCAGCTCGATGACGGATTTGGAGAGGTTTCCGGCTGTCTTCAGATCTTCGATGCTGAAGATGCCCTCGGTGTCTCTCGCTTTCATGACGCTTTGCGCCGCCGCGTCACCCAGACCTCCGATGGAAGCAAAGGGGAGTCGTATTCCTCCCGCCTCCGGCAGGAATTTGGTGGCGTGCGATTTCTTAAGATCCACGGGCAGGAAGCGTATTCCGCGGACGATAGCCTCATTGCAGAGCTGAAGCGCCGAAAAAGTTTCGTGATCCTTGGCTGAAGCATCGCGCCCCATTTTTTCGATCTCGTCCATTCTGGCCTTGACGGCGGAGCGTCCCTCGGAAACAACGGCTGCTTCCACGCCGCCGGGAGCGGCGGTGAAGAATGCCGCATAGAATTCCTTGGGATAATAGAGCTTGTACCATCCCAGGCGCAATGCGTCGATAACGTATGCCGCCGCGTGAGCCTTGGGGAACATGTATTTTATCCTCTTGCAGGATTCTATATACCAGTCGGGAACGCCGTGCTCGATCATATCCTTTTCGAAGTCCGGGGCAAGTCCCTTGCCTTTACGGACTTTTTCCATGATATTGAAGGATTCCGCCTTGTCCATGTCGTGATTGTGGATAAGGTAGAGCATAATGTCGTCACGGCATCCTATAACGTCCGCAATTGTGCAGGTACCCGCAGAGATGAGCTCGTCCGCGTTGCCCAGCCACACGCCCGTTCCGTGGGTAAGTCCCGAAATCTGCAGAAGATCGGAGAAATTCTGCGGCTTCGCCTGCATGAGAACGCCTCGTACGAACTTGGTGTTCATCTCGGGGAGTCCCAGAGTGCCGGTCTCGACACCTAAGAGGTCCTCCTGCGTAACGCCTAAGGGCTCGGGGGAGGTGAACAGCTGATACAGCTTTCTGTCGGAAAGGTCGCAGTCCAGAACGCTGGTATTGGTGTATTCCTCGAGCCTTTTATATTTTGTGGGAATATCGTGTCCCAGCTCGTCCAGCTTCAGTATGGTATCGTGCAGATACTTGAACTCGAAGTGGGTGGTAACCGTGTCGGAGGTGGGGTCGTCCGCCGGGTGCTGAACGGGGCAGAAATCGTAAACGTCGTATTCTTTCGGAACGACGATGATGCCGCCGGGGTGCTGACCGGTGCTTTTTTTGATGCCCACGCATCCGTAGAGGAGGCGCTCCATTTCGGCACGGCTGACGGAAATGCCCTTGCCCTCAAGGTAGTGGGCAACGTAGCCGTATGCGGTCTTGTCCGCAAGAGTGCCGATGGTGCCGGCGCGGAAAGCGTGTCCTTTTCCGAAAAGCTCCTCGGTATATTTGTGTATTTTTCCCTGAACGTCGCCGGAGAAGTTTAGGTCGATATCCGGCACTTTATCTCCGTAGAAGCCCAGGAATGTTTCAAAGGGAATATCGTGACCGTCACGGTACATATTCTTTTCACCGCACACGGGGCAATCCTTGGCCGGCAGATCGAAGCCCGATTTCACCGAGCCGTCGGTGACGAATTCGGAATGCCTGCATTTCAGGCATCTGTAATGGGGCGGCAGGGAATTGACTCGGGTGATACCCGCCATCATAGCCGCAAAGGATGAGCCCACGGAGCCTCGCGAGCCTACCTGATATCCCCATTCCTCGCTTTTGTCCACCAGTCGGCGGGCGATGATGTACATGACGGCGTAGCCGTTCTTGATTATGGATTCCACCTCACGGTCAAGACGTGAGGAAACCTCCTCGGGCAGGGGATCGCCGTACATTTCCACTGCGGTCTGGTGGCACTTGCTTCTCAGCTCGTCCTCGCATCCCTCGATGCTGGGGTCGTATTTTCCCTTGGGTATGGGGCGCAGAGGCTCCACCATATCTGCGATGAGGTTGGTGTTGGTGACGACCACCTCGTATGCCTTCTCCTCGCCCAGATATGCGAACTCCTCAAGCATTTCCTCGGTAGTGCGCATATATAATTTGGTCAGCTTGTCCGCATCGGCAAATTTCATGCCCGTCATAAGGATGCGGCGGTATACCTCGTCCTCGGGGTCGATATAGTGTGCATCGCAGGTGGCGCACACCGGCTTTCCCAGCTTTTCGCCCAGCCGCACGATCTTGCGGTTCAGTTCCCGCAGACCTTCGTCGTCTGCGACCTTGCCTTCTTCAACAAGGAACCTGTTGTTGCAGATGGGTTGGATCTCAAGGTAATCGTAAAAGTTTGCGATCTCGTCTATTTCCGCCTCGGGCTTGTTGTCGAGAATGGCGCGGAACAGCTCTCCCGCCTCGCAGGCGGAGCCGATAATCAGTCCCTCGCGCAGCTCCGTAAGTCTCGTCTTCGGAATGCGGGGACGTTTTCTGTAATATTTCAGGTTGGAATCGGAGATGAGCTTGTAAAGGTTCTTCAGTCCCGCCCGGGTCTTTGCGATGATGACCTGATGATAGGTGGGGAGCTTTAAAGGATCCGCGTTGTGGCTCATGGTCTCCGAAAGCTGTTCAAAGCTGACAACGCCCTCCTCGCGGAGCTTGTCAAGCATCTTGAAGAATATGAGGGAGAGCATTTCCGCATCGTCCGATGCTCTGTGGTGGTTGAAATCTCCCAGACCGAAATATTCGGCAAGGTTGTCCAGTTTGTGCTTTTTAAGATCGTGGTTCACGTATCTCGACAGAGAAAGTGTGTCAAGATAGGAGTTGGGAAATGAGAGACCGCCGTCATCGGCGACTCTTCTTATGAATCCCGTATCAAAGGATGCATTGTGCGCGATGAGAAGTCTGTCTCCCGCAAATTCGAGAAAGGCTTTAACAGCCGCGATATTGTCGGGCTGATCCTTTACCATTTCGTCGGTGATGCCGGTCAGCTTCGTGATCTCGGGAGGCACGGGCATACCCGGATCTGTCAGAATGTTGAAACGGTCGAGCACCTCGCCGTTCTTTACGAGGACTGCGCCGATCTCGGTGATGCCGCAGCTCTGTGCGGAAAGACCGGTGGTCTCGATGTCGAATACCACCATTTCATCATCAAAGGAGGCATCCGTCTGTCCGAAAACCGCACGGTTGGTGTCGTCCACGAAATATGCCTCGATTCCGTACAGCATCTTGAAGCCCTCGTGCTCCTCCGCCTCAAGCATTGCGGTGGGGAAACCCTGTGCGTTTCCGTGGTCGGTTATCGCCATGGCGGTGTGTCCCCATGCCACGGCGCGCTTTACCACGTCCTTGGGCTGAGGGATCGCATCCATTGCGGAAAGATTGGTGTGCAGGTGCAGCTCCACTCGCTTTACGGGAGCATTGTCCTGCCTTATCACCTGCTTTATTTTTTTTAGTCCCTTGAGGGTGACGTTGAATTCTCCGTTTTTGTCCTGCCGTACGGGACCCGTGGCGGCAACGCACATTCCGGTCTTCATGGATTTGACGAATCCTTCGGATTCTTCGGCGGGCATAATGAGCTTCAAGAATACGGATGCATCCTTGTCGGTGATACCGACGGTAACCGCCATATCGCTGCTTCGGCGCATTTCCTGCGCGTCTGCGTGGAATATCTGACCCAGAACGGTAACGCTCTTCATGGGTCTTGTTACCATTCTTATGGGCGTGGGATCGTCCGGAGTGAAATCTTCTCCGTATAAAAGCTCGCCGTCTGTGACCTTGAAGGACATTCTTCCGCACCTGAAAACGCCCTCGGACACTTCCTCGGCGGTGTCTTCCGCCTCGAAAAGGGATTTGACTCTCTGCAGCTTTACTTCTTCTTCGGCCGATGCATCGGCATTTCTTGCGGCCTCTGCCGCCGCTTCCTGACGGATAAAGCTTTCTCTTGCCTCGTTTCCGAGATTTTTCAGAAATTCCGCCTGGGAATTGAGAAATTCGTCTCTGTATCTCTGATAATCGTCGGAGCTTTCGATGTCTGTTTCAATGTTCAGCCCGAATTCGCTCCTGATAATTCCGGATATCATGTCTCCCGCACGTCCTGTGTCAAGCAGTTCCACACCGCCGCCGGAATAGGGAACGGATATTTTCAGTATCCCGTCCTCACAGGATGTTTTACAATTGTCGAAAAAGCCGTTGGTAAGAGACAGCATCCGGTTTGCCTCGGTGAGTATCTCACCTACGTAGTCAAGGGAAAACAGCGCCTCAGGGTATTTAGGCAAAAGCCTGATAAAAGTCAGCTCGTATGTTTCCGCGATCCTCTGTTCCAGCTTGTACAGGAGCTTTTTTTCAACGGTAAAAGGGAGACAAAAACGTACCTCGTACATTTTTCTCTCCTTGTCACCGGACAAAACGGCATCACCGGAATTCTCGAATATCTCGCGCTCGTTGAAGTCCGCCGGCGTGTATTTTTTGAAAATGTCCTGTAGTTTGCGGCTTTCAGCCATTACCGTACCTCGATAAGTTTTTTAGTTTCTTCAAGCAGGATATCCACGGCACGTTCCTCGGGGAATTTGCCGATGATTTCGCCGTGTCTGAAAAGGAGCACCTCTCCGTCGCCGCCGGCGATGCCGAAATCGGCTTCTCTCGCCTCTCCGGGGCCGTTCACGGCGCATCCCATGACAGCGGCGGTGATCTTTTGGCCGCAGGTGTCGATGGAGGCGGATCTTTCACGGAAAGCATCCGCAATGGAAATAAGGTCTATTTTCGTCCTGCCGCAGGTGGGGCAGGAGATAATATTTATGTAAGAATCCGAAAGGCCCGCGGCGCGCAGGATCTCTTTTCCCGCGATGACTTCTCGGACGGGGTCTGCGGTAAGGGAAACGCGGATGGTGTCACCGATGCCGCGGCAAAGGAGCGCACCGATACCCACGGCGTTCTTGACGGTGCCGGAATATTCCGTGCCCGCCTCCGTCACGCCCAGATGAATGGGGTAATCAGAATTATCGGAAACGATCGAGCAAGCCTCGTACATGGTGGTAACGGTCGAGGACTTGATGGAAATGACTATATCGGAAAAGCCGAACTTTTCAAGCATCTCGGCCTGGGTGAGCGCACTTTCCGCAAGCGCCGCCCCCGTGGGAGAACCGTACTTTTCCAGAAGCTTTTTGTCAAGAGAGCCCGAGTTCACGCCGATGCGGATGGGAACGCCCGCGGCTCTGCACGCTTTGGCGACCTCTTCCACTTTCCATGCGTCTCCGATGTTTCCTGGATTTATTCTTATTTTGTCAGCTCCGGCTTTCAGCGCCGCCAGAGCGATCTTGTAGTCAAAATGAATATCCGCCACAAGGGGAACGGTGATGCCTCCGTCCTTGAGATAACGGAAAACGGGCGCGGCATCCTCGTCGGGAACTGCCATGCGGATGATATCGCAGCCTGCCGCGGAAAGCCTTCTCGCCTGGGCGAGAGTGCCCTCGAAATCATGGGCGGGCACGTTGGTCATGGACTGGACGGATACGGGCGCATCGCCGCCGATAAAGCCTCTGCCCACAGCTATTTTTTTAGTAATTTTTCTCATCAGAACAAACCGACAATATCCTTAATACAAATTAAAAACATCAATACAAGAAGAAGCGCCAGCCCTGCGGCATTGATATATGCCTCGATCTGAGGCTTCAGGGGCTTGCGGCGCACCAGCTCTACAAGAAGGAGCACTATCCTTCCGCCGTCCAGAGCGGGAAGGGGAAGAAGATTCATGACGCCGAGATTTATGGTGATGGCACATAAGAGGGAGAAGAAGCTGTAAGAGCCCGATTCCGCCGCATCCGTCAGCGCCTGCGTCACACCCACGGGGCCCGATACCGCCTGAACGCCGTACCTTCCCGTGATGAGATCGTAGAGAGATTCCCATATCATGCGCACCGTGTAGGCGGACCGCCAGAAGGTGTGGCGGCATAGATTGGGAAAGGTTTTATGAACGCCGTATATCTGGAAATCGTACATTCCGAAAGCAACGCCGCTTTCGGAGATCCGGGGAAATTCCACGTTTTCAACGGTGACTTTCTCGCCGTTTCTGATGACGGTGAGATCAACGGGCTCGATGCCCATTCTCATGATCTCGTACAGAAGCTCGTCTGCGATGTGCACGTTCTCACCGGCGACGGCGATGATCTCGTCGTCCACCATGAGTCCCGCCTCCTGAGATGCGGCACCCTCCGGGAATGCGGCAACAACGGTGCTTCCCAGGGCAGGTGACGTGCAAACGAGAACTGCCGTGATGATAAATCCCAGAATAAGATTGGTGGCGGCACCCGCAACGGTGATGATGAGTCTCTGCCACACGGGCTTTCTGTTGAAAGCGTTGGGATCATCGGATTCCTCATCCTCTCCCGCCATGCTGACGAAGCCGCCGAAGGGAAGAGCGCGGAGAGAATATGCGATGCCGCTTTTTCCGGAGGTCTTGGAAATGAGCTTGGGGCCCATTCCGATGGAGAATTCGTTGATAGTCACCCCGAAAAGCCTTGCGGTGAGGAAGTGGCCGCCCTCATGTACGAAAATGAGAACTCCGAACGTGAATATTGCCAGAACGATATATAAAGCTGTGGTCAAAAGACTATACCCGAGCCTTTCTGTTATCTGTATAACTTGTTGAAAATTTCTCTTGCCTCTTTTTCCGCCGCATATATCTCTTCGATGGAGGAAGCATCACGGACGGCAACACGGCCCATGACGTCGCTTACGGAATCGGCGATGCCGTTGAAGGAAAGCGAGCCGTCGATAAACGCGGCAACAGCCTCCTCGTCGGCGGCGATAAGAGAAGCGGGAGCAGTCCCGCCCATGTACCACGCATCCACGGCGGCACGAAGAAGCGGAAACGCCTCCGTGTCGGGACGGTGGAACGTGAGAGTGCCGAGTGCGGCGAAATCAAGAGGCTCGCCGCCGAAGGGCGCTCTGTCGGGATAAGTGAGGGCATAGCGTACGCAGTCACGCATGTCGGGATACGACATCTCGGCGATAACGGCGCCGTCCGTGTATTCCACCATGGAGTGGATTATGCTCTGACGGTGCACGAGCACCTCAACTTTTTCGGGAGTAACGCCGAAGAGACGGCATGCTTCTATAAGCTCAAATCCCTTGTTCATAAGGGTAGCACAGTCGATGGTGATTTTTCGTCCCATTTTCCAGGTGGGATGAGCCAGTGCCATTTCCGGAGTCACGCCCGAGAGCTCATCTCTCGTCTTTCCGAAGAAAGGACCGCCGGAGGCGGTGAGCAGTATCCTCCTTACCGAGGAAGAGTCGGCGGGGGATGAAAGACGTGCGGCGCCCTGCGCCGTAAGACACTGGAAAATCGCGCTGTGCTCGCTGTCAACGGGGATAAGCTCTCCGCCGGATGCGGCAAGACGCTCATAGATCAGATGGCCCGCGGAGATAATGGCTTCCTTGTTGGCCATTGCGATGCGGGCACCCGTTTCTGCGCACGCCAGCGCCGCGGGAATACCTGCCATGCCGGAAATGGAGTGAACAAAAAGATCGGCACCGCATTCTCTTATGGCGGTGCATATGGCATCCTCTCCGCCGATGACCTTACACGGGAGCACGCTTTCAAGATATTCGACATTTGCCGAACTTGGTACTGCCACCATGTCGGGGTGACAGAGCCCGGCCTGTTTTATTAGCTCTTCTATATTGTTGCCCGCAGTAAGGAGCGTTATCCTGACACCGAGGGCGCACAGAGCATCGACTGCCTGCCTGCCCACGGAGCCGGTAGCGCCCAGCACCGCGGCCGTGCGGTCTTTGTAATTCATAGCATAGCCTTTCTTATTTACCCCGACGGTGATTTACTTACAGAAACGGGGCGCTGCTGCGCTCCCGTTCCCATAAATTACTATCCTTCTGTCAGCGTAAATACAGTCTAACAGCGAAATGGGGACTCAACCCATCAATCCGAACTTCATCATTGCCTCACAGCCGATGAGAAGCAGGGGGGCGGTTGCGATAACGCTGTCGAAACGGTCAAGCACACCGCCGTGTCCGGGGAATACGAAGCCGTAATCCTTTATGCCGTAGCGGCGCTTGATAAGGGAGAATATAAGGTCTCCGATCTGGGAAACCACCGAAATGAGGAATCCCATGACGGCAAACATGTAAAGCGCATAAGTCTTCTCGAAAAGCTTTTCCAGACCGTAGCCGTAGAAAAAGCATGCCACGGTGCAGAATACCGTTCCGCATATTGAGCCTTCGATGGTCTTCTTGGGGCTGACGGAGGGGATAAGCTTGTGTTTTCCGAAAAGCCAGCCGCCGAAATATGCAAAGGTGTCCGTGATCCAGGGAGCGAGGAAAACGAGAAGGAAAACTTCTTTTCCGTGTGCCACGCTGCGGAGGAGAATTATGGATATAAATCCCGTAATTATGTATGCCGCAGTAGTAAACGAAATGCACGCCTTGTCGACGGGGATCTTGCCCTCGGAGAAAACGGATGAGGCAAAGATCACGGTCAGCACGAGAAAGAGAAGCGATGCATAGATCGCAATGAAGAAAGAGTGCTTCTCAACACAGCACGTCAGCACAACGGCGGCGGCTGTCATAAGATACAGCACGGCGGAAACTATGAAATTCTTTCTCATGCCGATGCAGCCCAGCATCTCATAAACTCCGACCAGTGCCATGAGACCGAAAGCGATCTGCAGAACTATTGTATCGGAAAAGATGAAAACAACGGCAAGCAATGCAATACCGACTATTGCGGTGATTATCCTTTTTAACATAGCATAAGGTTTTCGGCTTTCGCCGGGGCAAAAAAAGGTGTGTATTCGGGAAAGGCCGTCCTTTTTCAGCCCTATGTGACGGATACTGTCAGACTCCTCCGAATCTGCGCTGGCGGCCTGCGAACTCGATGATGGCTTCTCTCAACTCTTTCTCATCGTAATCGGGCCACAGGCAGTCCGTGAAATACAGCTCGGAATAGGCCGACTGCCACATAAGGAAATTGGAAAGTCTGTATTCGCCGCCCGTTCTGACGATAAGGTCGGGATCGGGGGAGAGACGGGTGAAGAGGTTGTCGGAGATATCCTTTTCGGTGATCTCTTTTTTTCCGTCTTCGATAAGCTTGTTCACCACGCGGACTATCTCGTCACGCCCGCCGTAGTTGAGGGCGATGTTGAGGACGAGAGAATTGTCTCGCGTCAGATTTTCAAGATATTCGCATTTTTCACGCAGGGCATCGCCGAGGCGTTCCTTGTCCCCGAGGAAAATATAGCGGATGCGGTTCTTTTCGTTGTCGTCCTCCGCCTCTTTGATATATACGTCCAGAAGACGCATGATCTCGGTGACTTCTCTTTCGGGGCGTTTCCAGTTCTCGGTGGAAAATGCATAGGTGGTAACGGTGGATATGCCGTAGTCACGGCACAGCGTCACCGTTTTCTTAAAGGTCTTCGTGCCCACACCGTGGCCGGCCTCGCGGGGAAGAGCTCTTTTCTTTGCCCATCTTCCGTTGCCGTCCATGATAAAGGCGATGTGCCGGAGCCCGGACTCGCTGACGATCTTTTTCATTTCCTCAACGGTGAGGCTCATTACGTCGGTTTCCTTTTTCGCCATGGGGGAACAAAACCTTTCTCAAATAAAAATAGTGTCCGTATCCGGACTGTATAATGCGGACGGGAAATGCGGGAGAACCCGCATTTCCGGCCCGAAATCTCAAAAAAACGGTGATCTGGACGTCTGTCAGACGGACATGATCTCCTGGTTCTTTGCCTCTGTGACGGCGTCGATCTCCTTGATGTACTTGTCGGTGAGATCCTGGCAGGCTTTCTCGCTCTGCTTCTGCTCGTCCTCGGTCATCTCGGAGTTCTTCTTCATATCCTTTGCCTTATCCATGGCATCACGGCGGATGTTGCGGACGGCGACCTTGGCTTCCTCACCCATCTTGGATATCTGCTTGGTCATTTCACGGCGGCGTTCCTCGGTAGGCTGGGGGAATCCGAGACGGATAGTCTTACCGTCGTTGACGGGAGTGATGCCCACGTCGGAAGCGAGGATGGCCTTTTCAATGTTCTTGAGAGTGGATGCATCCCAGGGAGTGATGGAAAGAGTTCTGGGGTCGGTGACCTTAACTTCCGCCATCTGGTTTATAGCCGTGGGAGTGCCGTAGTACTCGACCTCTATGCCGCGCAGCACTGCGGCATTCGCTCTGCCCGCGCGGATGACCTCAAGGGATTCCTTGTAAACGGCGATGCTTTTCTTCATTCTTTCCTCAAAGGGAGCGGTATCAAGTTTCATAACTTAAATCCTTTCTTAATTCCGGTTTTATGATAAATTGCTTTGCTTTCAGATATTGACGATAGTTCCCATGTTCTCGCCGCTAATAACTCTGCGGATGTTGTCCGGATCGTCGAGAGCGAAGAGATAAAGAGGAAGACGTGCGTCGGTGGCAAGGCTTGCCGCCGTCAGGTCGATAACGCCCAGATGATTCTCAAGGATGTAATCGTAGGTGGTTTCATCAAGCTTCTTTGCCGTGGGATCCTTGTTGGGATCTGCGGTGTAAACGCCGTCAACGTGCTTTGCCATGAGGATAACGTCTGCACCGATCTCAGCCGCACGGAGAACTGCTCCCGTGTCGGTGGAGAAATAGGGGTTTCCTGTGCCCGCGCCGAAGATGACTACCTTGCCCTCGGAGAGAAGACGGTTTGCATCTCTTACGGTGTACTGCTCCGCAAATACGTTCATCTCCACGGCGCTCATGACGACTGCGTCAACACCCACGGCGATGAAAGCATCCTGTATCGCGATGGCATTGATGACAGTTGCCAGCATGCCCATCTGGTCCGCACGGACACGGTCCATGTCAAGGCCCTGTCTGCCTCTCCAGATGTTGCCCGCACCGCAGACAACTGCGATCTCGGCACCGTCGTCAACGCATTTTTTAACCACCTCGCCTATCTCTCTCAGATAGCCGTAATTAATGATCCCGTTTTCACCCTGAAGTGCCTCGCCGGACAGCTTCAGAAGAACTCTTTTGAACTTAACGGACATAAATGCCTCCCATTACATTCCCAATGCGGCGGCACCGATGATGCCCGCATCGTTTTTCAGCTTTGCGATCTTCAGCTTGCACTGAGGTGTGTCGCCTCTGGAATAAGTCTCGGCAAAAACTCTGTCGTGGATCATTTCGATGAGCGGATCACCCTCGTTGGAGATACCGCCGCCCAGAGACAGCACGTTGGGCTGGAAAATGTCGATGATGTTGACAAGTCCGCAAACCAGGTAGGAGAGGTATTCGTCAACGACCTCTTTGCCTGCGGCATCGCCCTCGCGCATTGCCTTGAAAGCGGTCTTGCCGGAAATGCGGTCAAGATCTCCGCCGACCATTTCTTCCATGACGGTGGATTTTCCGAGCTTTCTGTATTCTTCCATTTTTTCACGGGTCATACGGACGAGAGCCGTTGCGGAGGAGTACTGCTCCCAGCAGCCGTGTCTTCCGCAGGAGCACGGGAGCCCGTCCTTGACGATGACCATGTGGCCCAGCTCCGCTCCGCAGAAGTTGAAGCCGCAGTATACCTTGTTGTCAAGGATGATACCGCCGCCCACACCTGTGCCGAGGGTTATCATGACCGAGAATTTCGCGCCCTTTGCCGCACCTGCAACGGATTCCGCAAGAGCGGCGGCATTCGCATCGTTCTCGATGTAAACTCTCTTTTCGGTGCCCAGAGCCTCGGAGAGCTTCTGCTGCATGGGGTATTTCACGAAGGGAAGATTGTTGGCAAAAAGGATCATGCCGGTCTCGCAGTTAGCGCTACCGGGGGTCGCAATGCCGATGGAGCCCAGCTCCGAAAGAGAGATGCCGGAATCAGCGCAGAGCTTCTTGCACAGCGATGCGATATCTGCGGTGATCTCGTCGGCACATCTGTCAGCATTGGTGGGAACGCTGCCCTTTGCCACGATTTCGTAGTTTTCGTTAACTATTCCTGCGGCGATGTTCGTACCGCCCAGGTCGATGCCTATATTATACATAAGTATCACGAGCCTTTCCGTATAGATATATATACAAAATAATTATACTTTCATCACCACTTTTTGTCAAGTATATTTTGGTCTTAAAAGGCGGAAGAAAACATATAATGTCCCACCGGAAAGTGAGGTGACCAATATGGCGTGCAATACGAACAGCCTGTCCGCAAAGGAAGTCGTCAGTCTGTGTGACGGAAGAAAACTGGGGCATATCACGAACTATGAGATAGACCTCTCCTCGGGCACGGTGACGGCTGTGTTCGTCCCGGGGGAATGCGGATTTTTTCCTTTCGGCAAAAGCACGGAGCTGAGGATACCCTGGGACAGGATAAAAAAGATCGGGGAGGATGCCGTTCTGGTGGATATACCTGCGGCACCGCCCGGATGCACTCCCGGGAAAAAGCGGTGGTTCAGGTAGGAGATTGACAAGGATTTGCCTCTGTGATATGATAATCACAGAGGCAAAGGAGGCTGATCCCCATGAAAAAAGTGAAGATCACCGTTATGAGAACTGCGGAATATAAGGACCTTATGGAGAAGTACGAAAATCCCATAGAGCACGCCTGCGAAATGAAAGTGGGCATGACATTTTTCTGCGACGGATATAAGAAGCCCGAGGGCTTCTGCGACAGCGCGTGGGAGTCCGTTTCTCCGTTCGTTCTGACCCTTGCCTGCGGAGGCGGGGATTTCTATGACGGCTGGATGAAAAACAAAAGCTCGGCAATGATATCCTGCAACGACGGCTTCCGCCCGGTAAGCTTTCTTTTAGAGGCTGTGGAATGAAAAAGATCGTTTCGGCAGTGATATGCCTTGTCTTCGTGCTTTCTCTCACTTCCTGCGCCGGAGAAAAGTACAGCCGTACTGACGTGACCGTGTTCGATACGGAAACGGTCATCACGGGCTATGCCCCGACCGAGGGCGAATTTGACCGCCGTGCAGATGAGATAACGGAAGTGCTCACCGAGTACCACAGACTGTACGATATCTATAACGAATACGAGGGCATGAATAACCTGAAAACCGTCAACGCCATGGCGGGAAAAGAGCCCGTAAAGGTAAATGAAAAAATAATCGACCTCATCGAGTTTTCAAAGAAAATGTATGAGCTGACCGGCGGCAGAACGAATATCGCCATCGGCGCGGTCACGAAAATATGGCACGAATACCGTGAGGAGGGTGTCGCCGTTCCCACGGAGGAGGAACTGAAAGCGGCGGCGGAGCATATTGATATAAACAGCATCACATACAGCCGCGAAGAGGGAACGGTATTTATCACCGATCCGGAGACGTCCGTTGACGTGGGCGCCGTGGCAAAAGGCTTTGCCGCCGAGAGGGCGGCGGAGCTCATCGTCCGCCGGGGCTGGGATAACATGGCGCTGAGCGTGGGCGGCAACGTCCGCACCGTAGGCAATAAGGGCGACGGAAAACCGTGGGTCACGGGGATACAGAATCCCGGCGTGGAATCTCTCGGCTCGGTCGTCACAACGGTCGACCTGTGCGACCTTTCCTGCGTCACCAGCGGCTCCTATCAGAGGTATTACGAGGTGGACGGCGTGAGATACCATCACATAATCGACCCCGAAACGCTTTTCCCCGAAAACAGATACCTGAGCGTTTCCGTGATCTGTAAGGATTCCGGCATGGCTGACGCTCTTTCAACGGCGCTGTTCAATATGTCGGAGGAAGAGGGAAGAGCCGCGCTCGAAAGGGCACACGCCGACGGCATATGGATATACCCGGACGGAACCGTTGCCCGCACCGAAGGTGCGGAGTGAACAGTGAAAAGCAGATGCCGTTTTTATATAAAATGCTTTCCGCACGGCGAAAAGCTGCCTTCACTATACATTATTCATGCCTCCGAAGGAGAGGCATCACTCCGCCCCACAGGGGGCGGGTAAAAAAGTCCCCATAAGGGGACTTTTTTATTTAATGCTTGTCGTACTGCTTGTTGTACGCGTAGAAATTCCTGTAGCTGTCCTTTTCCTGCGCTATGCGGAGCGCTTCACCGAAACGCTGGAAGTGCACAAGCTCTCTCTCACGGAGAAACCGTATGGGGTCCTTCACGTCCGGATCGTCCACAAGACGGAGAATGTTGTCATAGGTCACCCTCGCCTTCTGCTCTGCGGCAAGGTCCTCGTGCAGATCGGCATAGGTGTCGCCCTTCACCCCGAAATATTCCGCACGGAAGGGAACTCCCGATGCGGCGATGGGATAAATGCCCGCGGTGTGGTCCACGAAATAGATGTCCATCCCCGCTTTCTTTATCTCCTCCACGGGAAGCCCCTTTGTGAGCTGATAAAGGATGGCGGATATCATCTCGACGTGTGCCAGCTCCTCCGTCGCAATATCGGTAAGCGTTCCGATGATCTCCCCGTAGGGCATGGTGTATCTTTGATTGAGGTACCTGAGTGATGCACCCAACTCCCCGTCGGGGCCGCCCAGCTGAGATATTATGACTTTGGCTGCCTTTGCATCGGGATTCTTGATGTTCACAGGGTACTGCAGTTTCTTTTCATATTGCCACATTATTTACCCCTCCTTGCCATGGGATACCCGCCGTGCGCGCATCCCGTGTTCTGCATCGCCGCATATGCTTTAACGGGGGCGGCGGCAACGTCCTGCGGCCTCTGCCACGGCCACGGGGAATCCACCCACGTCCATCCCCGGTCACAGCTGACGCCGGATGCCGTCAGCGGGCCGTAGGTCTTTTCGTATTCTGCGGTAAGCTTTGCGCATCTGTCACGCACCTCGCAGAAATGGTGCATAGCCGCCCTGTCACCGGGATGTGTGTCCATATAAAGGATCATCTCCTGCTTTTCGAAAGCGGCCTCCCTCACCTTTTGCAGGAGAGCGTTTTTCGTCATAGCGTTCATCTGAGAGGGCCTCCTTTCCCGAGAAAAGGAAAGTCCAGATCACGGAAAACCGTGCCCCGGATAAAGCCGTCCTCCGTGCTGTACAGATCGGAGAAAGCCTCATCGGGAACGTATGCCATGGCGAGCGGTACGTTTTTTTTGAAAACTCCCTCATTCCCCGCGTGGACGTGTGCGTATTCTTTTTTGAATCTGTCATCCGCTATCCTGTCACGGGGAGTGGCGTTCTCGTTCATGATTTTTGTTTCGTTCATTTATTATATCATTCCTTCGGTTTTATAAGAGTGCGTATGCCGCACCCTTACCAGTATATGCCGTACTTTCCCGGAGGGAAATAAAATGTAAAAAAAGGCTTGACAAAAAGTGTCGCATGGTGTATCATACTAATACAGTTTAACGCTTTACCGTGTTAAAGCGATAAAGAAACCGGAAAGGAAAACAATCATGAAATTCACAAAAATTCTTGCTCTTATCCTGGCGATCGCAATGCTCGCCTGCTGTTTCGCAGCCTGCGGCGAAAAGGCCGAGGAAAATGATACCGCCGAGGGCGGCGAAGAAAAAGTAACGTTCACCATGGGTATCGACCCCGAGTATCCCCCCTTCAGCTATCTGGACGAGAACGGCGAATACACCGGCTTTGACGTTGAGATCTGCAAGGCATGCTGCGATTATCTCGGATGGGATTTCGAAGTATTCGGAGTCAACTGGGATGAAAAGCTCGTTCAGCTTGATGCAAACGAATGTGACTGCGTATGGTCCGGCATGACCATCCTCGATTCCATGAAGGAAGCGGGCTACGTTATTTCCGAGCCCTATTTCTACAACACTCAGGTGCTCGTAGTTAAAGACAGCTCCGGCATCAAGACCTCCGCAGACCTTAAGGATAAGGTGGTTGCAGTTCAGCTCGGTACCTCCGGCGAGGCTCTTCTCGCAGAAGACGGCGACCTTGCAGACCTCAGTGCTACCTTTAAGGAACTGGTAACCTGCGAGAGCTTCGTCAAGTGCTTTGCAGAGCTTGACGGCAACGCAGTTGACGCCGTGTTCGTAGACAAGCCGGTGGCTGATACTTTCGTATCCGAGAACGAGGGCTTCACAGTCATCAACGAGGAGCTGGGCGCAGAGCAGTACGGTATCGCGTTCAGATCCGGCGATGCTGACATGAACACTTCCATCCAGGAAGCTATCGACGCACTTGTCGAGAACGGTACTTATGCGGAGATCGCCGCAAAATATCCCGACATCGTTGATAACCTTATCTTCATCAACAAATAAGACTGACAAACAGTAGAAAGAAACGGGGCTGTGTCAAAGCAGCCCCGGTTTTTCCTGTATTCGAGGAAACAGTGAGGTAGATATTATGAGGAAAAAAATGTCGCTTTCGACAATGGTCTTAAAAATGGGCAGCGGTCTCGGCAAGACCTGTGCCATCTTTTTTCTGACTCTTATTTTTGCGCTTCCGCTGGGAATGCTCATGGCATTGCTCAGGATGAGCAAAAACAAGGTCGTGTCAAAGACCATGGAATTCATAATCTCCATCCTCCGCGGAACGCCCCTCATGCTGCAGCTTCTGGCTGTCACCTACGGCCCGTATTACCTTTTCGGAGTGTCCGTTTCGAGAAATAAGCTTATCCCGGTCGTCATCGCCTTTGCCATAAACTATGCGGCGTATTTCTGCGAAATATACCGCGGCGGCATCGAGTCCATGTCGCAGGGGCAGTACGAGGCGGCAGAGGTGCTGGGATACTCAAAATTCCAGACCTTTGTGAAAATAATCCTGCCGCAGGTCTTCAAGAGAATTCTTCCCAGCATGACCAACGAGGTCATCACCCTTGTCAAGGATACCTCCATCGCGTTCACCGTGTCCTATCAGGAGATGTTCACCATCGGCAAACAGATAGCCAACTCGCAGACCAGCTTCACGCCGTTCATCGTGGCGGGCGTGTTCTATTACGTCTTTAATGCGGTAGTCGGCTTTGCAATGGGCCGCCTTGAAAAGGCGATGAGCTATTACAGATAAGGAGGGCACAAATGAATATACTGAAAATCGAACACGCGGAGAAATCCTTTGCGGATAACCACGTGCTGAAGGATATATCGCTCTCCGTGGATAAAGGCGAGGTAGTGTCCATTATCGGCCCCTCCGGAAGCGGAAAATCAACGCTTCTGCGCTGCGCCACCTTCCTTGAAAGACTGGACGGCGGCATCCTCTCCTATATGGGCGAGAACGTCACTCATATGACCGACGGAAAGATAAAATACGAAAAGGACCTTAATAAATTCAGAAAATATTTCGGTCTCGTCTTTCAGAACTTCAATCTTTTCCCCCATTATACCGTGCTGAAAAATCTGACTGATGCACCCGTATCCGTGCTGAAAAGGGACCCGAAAGAGGTAAGGGAAGAGGCTCTGGCGCTTCTCGAGACCATGGGCCTTGCGGATAAAGCGGAAAGCTATCCCTATCAGCTTTCCGGCGGACAGCAGCAGAGAGTTTCCATCGTCCGCGCCCTTGCCATGAAGCCGGAGATACTTTTCTTCGATGAGCCCACCTCGGCGCTTGACCCGGAGCTGACCGGCGAGGTGCTCCGTGTTATAAAACAGCTTGCCGAGCAGAAAATGACCATGGTTATCGTCACCCACGAAATGCCATTTGCCCGTGCCGTTTCCGACAGAGTCATATTCATGGACGGCGGCGTCATAGTGGAAGAAGGCGATCCCGAAAATGTTTTCGGAAATCCCAAGAGCGAGAGAACGAAACAGTTCCTCAGAAACTATCAGTCATGAAACTTCCCGATTATTACGTGTTCGATCCCACCGGAAATATCACGGTGCTGATCGACGGCGAAAGAGATAAAAGCACGGCCGATGAGATAATGGAGCGCGTTCCCGCGGCGGAACAGACGGGATTTGTCACCGACGGCGGGCTGACGCTCACCATGGCGGGAGGCGAATTCTGCGGAAACGCATCAATGTGCGCGGCGGCGCTTTATTTCCTGAAAAACGACGTGACGGACGTAACGCTCAAGGTGTCCGGCGCGGACAGCCCCGTCCGTGTCACCACGGAAACCACTGAAAACGGAACGCTCCGCTGTACGGTGGAAATGCCGAAATGCACCGGTGTCACCGAAGAAAAACTGGAAGCGGACGGGAAAGAGTACGTTTTCCCCTGCGCCAGGATGCAGGGCATATATCATCTTATTTCCGAAGGCTTGCTGGATGAAAAAAACGCGGAAAAAAATATCCGCAAATGGTGCGCCGACCTCGGTGCCGATGCCCTCGGAATAATGCTCTACGACGACGCGAAAAAGGAGCTGAAGCCCCTTGTGTTCGTGCCCGGAGCGGATACACTTTTCTGGGAAAGCTCCTGCGCCAGCGGAAGCTGTGCCGTGGGCGCATACCTGGCAAAGAAAAGCGGCGAAAAAGTGTCCGTGGAATTGTCCGAGCCTGCGGGCAAGCTTTTCGTCACCGCCTCCCCGGACGGTGTCACCACCCTCACCGGAAACGTGAAATTACTGTAATAAAAAGAGAGGCCTTAGGAGCCCTCACATAGGGAGAGAGACGCCGCTGATTGTTTGTTCTGAATACCGTTGCCGTACAAAGGTACGGCAGGTGTTCAGAACGGACAAAGGAAAGATATAACAAAATGACCGAAACCTCAGTTTCGGTCATTTTTTTCATTAGTTATTCGGGAAATCCCCA
>JAZUGU010000009.1:0-6325 GCA_045641325.1 Candidatus Avispirillum sp.
CTGAAGTACGGCAGGTGTTCAGAACGGACAAAGGAAAGATATAACAAAATGACCGTAACTTAAGTTACGGTCATTATTTCATTAGTTATTCGGGAACTCCCCACCACACCTGATATTTTTTATAAATATTTCTTTCCGGTCGGCGGTGAAAAAATCCCTATGTGTGCGCTCCGTTTGTGCTGTTTTTTATATAACCCTTGACATAACATCTCCGATATATTACTATTAAGATAGATAATTCTGTGAGGTGGATCATGAAAAGAATTCTTTCCTTTATCCTTCTTTTTGCTATGCTGACAACTTCCCTTTCCGTCGTCAGCTTCGCACTCCCCATTACGTCCCCGGACAATATTTACATTCCCACGGTTGACACACGCGCCACATATATTGCGGGCGATGCGGATGACAACGGGGCGGTCAATGCGCTTGATGCGTATGCCGTGAAATACGCTGTCGCCAACCGCACGGAAGTTGCAAACAAGGACTCCGCCGACATTGACGCTGACGGCAAGGTGACAGCCCGTGACGTTTTATATCTGAAGACTTGCTTTGCGGGTGTGAAGGAACTCAGCGATTTTGAATTTTCATCGAACATCGGCAAATTCCGCATCGGCGGAACGGATATATCCGAGTTTGAGATCGTTTTGCCTGCCGGCACGATTTACGATGACAACAAATATCTGGGATACGAATATCTCTCGAAATATCTGAAGATCGCAACCGGAATAACCATCCCTCTGACTTACGGGGACAAGAGCTCCACCGGGCACGGAATATACTTCAACACCGTGGATTATTATTCCGAATACGGTCAGGAGCTGGGTATTGACGGCTACTGCTACAAGGTTCTTGACGGAAACCTTTATATCTACGGAACTCTCAGGGGAAACGGCTATGCCGTTTTCGATATCCTCGAGCGTTTCCTCGGATTCCTATATTGCGCCAGCGACCGCGTATACTCTTTTACAAAGAGGACCTCGGATATCCCTGCGGACTTTGAAAGGACCTATGCGCCGCAGTTCAAGCTGAGATCAGCAAGCGGTACCGAGGGCAACGATTATTATTCCAGACTCCGCGGTATCAATTCCATGGTAAACGAATCATCGTGGTACAATAATGCGTATATCGGCTATATCACAGGTGATGCCATCGGCACCGTGCATTCCTTTGACGAGTACCGTGCAATCATGAGGGGCGCTCTGCCCAGCGACGAGGATACCACCACAAACTATTACCTGAAAGCCGCCGACGGCTCAAAATACGTAGACACCTCTCAGCAGGTATGTGCTGTCGATGACGAGGCATACAATGAAATATTCGACGGCATGCTTATGTGGATACAGCACATATCCGCCGCTCCCGGAAAATATTTCGAAACCGAATACGGTGTGACTTACGCTTCCTTCGGACTCAGCGACAACCAGAAATACTGCCCCTGCCGCCTCTGCAATGCAATATCGCAGGGCGTTCCCTACACACGTGCAAAGAAAGCACAGATTGAGTGGATAGAGAAAAACTACGGCGGCGAATACACCATGGAAAAAGAGGGCAACACCACCACTATTTATTTTCAGAAAGAAAATAACGTGGGCCTCTATCTTAACATGATAAACCGCGGCGCAAGAGATATACAGGAGTATTATCCCGGCCTTAAGGTGCTCACCTATTTCTATCCCAACGAAGTCCCCGCAACCATCAGGCCCGAGCCGAACGTTTATATCTGGTACTGCGGTGCCTGCAATCCCGCATGCGTAAAGCACTCCATAAATGAAGAATGCAACTGCAACCCCGGAACGGAAAAGCTGATAACCACAGGGGAAATGCTGGAGGGTATAAAGAACTGGCGGCGTATCTGCGATGAGACCGGCGCGGAGCTGGGCTACTGGTGCTATTTTACCAATTACGGCTCACAGATCTTTGCAGTTCCCAATTACAATACGATTTGGGGCACGCTCCACAAGCTGGGCGAAATCGGGCTTGACGGTGCGTACTATGAATGCGGCGACATTCATACCAATCCTCTTGAGGCAAGACTTAAAGTATTTTTAGCCCAGAAAATGATATGGGATCCGGATATTTCATATGAAGAATTCCGCGGACTCATAAAACAGTACCTGACGGCAGTTTACGGTGAAGCCGCCGCAGAGGATCTGTACAGCTATATCCTCATGAGCGAGGAAGCGATGAATGTAAATGACCGCTGCTTTGCTTTCTGGTACAGAGCCTTTGACATTTACTCCAAGGAATACATGAACGCAAACTACGAAAAGATGCGCGCGCTTCTTGAATCGGCAAAGGAAAAGGTCGTTCCCGAAAAGGTGAGAGACATTGATTACATGCTCGCCGCCCTTGATCTGGTGGGACTTTCCGCCGTGCATGACGACTGGTATACAAACGGAAACGCGCAGCTGAAGGCGAAGTACTGCTCAATGTATGACAGCTTCTATTACAGCCTGAGGGATAACGGTTTCAACTACGGAGAGAACGAATCCTACCATTTCCCGACTGTGATCAACTATGAAAAATCTCCCGTAGTTCAGATTTACCTTACCGAGCATCAGATCGGTTGAGAACTTGTATAATAAAAAGCCCCCGTGAGGGGGCTTTTTCAATTGTTTATGTAACCGCAGTCGCGGTCGCCGTCGATCTCGCGGATCCAGCAGTTTTTGGGGTTGCGCTCTTTCTGATACCATTCGGGGGAATAATGGAACCAGCGGAGGAGGAATGCGCGAAGTGTAGTGCCGTGGGTGAAAACGAAGAGAGTATCCGTGCCGTCCTTTTCATAGTCACGATAGATGGTGCCCATGAACTGGTGGACTCTTATCGCCACGTCAAAGGGGCTTTCTCCCATGGGGAGGCGGGCATAGAATTTGCCCTGGTTCTGTATCTGACGCAGGAATTCGTCATACGCCTGGGCATCCGTTTCGCCCCACTCCGTTTCGGGAAGCGAATCGAAGAGGCCGAATTTCTGCTCAACGAGGGTTATATCCTCTCTGATATCGGTGATACCGAGAGATTTATTGAACTCCTCGGAGGTCTGTCTCGTTCTGCGGTAGGGGCTTCTCCATATCCTTGCACAGGTAAGGTCCACGCCCTTTTCATCGCAGTAGCTTTTCAGCCACTGACCTGCCTCGAATGCCTGGCGCTTACCGTTTTCGGTCAGCTCTACCAGGTGGTCCGGCAGTCTTTCCAGGTTATCTCCCACGTTTGCCACGGATTCTCCGTGACGGATCAGAAATATATGCATCACTTATCTCCAAACAGTTTTTCGATCAATTCCGTATACTCGGTATATGCGGCGGTGCCGGAAAGCTCTTTCGTATACTCCGCCACCGTTCTGTAATACCACTCGTGCATTTTCGGGTCCTTCTGATGAAAGAAGTCCCACACGCCGTCGCCGTATTCGAGATAGCCCCGCCAGAAGGAACGGATATTTGAAAGCTTGTCCGACAGCCACAGTATTTTTACGTCACGGTCACGGGTGAATTTCAGCATGAGGAGAGACTCCTCTTTTCTCTGCATCCACGTTTCCTCGGGAGGTCTCTCGGACAGCTTATCCTCGGACTCGCTCTGGACAAGCGCGGAAACACGGGGGCCGAACAGCTCTCTTATCTCCGCGGGATCGGCGCCGCAGTCCTCTATGGTATCGTGGAGGACGCCTGCCGCCATGGTCTCAAGGCTGTCGGTGAGGGTGGATATTATTTCCGCTACCTCGCAGGGATGCAGGATATACGGGGTTTCCGCCATTTTTCGTATCTGGCCCTTATGCTTTTCGGTAGCGTATATGATCGCTTTTTCCAATACGTTCACGGCTTCATCCCCTTTCTATCATCTTTTTACATTATACCTTCTTTTACCGTTGCCGTCAATACGTTTCTTTCCGACGCGTAAAAAAATATCAAAATATTGATTTTTTTGTAAAAAAAGTATTTACAAACACAAAATGTTGTGGTATATTATTACCGTAAGCTTTAAGCGGTACAGAGATGCCGCAAGATTTGCAAAGGTTAAGGTATGTTGCGTTTTGCCGCTCTCTGCGGCAAGACTTTTTTTGTGCGGAGGATCATTATGGAATTAAAAGCTCAGATAATGGATGAATCCGCCATGATGAGAAGTCTTGCCAGGATCACCCACGAGATCATCGAAAAAAATCACGGCTGTGAGAACATCGTGCTCATAGGTGTGAAACGCCGCGGAGTTCCGCTGGCGCAGATCCTTGCCGGAAACATCAGAAAATTCGAGGGTGTTGAAGTGCCCGTGGGGTACGTTGACATCTCTCTCTACCGGGACGATCTCTCGGAGATCAACGAGCTTCCCCTCTCCTCGGGCTGCCACTTTCCCGTTGACGTTATCGGAAAGACTGTTATCATCGTTGACGACGTGATCTACACCGGCCGCACGGCCCGCGCCGCTCTCGAAGCAGTTTTTTCAAACGGACGCCCTCAGTGCGTTCAGCTGGCGGTGCTTGTGGACCGCGGTCACAGAGAACTGCCCATCCGCCCCGATTACGTGGGAAAGAACGTGCCCACCTCCAAGGATGAACAGATCAAGGTGCAGGTGGAAAGCATTGACGGAGTGAACTGCGTATCGCTCGGCTCTATCAGTTGATCATCGGCTTTTGCCGTATCATAAAATTTCAATTTAATACCGGAGGGTTTCGAAATGAAACTTACTTACCAGGTCAAGGACAAGCCCGGTTTCGGAAAGACTATCGTCTTTGCGTTCCAGCAGGTGCTTGCGATCCTTGCAGCTACCATCGCTGTTCCCGCTATCATCGGTAACGGCATGTCCCAGTCCGCAGCTCTGTTCGGCGCAGGTATCGGTACTCTCGTTTACCTCTGCTTCACAAAGTTCAAGAGCCCCGTATTCCTCGGCTCCTCCTTTGCGTTCATCGGCTCCATGTTCGCTGCTTTCGGCGGTGCGGCTTCCGTTTCCGCAGGCTTTGCAGGTCTCATCATCGGTGCTGTATTCGCAGGTCTCGTTTACGTTGTTATCGCTATCATCGTTAAAATAGCAGGCGTTAAGTGGATCAACAAGCTGATGCCCGCTGTCGTTATCGGTCCTACGGTCGCTATCATCGGTCTGTCTCTCGCAGGCAACGCTGTGGGCGATCTCACCAAGGGCAACGTTACTCACATGGTAGAAGACGCGGCTGTTCAGAACGCTTCCGTTTACGCTTGCCTCATCTGCGGTCTCGTAACTCTTCTCGTTACCGTTATCTGCTCCGTATACGGCAAGAAGATGCTGAAAATGATCCCCTTCATCATCGGTATCGCTGCAGGCTACGCTCTCGCTGCTATCCTCACCGTTATCGGTAATGCAAACGGCATTGAGGCTCTCCAGATCATCAACTTCTCCGGTTTCCAGAATATGCAGTGGATCCCCGCATTCACTTTCGTTGAGGCTCTCAAGGGCGTTAAGGAAATCGATGCTGCTTACATCGCTACCATCGCTGTTGCTTACGTTCCCGTTGCTTTCGTTGTGTTCGCAGAGCACATCGCAGACCACAAGAACCTTTCCTCCATCATCGAGCACGAGCTTCTTGAGGATCCCGGTCTTCACAGAACTCTTCTCGGCGACGGTATCGGCTCCATGGCCGGCGCTTTCTTCGGTGGCTGCCCCAACACCACCTACGGTGAGTCCGTCGGTTGTGTTGCAATTTCCGGCAACGCTTCCGTTGTGACCATCTTCACCACCGCTATCATGTGCCTGGCATTCTCCTTCCTGGCACCCTTCACCACATTCCTGGCATCTATCCCCTCCTGCGTTATGGGCGGCGTTTGCGTAGCACTCTACGGCTTCATCGCAGTTTCCGGTCTTAAGATGATCCAGCCCGTTGATCTCGGCGACAACAGAAACCTGTTCGTTGTTTCCACCATCCTTATCTGCGGTATCGGCGGTCTGACCGTTTCCTTCGGTGCGGTTACTCTCACCTCCGTTGCATGTGCACTTATCCTCGGTATCATCGTTAACCTTATCCTCTCCGGCAAAAAGGACGAGGCTCCTGCAGCTGTTGAAGAAGCAGTTGAAGAAGTTGCTGAAGAAGCTAAGGAAGAGATCGAGCAGTAATTCTCTGATCATTAAAGTCATTAAAGGCACTCCTTAACGGGGCTCCACTTAGGGATTTTTTCACCGCCGAACGGAAAGAAAAACAAGCATTAAAATCCAAGAACGGCGGCGAGTTCCCGAATATCTAATGAAAAAATGACCGAAACGAGAGTTTCGGTCATTTTATTATATCTTTCCTTTGTCCGTTCTGAACACCTGCCGTACCTCAGCCTTTAGGCTGTTACGCCGACGGTATTCAGAACGAACAATCAGCGGC
>JAZUGU010000010.1:0-2330 GCA_045641325.1 Candidatus Avispirillum sp.
CATCAGATCGCAGAATCATACGATCCTAAAGCGACCTTTGAGGAACAGCTTGAAAAATGCGGCGTGGATTATTTCGATTTCTATCTTTTACATAACGTATATGAGGATTCCGTGCCCGTATACGAGGACGAGCGCTGGGGCATTATCGACTATTTTCTGGAGCAGAAAAAGGCGGGGAGAATACGTCATCTGGGCTTTTCCTCCCACGCTCAGCCGGAAACTTTGAAAAAGTTCATCGATCGCCACGGGGACGAGATGGAATTCTGCCAGATACAGATGAATTACCTTGACTGGACTCTGCAGAGCGCCCGCGAGAAATATGAAATGCTGAAGGCCGCGGGAATTCCCGTGTTCGTCATGGAGCCCGTGCGCGGCGGAAAGTTGGCAAGACTTCCCGAAAGCGCATCCGCAAGGCTCTCGGAGCTTCGCCCCGGCATGAGCGATGCATCCTTCGGTTTCCGTTTCTTCATGGGGCTTGACGGCGTGACCACCGTGCTCAGCGGCATGTCGAACATGGATCAGATGAAGGACAACGTGGCGACGTTCTCCCGTGAGGATCCGCTTTCGGATGCGGAGTGGCACACGCTTATGGAGATCGCAGAGTTTTTGAAGGATGCGGTACCCTGCACCGGGTGCAGATATTGCTGCAGCGAATGCCCCATAGAGCTTGACATCCCCAAGCTCATCTCAATTTACAACGACGTTAAATTCCAGCCCCATTTCAATGCGGGCATGTTTATCGACTCACTTCCCGAGGAGAAGCGCCCCGATCAGTGTCTGGGATGCGGTGCCTGCGCCGCAATGTGCCCGCAGGGCATAGATATCCCCGCTATTATGAGCGACCTTGCGGAAAGGCTCGAAAAGCTCCCCAAGTGGGCGGATATGTGCCGTGAAAGAGCCGAAGCGGCAAAGAAAAACAAGCAATAATAAAGGCGGCATAGCCGCCTTTTTTATTTCGTTAGTCTCTCCGCCGCGTCCACTACGTGGGAGACGAGGACGGAGGTGGTCACCGCACCGACACCGCCGGGGACGGGGGTGATGGCGGAGACAATGGGCTCGACCTCTTCAAATTTCACGTCGCCGCAGAGCTTTCCTTTTTCCTCGTTCCACGAAATGCCCACGTCGATGACGGTCTGCCCCTCGCGGACGAAGTCTTTTCCTATCATTTCGGGAACGCCGGCGGCGGCGATTATAATATCCGCAGTTCGGGTCATTTCCGGCACGTTCACCGTTTTCGTATGGCAGAAAGATATGGTGGCGTTTTCATGCATGAGCATCATGGCGACGGGGCGGCCTACCACCAGACTGCGGCCGACAACGACTGCTTTTTTGCCCTTGGGGTCGATGCCGTAAAAGTGCAGGATCTCCATCGCCGCCTGCGCCGTGCAGGGGGCAAAGCCCATGGGAGAACCGGTGAAAACACCTGCAAGCGACATGTCCGTACAGCCGTCCACGTCCTTTTCGGGAGCGAGGGCTTTTCTCGCCTTTTCCGAATCCAGTTGGCGGGGGAGCGGGCGGAACATGAGTATTCCGTGGACGGCGGGATCGCCGTTCAGATCATTAAGTGTATCAAAAAAGGTATTTTCGTCAACGTCCGCGGGGAGCACCACGTTTTTCACGTTAACGCCCACGGCATCGCACCGCTTCACGGCGCCGCGCTCGTAAGATAGGTCGTCTTCCCTCTCGCCCACACGGAGGATGGCAAGGGTGGGGATGATTCCGTTATTCTTAAGAGCCGCCGCTCTTGCGGCGCTTTTTTCATTTATTGAGGCGGCGACAGGCGCGCCTTTCAATATTTCTGCCATATCAGTTTCCTAACTTATCGTACACGAAATGAAATACCTCGTCGGCAAGGCGGGAGTATTCATCGAGTGTCATATTGATTTTTGAATCGAGCTCTTCAGCGTATTTTTTGTCCTTCATGAGGGCTGTGTTTACCTTCACGTTTGCCGCCGCGCCGTACATGGCACCTCTCGCCAGCTGAACGCCGGTGGCGGCATCGGAAAGCATCAGCTTCGAGCCTTTTTTTGCAAATTCATTCTGTATCGTGATGATCTCACAGCACAGGGTATAAATTTCCATCGGAGCTTTAGCCGCAAGGCGAAGACACCTTTCAAGCTCCTCGTCCCGTCCGGGGGCATCTTTGGGGATGCCGTATGGTTTGGCGAGCGGCGTGAAATTCTCGTCGTCCTCGTCGATAAGCTCGAGGAGACGGACTCTTATTTTCTGCGCCCTTTTCATGAGCGCTTTTATATCTTCCTCAACTTCGGCGTATTTTTTCTTGCCGACGGTGAATTCGCCCACCATGTCGCCGAGGGCGATGCCGACTG
>JAZUGU010000011.1:0-17552 GCA_045641325.1 Candidatus Avispirillum sp.
CGGCATGCCCGAGGGCGAGGCATCGGGCCTTGCCACGCTGGAGATCCCCGCAGACCAGAAGGCCCTCATCATGAAAGCGAGAGCATCTGCGAAAAAGCTTGTCGGCGTGTTCTTCTACGGCCGTCCCATGGCGCTGGGCGAAGTGGAGCCTCTGTTCGACGCGATCCTGTGGGGCTGGCACAGCGGAACCATGACCGCCGATGCCGCCGCAAAGATCCTGTACGGCGAGATCAACCCCTCGGGACACCTGCCCATGTCCTTCCCCAAGGTGACGGGACAGATCCCGATCTACTACAACTGCACACCCGCCTGCCGCAACGTGGATGAGTATTATCCCAAGGAGCCCTTCATGTATCACAACTACCGTGACACGGACGGCGCGCCTCTCTTCCCCTTCGGCCACGGCCTCTCTTATACTGAATTCGAATACTCCCCCGTATCCTTTGACAAGACGGAGCTTTCCCTTGAAGAGATAAACGCGGGCGAGTGCTTTGAGGTAAGCGTTACCGTCAAGAACACGGGAGACGCTGCAGGCGATGACGTGCCCCAGTGCTATATCCGTGACAAGGTGGCATCCATGATGCGTCCTCTCCGCCAGCTTGAGGGCTTTGAGAGAATTTCTCTCGCACCCGGCGAAGAAAAGACCGTCACGTACCGTCTCGGTCTCCGTGAGCTTGGCTTCTACGGCAAGAACGGCAGGTTCGCCGCAGAAAAAGGCGACTTCCTCGTGTACGTGGGCAGAAGCTCCTACGCCCCCGAGGTGGGAAAGATAACAATTAAATAAAAAAACGCCCCTTTCTTTAAAAAGAAAGGGGCACGAAAGAAACTTTGACAAAAATATTTTACCGGAATTTCTTTGGGGCGCCTTTCTTTTTAAAGAAAGGCGCTTTTCTTATTTACTCTTCTTCATCAGCGTGCTTTGAAGCAAGCTGTGCTTTTATCATCATATCCTTGACCTTCATGAGGCGTGTCTGGGATGAGCGCTCGTTCTCGTCAAGCTTCATGGTGATGAATTTCACGGTCTCCTGATACTGAGGGATCATGATATATTCAAGGGCATTTACTCTGCGGCGTGTCCTTTCTATCTCATCGCACATGAGGAGCGCCGATTTTTCAAGCTCCGCAAGTTTTACAAGATCTGCGGAAACCTCGGTGATCGCCTTTGATGCCTCGTCCAGAGAGCCGGAGGTGAAAGCATAGCCGTAGCCTGCGCCGCCCACGTCTCCCGAGGTCTTTACCTCGTAATCGAAAACGGGCACGTAAACGCTCATCACGTTGCGCCGGCTGACGGAGAGTTCACCCTCCGCGCCCGGCAGAAGCAGAGCTTCCGTCATCATTTTCGGATCGGTGAGAGCCGCCGCCGTTTCGAATTTATTATAAACGTTCTCAAATCTTCTGCTGAGCTCTTCTCTCAGTTCCTTTGCCTCGCGGACCGTATCGAGAAACTGTTTCATGAGCTCGTCGCGCTTATCCTTGAGAAGCTTATGTCCCCGTCTTGCCGTCTGGAGCTTTGCCTTATACTTTTTCAGCTCCATTCTGGTCGGGTTGACTCTTACTTCAGCCATAATTATTTACCCTCATCCTCAAGAGGCCAATATTTTTCCAGATACTCGGGCTTGATACGTTTCATCTCGCTGCGGGGAAGAATGCGGAGAAGCTTCCAGCCCAGGTCGAGAGTTTCCTCGATGGATCTGTTTTCATAGAAGCCCTGGTTTATATACTCTTCCTCGAAAGCATCGGCAAATTTCGCATACAGTCTGTCAACGGGAGTGAGCGCCGCCTCGCCGAGCACCACCATGAGCTCTTTCGCGTCTTTTCCTCTTGCATAGCTTGAGAAAAGCTGGTTCATTGTATTGGCGTGGTCCTCTCTCGTCTTGCCGGCACCGATACCCTTATCCTTCAGTCTTGAAAGGGAGGGCAGGATATCAACGGGCGGCAGATAGCCTTTTCTGTATATCTCACGGGAAAGGATTATCTGGCCCTCGGTGATGTATCCGGTAAGGTCGGGGATGGGATGAGTCTTATCGTCCTCGGGCATGCTGAGGATCGGGATCATAGTGATAGAACCCTCGGAGCCCATTTTTCTGCCCGCACGCTCGTAAAGAGTTGCAAGGTCGGTGTACAGGTATCCGGGATATCCTCTTCTGCCGGGAACTTCTTTTCTCGCGGCGGAGACCTCACGGAGAGCCTCTGCGTAGTTGGTGATATCGGTCATGATGACCAGCACGTGCATGTTCTGCTCGAAAGACAGATATTCTGCGGCGGTCAGCGCGATACGGGGAGTGGAAATTCTCTCGATGGCGGGGTCGGACGCAAGGTTTACGAACATGACCGTTCTGTCTATGGCACCGGTCTTCTTGAAATCGGAGATGAAGAAATCCGCTTCCTCGAAGGTGATACCGATCGCGGCAAATACAACGGCGAATTTCGCCTCGTCATCCCCTCTTACCTTTGCCTGACGTGCTATCTGCGCGGCAAGGTTTGCATGGGGAAGTCCGGAACCGGAGAAAATGGGAAGCTTCTGTCCTCTTACCAGAGTATTAAGGCCGTCGATGGTGGAAACACCGGTCTGTATGAACTCGGAGGGATAAAGTCTTGCGGCGGGATTTATAGGTGTGCCGTTGATATCGGGAGTTGCCTCGGGGATGATGCGGGGACCGTCGTCAATAGGCTCGCCCATGCCGGAGAATACTCTTCCCAGCATATCGGGGGACACGGAAAGCTGAAGTCCGTGGCCGGAGAAACGCACCTTTGACTCCGCAAGGTTCAAGCCCTGGGAGGACTCGAAAAGCTGAACGAGCACGTTTGAGCCGTTGATCTCAAGAACTCTGCAGCGGCGGACTTCACCGCCGGGGAGCTCTATTTCGCCAAGCTCGTCGTACTTTACGCCGTCGACCTTTTTGACCAGCATCAGAGGGCCGGCGACTTCTTCTATTGTCTTATATTCTCTGATCATCAGTTATCGCTCCCTTCCGTGCAAAGAGCCTCAAGCTGTCTGTCGATCTCAGCTCTTATCTCTGCATATTCCTCATTGAAGCTGCTCTTTGATACGTCCTTCGCTCTGCCTATCTTCTCACGGACGGGCAGATCGGATATCTTCTGGATATCGGCGCCTCTCTCGATGGCATCCGCCGCCTTGTCTCTGAAATAGAGGATCAGCGTTGCGATGCCGAACTGCTGTTCCATGGGTGAGAACGAATCGGTATCGGTAAATGCGTTCTGCTGCAAAAAGTCCTCGCGGACGCTTCTTGCCACCTCAAGAGTCAGTCTGTCCTGAGGAGAAAGCGCATCCATGCCGACCAGCTTTACGATCTCGTCAAGCGCGGATTCCTCCTGGAGGATCCTTGTCATTTCGCCGGAAACCTTCATCCAGCCGGTATTGATATTCTCCGTGAACCACTTTTCAAGTCTGTCCTTATAGAGAGAATAGGAATTGAGCCAGTTTATTGCGGGAAAATGACGTCTGTATGCAAGGGTCGCGTCAAGGCCCCAGAACACTTTAACTATACGCAGGGTAGCCTGAGTTACGGGCTCGGAAATGTCACCGCCCTGGGGGGATACCGCGCCGATAGCCGATACGGAGCCGATACGGTGATCGGAGCCGATGCACACTACCTCGCCGGCACGCTCATAGAACTGTGCGAGGCGGGAGGTGAGGTATGCGGGATATCCCTCGTCACCGGGCATTTCCTCAAGACGGCCGGACATCTCACGGAGAGCCTCTGCCCAACGGGATGTGGAATCTGCGATTACGGCTACCGAATATCCCATATCACGGAAATACTCCGCAATGGTGATACCTGTGTAGATGGAAGCCTCACGTGCCGCAACGGGCATATCGGAGGTATTGGCGATGAGCACCGTTCTCTTCATGAGGGACTCGCCGCTTCTGGGGTCACGGAGCTCGGGGAACTCACGGAGAACGTCGGTCATTTCATTCCCGCGCTCGCCGCAGCCTATATATACCACCAGGTCAACGTTTGACCACTTTGCCAGCTGATGCTGAACGACGGTCTTTCCGCTTCCGAAAGGACCGGGAACGCACGCCGTGCCGCCCCTTGCTATGGGGAACATGGTATCAATGACTCTCTGGCCCGTGATGATGGGCTCGTGAGGAGGTATTTTTTCAACGTAGGGACGGGCACGTCTTACGGGCCACTTCTGCATAAGGGTGACGGGCACGTCGCCGTTCGCGGTCTCGATATATCCCATGGTGTCCGTAACGGTATAGGTGCCGGAGAACAGCTCCTTCACCGTACCGCTGACGCCCAGAGGCACCATTATCTTATGGCGGATGACCTCGGTCTCGTCAACGTAGCCCAGGATATCGCCCTCGCCTACCGCATCGCCGTTCTTCACGGTGGCGTTGAATTTCCATTTGATATCTCTGTCAAGAGAAGGTACGGTGATTCCTTTCATGATGTTGGAGCCGCAGATCTCTCTTATCTTTTCCAGAGGACGCTGGATGCCGTCGTATATATTCGTCACGATACCGGGGCCCAGCTCCACCGACAGGGGAGCATCGGTGGAAACGACCTTTTCGCCTCTGCCCAGTCCCGCGGTTTCCTCGTAAACCTGTATTGACGCACGGTCGCCGTGGATCTCGATGATCTCGCCGATAAGCTGCTTTTCGCCCACGTGCACCACGTCAAACATATTCGCCTCACGCATTCCCTCGGCAATGACGAGAGGACCGGATATTTTAACGATCTTACCTTCTACCATTATATATCTTTCCTTTACTTATCAATTACTCTGCTGATTGAAAATGATGTCTGCGCCCACGGCACGCTCCACGGCACCCTTAAGCTGTGTGATACCGTATCCGCCGCCCGCCTCCGGAAGGGGGATCACTGCGGGGACGGGAGAGCCTGCATATTTTTTGATTTCCTCGGATATCTCGCCCGCCAGGTCCGGCACGATATATATGATCGCGCATCCGTCACCTGCCGCCGAGGTGAGAGCCTTTGCGGCTTCTGCGGCATCTTCCGCGGGATATACGGAAAAGCCCGCCGCCATAAAGCACATCACACGGTCACGCTGACCTACGACACCTATTTTATACATAAGCCACACGCAGCCTTTCCCGAACTGTTTCTTCTCTCGCATCCGTTCCGATGGCGGCCTCGATTATACGGCAGTTGGTGATCTCCGCTTCTCTGATGACGAGCAGGGATACCGCCACCTCGGGACCGAAGGGCTTGAAACGGTATTTCATGCAAAGAGATATGACAGCTTCGTCGATGATCTTTGCCGCCGCATCGGGATCCTTTACCCCGGCACAGCGTTTGATAACTTCAGCCGTATCGCCGGATGCGCGGGATGCAAGGGCGGAAAGCTCTTTAACACCCGTCTCCGGGTCTTTGAATGCCGATTCCGGCATATTTCCTCCGGGAACGAAAGCACGCTCCATAAGGGATGATGCCACGTCAGCGGAAAGGTTTTCCGCGGATATCCTCATGGCGGTGATGAAATTAACACCGTCCGCACGGAGCCGCACGATCTTTTTCAGAAGCTCGCATCCGCTCTTCTCCGCGGCGTCTTTCATATCCGCGAAGCAGGCACGGTCGAGAATGAGGTCGATGGCACGGACCTCTCCCGTCTTCTGATAATGGCGGAGAGCCACGACTGCCGCCTTTCCCATTTCGCCGGGGATTTCTGAGAAATCGGAGGCTTCCGCCGCATCCGTCACGGCCGCAGGAGATACCGTTCCGCAGGAGAACAGGAGCCCCTCGGAGGATATATTTCTTATTTTACATTTGATGGCTGTTTTTATGTTTGCACAGTCGTACTTATAAAGCAGGGGGAAAACCAGTGAGAAATCGGGGAGGGAGCTTTCGAGGAGCTTCGTCACGGAGGTGACGGCATCATCGTACACGTTCTCGCCGCTGACACGGAAAGCCTCTGCCGCCGCCGCTCTCAGAGCGGCCGCGTCCTGCGCTTCCCTGAAGCGGGCAAGCCTTTCCGCGGGAGACCCTTTTCCCTCAGATGCTTTTATGAAGGACGACGCAAATACATATTCTCTGTCAGGATTCATATTACACCAGTTCTTCTTCGGTTTCCGCGCCCTTTGCAAAGAGGATGGAGGCGGCTGTCGCTTCCGATTTTTCTCTTGCGCCTGCGATCACCGCTTCCACGGAGCAGTTGGTTTCGATATCGCCGTAGCGGAGGATAAGTCCTCCGTCGATGGAGGCGGTCTCATCGGAAACACGGATCTCGGTTTTTCCCATATCGGCGGAGATCTTTTTGAGAAGCGCTTTCGCCCTCTTCACGATATCCGCGCCGTATGCTTCTTTATCCTTTGCGTTGAATATTGCTTCGAAATCAAGGGAATATTCCTCTTCGTCACCGTATTCACGGCGGAGCTTATCCACGGTCTCCACTCTGTCGCTCACCGCATCACAGAGGAGATGCGCCGCGAAATCGCAGTACTCATCGGCGGGAAGCTCCAGAAGCTTTCTTTCAGCCTCTGCGAATGCTTTTCCCAGAAGGCCGACCTTTGTTCCGAGAAGTATCTCCCTCTTTTTCATATCGGCGGTGGAGCGTGCTCTCTCGATGGCGGCGGCGGTATCGCGCTCTGCTTTTTTCTGCGCTCTTACCACCGTATCACCGGCACGATTTTCACCGTCTTCCATGATCTGCGCCGCCTTTGACGTGGCGGAAGCGAATATGGCATCCGCCTCGCCCTGCGCCTGATCATTTATTTTTTCGATTATTTTATCGAGATTGTTCATTTAATCAGTTCCTTTATATAAGGATAATTACGCTTTGAAGAACAGAACGGGAAGCAGGGAAACCAGAAGTGCGAAGATCGCATAGGTCTCAACGAGAGCCGCGGAGGTGATTGCCTTACCTACCTCGCCCTCTCTGCGGGAAATGAGCTCGATGCCGGATGCGGCAACTCTGCCCTGCGCGATGCCGGAGAAATAACCGACGATGGCAATGGGGAGACCTGCTGCAAGGAGGTACATGCCCTGAGAAACGGTGAGCTCAACGGGAGTTCCGAAAAGACCGATCTTTGAAAGGATAAGGAATGCGGTAACGAAGCCGTAGATACCCTGCGTTCCGGGAAGAGCCTGCAGAAGAAGTGCCTGGCCGAACTTGGAGGGGTCCTCGGAAAGCATGCCGCTTGCCGCTTCACCTACGATGCCGACGCCCTTTGCGCTTCCGATACATGCGAACAGAGCTGCAAATGCAGCACCGAGAAGGGCTAAGTTCTGACCTGTGAAAATGTTATTGATGAGTTCTCCGAATGTCATGGTTGTTTTCCTTTCTTTATTGCCTATTTTAAATTAACGTATTTTGATTCGTACTTCAGGGGAGCGAACTCTCTGCCTCCGGACTCGAAGAACTTGCCGAAGAATTCGATATACTGAAGACGGCTTGTATGGACGTACGTTCCCAGAATGTTCACCAGGAAGTTTATCACGTGACCGATAAGGAACACTAAGATGAACAGTATCACGCCCTTGACCGTGGGCCCGCCCATGGTGCCCAGAAGGTTTACGACGCTTGCGATCACCGCCGACGCAAGGCCCAGAGCCAGGATCCTGGAATAGGACAGCAGGTCGGATGCGTAGCTCACTATGTCGTACAGGCTGAGAAGACCTTTTGCGAACTTCATTATGATATTCTTTTCCTGTCTGCCCTGGGTGCATATGAGCATGAGCGCTCCGATGCCCGCGACGATCAGACCGGCTGTTGAAGATACGAAATAAAGTCCGATGCCTCCGAAGAGGATAAACCAGCTGCCCACGTCGAATATGGCGTCAAGCAGGTGTCCCTCTTTCGTGAGGATATAGAATTTCACCGCCATACCGGTGAGCAGATGGACCGCGCCCACTATCAGCGATACCACAAGGAACGACATGGGATCCTCTATCATATCGAAGAGAAGCGCCGGGCTTTCCACGTTTTCCACGCCCATGAAGTTCTGCTTTATGGCGTTGGGAAGGTCTCCGAAATATCCTCCGAACAGAACGCCTCCCACGATGCATGCCACGGCGCAGAACGCGAACATGGTCATCATCCGTTTGAGGCCTTCCTTGGGATGAAGAAGCTTCAGTCCCAGAAGGCATCCGATAAGGAGGATCGCTCCGTAGCCCACGTCTGCGAACATCAGTCCGAAGATGACCGCATAGAACACGGACATTATCATGGTGGGATCGAAGGTCCCGTATGCCGGAAGCGAATACATGGACATTACGGGCTCGAAATTCTTTGCGAATGCGTTATTGTTAAGTGAAACGGGAACGTCGTCTCCCTCTGCGGGATCGTCAAAGCTGTACGCCGCGCCGAAGGAATCCAGCGTTTTTGACACCTTTGCCGTATATCTCGCGGGCACCCATCCGGTGAAGATCGCCGTTTTTTCGGTGCCTGCGCCGCCGCCCTTTGCCTCCGCTCTTTTCAGGCGGGACAGGAGCACGTCGTGATATGCCTTTACGTCGGGAAGCTTCTCTGCAAGCTTTATCGCCGCTTTTTTGCCTTTGTCAAGCTCCGAGCGGACGAAAGAAAGCTCTCTTTTCAGCTTTTCCGCTCTGCCCTTTGCGAATCCGTCCTCAGCCGCCGCGCTGACCGTGCATCTGGCAAAGCCGGACGATGCAAGGATCTTTCTCACCGCGTCGGCATCGGACACGTGGGACGTGACCGTGGCCGTTATCTGTCCTTTTCCGTCTCCGTAGGATATCACCTGCAAAACGGACGCCGTGCCGGAAAGTTTTTCCTCGATGGCGCCGATCTGGGCGTTGGCGGGGAAAGATCCGCTGACGGTGACCGTATGTGCCGTTCTGTCCTCCGGCAGAGAGATGTCCCAACCCACGAAAGGCGCCAGGACCTCCAGCTCCGAGGTGAGCTCCGATGCTCTCGAATTGAGAGATGCCAGAACGTCGCTCAGTCTGCCGGCGGATTTGACGGTAGAAGACACTATCACGTCAAGCCCGCTGTCGAAATCGTCAGCCGTGTTCTCCTGGGGAGGAGTGAACAGAGTATATTTCGTCGTATCGTAAGGCATGAGGAATTCGACGGCACGCCTTGCCGCCGCTATCTCCGCATTGAGAGACGCGATCTCGCCGGAAACGTCCGGCTTTCGGAGCGTTTCGTTTTCCTCTTCGGTTTTTACGATCTCAACCAACGACAGCTTCTGCAGGGATCTCATGAGACGGTCTGCGTCACTTTTCAGTACTGCGCAGGACAGCTTTTTCATCTCATTTACTGCCATTTTTCAAAAATCCCCCGAATTATTTCGTCAGCCGCCGCATCGGTATTCTTCGCCGCATCGGAGGCCATCTTTTTTGCCTCCATGCGGGCCGCCGTGACACCGCTGTCAATAATACCGTCTGCCTTCTTTGCGGCATTGTCCTCCGCTTCTTTCAGGATCTCTGCGGCACGCTTTGCGGCTTCGTCTTCTGCCTGCGCCGCGCCTGCCTCCGCATTGTTCCTCATCTCGGTGGCTTTTCTGCGTGCTTCAGCCACCAGATCGGCGGCTTCTTTTTCCGCCGCTCTTATTTTTTCCAAAGCTTCGTTTGTCACTCAGTACCATCCTTTTTCGGTAAATTTTTATATTACCCGATTGTAGTCATTATACCACAACATTTATGTGAATTCAAGGTTTTGACCCCAAAATTTTGTTGTTTTAGTCCAATACCGTCCTGCCTGTGAACTTATTTTGCGGCATGTTTGTCACATATATTATGTTTCCCGTAAAAAATGTGATTTTTCACGGCAAATTATCCGTTTTCACTTGATAAAAGAAAGAAAATTTGATACAGTTTATATATCGGAAGAAAAATACACGCATCGCGGGAAAGATCATATATGAGCGAGATCACACATAAAATAATAATCATGTCCGTCATCATGGTGGCGGGCTTCATATGCGGAAAAGCGGGGCTTATCTCCGGAAACACCAACAAAAGGCTTTCCGGTATCCTGCTCTTTCTCATTTCCCCGGCGCTGACCTTTCTCTCCTACCAGAGAGAATATTCACGGGAGATCGCAAAGAGCCTCCTTCTGGCGCTGGTGCTTGCCGTGCTGACACACGTCATCATGATCGGCATTTCGACGCTTATCATCACGAAGCGCTCCCGCGACCGCGAGGTGGAGATAATGTGTTCCGTTTTCTCCAACTGCGCATTCATGGGCATCCCCATAGTGCAGAGCGTTTTCGGCACAGACGGCATCATATTTCTGACCATGTACATCACCGTGTTCCACGTGCTCACGTGGACGTACGGCGTCACCCTGATGACCGGGGAAAACACCGTGAAGGACACGCTCCGTCATCTGGTAACTCCGGCGGTCATATCGGTCGCTCTCGGCCTTCTGTTCTTCTTCTTCAGCATCCCTCTGCCGTGGGTGATAAAAGAGCCCCTGCAGCTCATCGGTGACATGAACACGCCTCTGGCAATGCTGGTGGCAGGTGCCACTCTTTCGGAAACGAGCTTCAAGGAGCTGATCCGCCGCCCGAGGATACTGTACATCTCTTCCCTGAGGCTTCTCGTTTTTCCTGTGACAGCGGCCCTTCTCGCCGCCCTTTTCGTAAAGCTGGGCGCCGCTCCCATGCCGATGACAACCATTGTCATCGCCGCAGGGTGTCCCTCCGCCGTGATAAACGTGAATTTCGCTCTCAAATACAATATGGACGGGGTATACGCCTCTGAAATATTCGCATTTTCCACCGCTGCCTGCGCGGTGACCATACCGCTTCTCTTAAAATTTCTTACTGTACTCGGAGTCGGCTGATGCATCCCTTCAAACATTTCCGTACCATAACCCGCCACCGCCACGCTGTGATACGCCACTGTGCCAAGGCGGGCATCCTTTGGCAGGGACTTTTGCACGATCTGTCCAAATACTCGCCGGTCGAGTTCTGGTACGGCGCAAAATACTATCAAGGCAACCGGAGCCCCAATGCCCGTGAGCGGGAGCTTTTCGGCTATTCAAAGGCGTGGCTCCACCACAAGGGCAGAAACCGCCACCATTTTGAATACTGGACGGACTACAACCTCAAGGCCGGGTGCACCATGCCCGTGAAAATGCCCCTCAGATACGTTGCGGAAATGTTCTGCGACAGAGTGGCGGCAAGCAAGATATACAAGGGCGACAGATACAGGGATTCCGACCCGCTGGATTATTTCGTCAGCGGCCGTCAGCACAGAGTGCTGCACCCGGAGACCTCCGATTTTCTGGAAAAGCTTCTCCGCATGCTTGCGGAAAAGGGAGAAAAGGAGACCTTTGCATATCTCAAAAAGTTTATGAAAGAAAACAAGGATTATTAAAAGAAAAAGGACTGCATCGCAGTCCTTTTCATTTTGTTTATTTTGCGTAATCCACAGAGCGGCTCTCCCTGATAATGTTGACCTTGATCTGTCCGGGATATTCCAGCTCCTCCTCTATCTTCTTCACGATATCGTGAGCGATGAGAGGCATTCTGTCATCGGTGACCACCTCGGGCTTGACCATGATACGGACCTCACGGCCTGCCTGGATGGCAAAGGATTTTTCGACACCGTCAAAGCTCTTGGCGATCTCCTCAAGCTTTGTGAGTCTCTTGATGTAGTTCTCAAGATTTTCACGTCTTGCTCCGGGACGTGCGGCGGAAATGGCATCAGCCGCCTGAACGATCATAGCGACCAGAGTCTGGGGCTCAACGTCGCCGTGGTGCGCTTCGATGGCGTGGATAACGTCTTTCCCTTCCTTATACTTCCTTGCGGTCTCAACACCGAGCTGAACGTGTGAGCCCTCCTGCTCTGCGGTGAGCGCCTTACCTATATCGTGAAGCAGGCCCGCACGCTTTGCAAGGGTGGAATCAACACCGAGCTCGTCTGCGATGATACCGGAAAGAAGAGAAACCTCGATGGAATGACGGAGCACGTTCTGACCGTAGCTGGTACGGTATTTAAGTCTGCCCAGGAGCTTAACGAGCTCGCCGTTAAGACCGTGGATACCTGTCTCAAAGGTTGCGGCATCGCCCGCCTTTTTGATGGATACCTCCACCTCGTGCTTTGCCTTTTCAACCATTTCCTCGATACGGGTGGGATGGATACGGCCGTCGGAAATAAGCTTTTCCAGAGCGATCCTTGCGATCTCACGGCGTACGGGATCGAAGCACGAAACGGTGATGGCTTCGGGTGTGTCGTCGATGATGAGATCGACGCCCGTCATGGTCTCGATGGTACGGATGTTACGTCCCTCACGGCCGATGATACGGCCCTTCATCTCCTCGGAGGGGAGAGTGACCGTGGATACCGTGATCTCGGAGACGTGGTCTGCGGCACAACGCTGGATGGCAAGAGCAACGATGTTTTTCGCCTTGTCGTCAGCCTCGTCCTTGAATTCAGCTTCAAGCTCGATCATGCGGCGTGCCTGCTCGTGGCGCACCTCTTCGACCATATCCTCGATGAGTTTCTCGCGTGCCTGCTCCGCAGTCATGCCGGAAATTCTCTGGAGAGCCATTCTGGCTTCGGTCTTTAAGTTATTGAGCTCTTCGGTAAGCTGTTCGTTTTCCTGAACTTTTTTCGACAGAGCCTCGTCCTTTTTCTCAAGGGCATCCGTTTTGCGGTCAAGGTTTTCTTCCTTGGTCTGCACACGGCGTTCCTGATGGGAAAGCTCTGAACGGCGTTCTTTGATTTCCTGTTCAAACTCGTTCTTCGCACGGAGCATTTCTTCTTTTGCTTCGATAAGAGCTTCTTTCTTTGCGGCGGCGGCTTCGGTCTTGGCCTGGTTCATACCGTCGGCAATGATCTTTTTCGCCTGAAGCTCTGCGGAGCCTATCTCTTTTTCGGCAAACTTTTTACGGATACTCTTGCCGAGGGGGATACCGATGAGAAGACCGACCGCAAGTGCGATAACTGCAGCAGCGATTATAGTAATCAAATTATCGGGCATAATAACCTCCTTCTTTTGTTTTGTAAGTATGATTTAATTTTAATAAGTTATTTCATACTTCGGCAGGAGGCTGCCTGTGACTTATATATTCCGTTGAATCTATATAAATCCGGCAGCGTTGCCGGAATACGAACTACTTTTACAATTGTATAACATTTTAATTTGACTGTCAAGTGGTATTTGCCGCTTTAATTTATTAAATTATTATTAATAGTATATATGGGGCAGGATGCGGGCGAAGGGGATAATGAAGCGCTACCAAAAGAAAAAACCGCCATAAGGCGGTTTCTTCTTTTGGTGGGCCTTCGGGGACTCGAACCCAGGACCGACCGGTTATGAGCCGGTAGCTCTAACCAACTGAGCTAAAGGCCCGCTTTTCAGCGTGTTTATTATGTTACCACAGTTTTTCCCTTTTGTCAACGGTTTTTTATGTCGAAATTAATTTTCTTAAATTTGCTTTTTGGTCTTGAAAAGAAAAAAGAAAAGTGCTACAATAACCCGTGCGGAGGTGTAGCTCAGCTGGTCAGAGCGTTCGGTTCACATCCGAGAGGTCTTGGGTTCGAGCCCCAACATCTCCACCAAATCAGGATTGCAATTTTGACAAAAATTGCAATCCTTCTGTTTATATTTGCAAATAACCATGTCAGACAATCGTAGAGGAGGATAACGGATTTTGACAGCAGAAGATCAAAGATTACATGATTTATCATTTGAAAACGAGAAGTTACTGCTTGAATCTTCGAAATGCGGCTGCTATTACTGCGGAAGGATATTCAGTCCGTCCGAAGTAACAGAATGGATAAATGATCTTCACGGCAGAACGGCTTTATGCCCATATTGCGGAATAGATGCTGTTCTTCAAGAAGCTGCTGACGGCTCTTATGTCCTTGATGAAAAACTGCTCAGACGAATGAATAATCTATGGTTTGGGCTTAATGGAGATACTTTCGGTGTTGTAAAAGATTGACAACGATTCGTTTTATTACAGCACAGTGATAAATTCAGATCTGACATATTGAAAATTCGGCGCAGTTGTTCATATTTTGATGTTACGAAATTTAACGATAACCTCTGTTTTGTTAGAATTGCAACCTTTAGCCAAAAACAAAAGACACCCGTGAGGGTGTCTTTTGTTTTTGATATGAGGAAGGGGCTCGAAGGCCCTACCCCGCCGAAGAACACCTATATCGCATATCTGCTTGCGGGGCAGCCGCAAAGGCACAAGTGCCTTTGCCGGAGTATCGGTTCACGACGGGCAAAAACAATCCCCCGGTAGCATCGCCTCTTGCAAAACTTGTCACTCTTGTGTATAATGAAACCAAAGGAGGGATTCAAATGCAAAAAGGTACGATATTCGATATTCAGCGTTTTTCCCTCCACGACGGGCCGGGCGTTCGCACCACCGTATTTATGAAGGGCTGTCCCCTGCGGTGCGTATGGTGTCACAATCCTGAGGGGCTTTCTCCCCGTCCGCAGATAAGATACGATTCGGAAAGGTGCATGGGATGCATGGAATGCGTTTCCGTCTGCGTTTGTCACAAAGCGGAAGAATACCACGTTTTTGACCGCGACGGATGCACGAACTGCGGCAGGTGCGCCGAAGTTTGCCCCACCGGGGCACTTGAAACGGTAGGACGGGAGATGACCGTGGGTGAGGTTATGGAAAAAGTCCTCGCCGACAGAAAATACTACACGGACGGCGGCGGGATGACTCTTTCCGGCGGCGAGCCCACAGCGCAGGCGGAATTCACCCGCTCGCTTCTCGCCGAAGCGAAAAAAGCGGGCATCGGAACAGCCATTGAAACCTGCGGCTTTGCCGAAAATGACGTTTTCATGAGTGTTGCCTCCCTCTGCGATCTTCTCCTTTTTGACATAAAGCTTACCGATGAGGCGGAGCACGTAAAATACACCGGCGTTTCCAATGAAAAAATACTTGAAAATCTCCGCACGGCGGGCGATGCGGGCATCCCCGTGATCCTCCGCTGTCCGATCATCCCCGGGATAAACGACACGAAAGAGCATCTTGACGGTATTGCGGAGCTTTTGAATAAAGCAAAAAGCGTTTTTGAAATACACATTGAGCCGTATCACACTCTGGGCCTTTCCAAAACGGCGTCTCTCGGAATGGCGGAGACCTTCCGCAGAGAGCCGATGAGTGTTAACGATGCGGAAAACCTCTGTCTGAAACTTAAGGAACGGGTGAACATCCCCGTAAAGGTATCAAAATGACGGATTACAGAGAAACGAAAGTAAAATATGTATTCAGCGACAGAGTGCAGGCCATATGCGACCTGACCCTTTCACGTGCCGCAGGTCAGCACGAGCGTGAGGACTCGTGGGCGAACCGCGACATTGACGGAAAAGAGCCTTTTCTTGACGTTTTTGAGGAAATGGCGGGCGAGCCTTACGACATGAAGCTCGCTCATTCCATCGTACGCTCGTGGCTCGTCACCGAGCCGAAAATTTATCCCGGCGACATTATCGTGGGCGTTGCCCGCCCCCGCCGTTTCGTTTACGAGCATTTTTCGTGGGGCATCACCAATCAGATATGGAACAATGACTTAAAGCATCATCCCGCCTACGAGGGAAAGATGGACGACGTTGTCCGCCGCATGGATGAGCTTTACGCATCGCAGATGCAGCAGAAGGACATGAACACCGCCATCATCCCGGAGATGGAGAAGATCTTCAAAGGTCACGACACGGCGGGGCTCATGTGGGTCGGCGGTTATCAGGGCCACACGGTGCCCTCCTATCCCACGGTGCTCTCTCTGGGCATCGACGGCGCACGGGCGAAGGTGCAGAAATATCTTGAAAAAGAAACGGATGAGGAAAAAATAATCCTTTACCGCGCCATGCTCGTTCTCCTTGACGGATTTACCGAATTCGCGGAGCTGTACGCAAGCCGCACGGAAGACGAGACCGTGCGCCATAACTGTCTTGCGGCGGCGCACAAGGCACCGGAAACTCTGGGCGAGGCCTGCCAGCTCATGTGGTTCTTCTGCCTGTGGGACTGGTGCGACTGCGTGGGGCGGTTTGACCGGTATCTTTATCCGTTCTTTGAAAAATGCGTGCGTACCGAGGGCAGAAAAACCGCGGAAAACTATATCGCCGCTCTGTGGCTGAAGCTTTTTGAAAACGGCATCCACAACGTGACCCTTTCCGGCGTGACGCCGGACGGCGATGATGCGGCAAACGATCTGACCTTCCTTTGCTTACAGCTTTGCCGAACGCTTCATCAGACGCACCCGAGAGTATCCGTCCGCATCCACGAAAGCTCTCCCGCGGAGCTTCTCGACCTGTGTGTGAAAATGTGGTCCGAGGGGATGTCCGATCCCACTCTCGCAAGTGACAAAACGGTAATCGAAGGCCTGTGCGAGTACGGTGTACCGCTCACGGATGCGAGGGATTACAGCCTGCTGGGCTGTCAGGAAATAGAGATCCCCGGCAAGTCCAATTTCGGCTGTGAGGACGGCATGGTGAACCTTGCAAAGATCCTCGAATACTGTATAAACGACGGCAAAAATAACAAGGGCGAGCAGATCGGCCCCCGGACCGGATATCTTGAAGATTTCGAGACGGTCGAAGACTTCTTCGGCGCATATAAAAAGCAGATAGAATTTTTCGTGCCCACGTGGGCGTATCTCACCAATTTCGGAGTAGACATCCGCAACGCCAACCGCGCGAAGCTGTGGAAATCCATTTTCACGGACTCCTGCGTGGAGCGGGGCTTAAATCTTGACGACGGCGGAAGCATCTACAATTTCGGCGTGGTGGAGACCGCCGGCTCCGCCGCCGCGGCAGACAGCTTTGCCGCCCTGGACAAGGTGGTTTTCAAAGAAAAGAAAATAGACAAAAAAGTCCTGCGCGAGGCACTCGCCGCGGACTTTGAGGGATATGAAAAAGAGCGCAGACTGCTTCTCTCCGCTCCCAAATTCGGCAACGATGAGGAACTGCCCGACCGCTGGTGCGAGCGCATCCTTTACCTGTTCTGGTCGGAGATGGGCAAATACAAGAGCCGCCGGGGTGACGTTTTCACCGGGGCGTGCTCGCTTCTCGAAAGCGGTATCGAAATGGGCAGGCAGACGGGTGCTCTCCCCGACGGACGTCATGCGGGCGAGCCTCTTTCAAACACCATAGGTCCCCGTGAGGGCAACGACACCTGCGGGGTGACCGCCATGCTCAATTCCGTGGCGAAGCTCCCGCTGAAAAAGGGTGTGGGCGGCACTACCCTCAACGTGCTCCTGCCCGCATATCTCATGAGCACGGAGGAGGAAAGGCAGAAGATCGTGACCGTGATGCGGGAATTCCTCATGAACGGCGGTCAGCTCTGCCAGATCACCACCGCGTCCCTTGAGGACATGAAGGATGCACAGATCAACCCCGATGCCCACCGTGATCTCATAGTCCGTGTGGGCGGCTTCAGCATTGAGTTCGTTCAGCTGAGGCGTGAGGCGCAGGACGAAATCATTTCCCGATACGGGAAATAAGTTTTAAGTTTTAAGAGAAAAGGAAAAAAGCCTGCTTATGCCGAGTGTTCTTAAGGACACTCGGCAAATGATGTGTTCCACCTATGCGGAACATGATGTGTGCTTCGCACATGATGTCCGGCTTCGCCAAATGATGTGCGCCTCGACGGCGCATGGGTGGAACATATCACATCATTT
>JAZUGU010000012.1:0-29629 GCA_045641325.1 Candidatus Avispirillum sp.
CGAAACGAAAGTTTCGGTCATTTTATTATATCTTTCCTTTGTCCGTTCTGAACACCTGCCGTACTTCAGCCTTTAGGCTGTTACGCCGACGGTATTCGGAACGAACAATCAGCGGCGCCTCTCTCCCTAAGTGAGCGCTCCTTTTTGGGCGTTTTTTAAATATTGATCTTAAATAATCTTCTCGTATTCTCGATCGTGGCTTTCGCACATTCTTCCTCTGTTACTCCTTGAACTTCTGCCATAACTGCCAGAGTATTGAACATATATGAAGAACGGTTTACCTCGCCGCGGTGCGGAACAGGGGGAAGATAGGGACAATCAGTCTCAATAAGCAGTCTGTCAAGGGGAACTGCACGGCAGGCTTCCCGCACCTTTTCGGCATTCTTATAGGTGAGCGGTCCGCCGAATGCGATATACCAACCCAGTTTGACATATTCCTTTGCCATTTCCGCACTCCCGCTGTATCCGTGCATAACACCGATAACACCGGGGTGAGCCGAGATCATTTCAAAGGTCTTACCGTGAGCATCTCTGTCATGGATTATGACGGGGATGCTTTTTTCTTCTGCGATCGAAAGCTGACGGTCAAATACCTCGTGCTGTAAATCTTTGTCTATTTCCCAATGATAATCGAGACCTATCTCACCGAGAGCTGCGACTTTTTTGTGGGAAAGCAAAGCTTCGATTTCGTCAAGCGTTTCATTGATGCGTCCGGCAAAATCGGGAGCATCCTCCGGGTGAAGACCGACTGCGACATAGACGTTTTCATATTTCTCCGAAAGTGCGATGGATTCTCGTGAGCTGTCGGGATTTGTTCCGCAATTGATGAATCCGGCGATACCGGCGGCAAAGTCTTCACTTATGACTTTGTCGGCACCGCCGATCTCATCAAATCTCGTATCGTTGTAATGCGCGTGTGTGTCAAACAGCTTCAGCACAGCTTGGCACCCGCGGGAACTGAATCGTCAATGATCATCAGATGCAGTTTTTCCTCGCCATTTTCCTTGTGTACTGCAGAAATCAGCATACCGCAGGATTCAATGCCCATCATCTTTCTGGGAGGCAGATTGAGGATAGCAACAACAGTTTTGCCGATAAGCTGCTCGGGCTCATAGAATTTGTGAATACCGGAAAGGATCGTTCTGTCAACCCCCGTACCGTCATCAAGAGTGAAGCGGAGGAGCTTGTCGCTCTTTTTCACAGCTTCGCAGGCCTTAACCTTAACCGCTCTCAGATCCGATTTGCAGAACGTGTCAAAATCAACGGTTTCGGTGAAAAGAGGTTCGGTTTCTATTGCGGGAAGAGTTTCTTTTTTCTGCGCTTCCGAAAGTGCCTCAAGCTCTGCAATCGCCTTGTCCGCATCTATTCTCGGGAAAAGGTTTTCACCTTTCTTGACTGTAACAGTTGCGGAAAGAGTGCCCCATACGTCAGCTTTTTCCCATGTTTTGCAGCAGGGACAAGCACCGATATAGTCGAATATCTTTTCACAGGAATCGGGCATAAAAGGAGTGAGCAGAACGGTGACTATCCTGATGGTCTCAAGGAGATTGTACATAACTGCCGCAAGGCGGGGCTTGTTTGCTTCATCCTTGGCAAGTGACCAGGGAGTTGTTTCGTCAATATACTTGTTCGCTCTGTTGATGACCTTGAATACTTCTTCGAGAGCATTCTGGAACTGATAATTTTCCATTTCGGTTTCATATTTCGCGCGAAGCCCCGATACCATTGTGATCAGTTCATCGTCCAGACTGTCTGCCGCTTTTTCTTCGGGCAGAGTTCCGCCGAAATACTTTTCGACCATAGCAGTCGTTCTGGAAACAAGATTGCCCAGGTTGTTTGCAAGGTCGATATTTATGGTATTTATCAGAAGTTCGTTTGAGAAGTTACCGTCAGTACCGAAGGGGAATGTGCGGAGCAGGAAGAAACGGAGCGCATCAACGCCGAACATTTCGGAAAGAATATAAGGATCGACAACGTTGCCCTTGGATTTGGACATCTTGGATCCGTTGATGACCAACCATCCGTGGCCGTAAACCTTTTTGGGGAGGGGTAGCTCCATACTCATGAGCATAGCGGGCCATATGATCGAGTGGAAACGGACGATCTCCTTGCCAACGAAATGAACGTCGCAGGGCCAGTATTTTTCAACGTCGTCGTATTTGTCGTTGAGATATCCGAGAGCGGTCATGTAGTTGAACAGAGCGTCCACCCAAACGTAAACAACGTGACCGGGGTCGAAGTCCACGGGAATACCCCATGAAAAGCTTGTACGGCTGACGCAGAGGTCTTCAAGACCGGGCTTGATAAAGTTATTGACCATCTCGTTAACACGGGATGCAGGCTGCAGAAAGTCGGTTTCTTCAAGCAGTTTTCTTACGGGCTCCGCATACTTTGAAAGACGGAAATAATATGCTTCCTCTTCTGCGTAGTGAACTTCACGTCCGCAGTCAGGACACTTTCCGTCAACGAGCTGGCTTTCCGTCCAGAAGGATTCGCAGGGAGTGCAGTATTTACCCTTATAAAATCCCTTGTAGATATCGCCCTTGTCGTACATCTTCTTAAAGATTTTCTGTATAGATCCGCAATGATAGTCGTCCGTAGTACGGATGAATCTGTCATTGGAAATGTTCATCAGCTTCCAGAGGTCGAGAACGCCCTTTTCACCGCAAACGATGTTGTCAAGAAACTCCTTGGGAGTAACACCGGCTTCTTTGGCCTTGTTTTCGATTTTCTGACCGTGCTCATCTGTGCCGGTCAGAAACATTACGTCATATCCGCAGAGCCTCTTGTATCTGGCCATGGTATCGGCGGCAACGGTGCAGTATGAATGACCTATATGGAGCTTTGCCGAGGGATAATATATAGGAGTTGTGATATAAAACTTTTTCTTTTCCATGTTTATCTCCGATAAATTGTATTTCTTATATTATAAGCGGCGAGTAAATAAAAATCAATCGCCGTTTTCGATTTTCAGAAGTTCTTTATAAAGAGCTCCCTTGGGAATACCTCTGTCACGTGCGGCGGATTTGATGGCATCCATCTTTGAAAGGCCGCTGTCTGTGTACATTTTCACGTGCTCTGTGATATCCTCGGGGTATGAGGAGCTTACTTCATCCTTGTAACCGCCTTCAACCACGAGAACGTACTCACCGCGCGGGTCTTTTTCCTCATAAAGAGCTACCGCTTCGGAAAGGGTGGTGCGGATGATCTCTTCGTTCAGCTTTGTCATTTCACGGCAGAGCGTGATCTTCCTGTCACCCATATAAGTGAGCATGTCTGATAAAGTCTGCCGAAGCTTATGAGGAGCTTCGTAGAATATCATTGTGCGCTCTTCATATTTCAGGGAGAGAAGTCTGTCTCTTCTGTCAGTTTTGTTCGTGGTAACAAAACCTTCAAAAGCGAATCTGCCGGTCATGAGGCCGGATAAAGCAAGAGCCGTGACTGCCGCACAGCAGCCGGGAACAGCGGTGACCGGAATATCCTTTTCTGCACAGAGACGAACTATATCCTCACCGGGATCGCTTATCGCCGGCATTCCCGCATCGGTGACCAACGCACAGGATTCACCTGACATCAGCCTGGATGCGATATATTCACCCCTTTCGCGCTTGTTGTGCTCATAATAGCTTACAAGCGGCTTGGATATATTGAAACGGGACAGAAGAAGTCCCGAATTTCTCGTGTCTTCGGCGGCTACGAAATCGACCTCGGACAAAACCTTTATGGCTCTTTCGGAAAGATCCGAGAGATTTCCGATAGGTGTCGCCACAAGGTACAGCGTTCCGCCGACAACTTTATTCTTTTCTGCATTCATATCGGTGTGTTTGAGACCGCTCATTTGAACAGATGCGAAAGGGAACAGGTATCGTAGACCCTTTGCATATCCTCCGTATATTCTCTCGTTCCGCTTTTGTATATGATCAGCGGCTTTGAATTAATCAGCGACGGCGATGCGCCTTTTTTGCTTTCACAGAGCACGAGGCACGGACAGCTCTCCGTGTCGGGATAAACTGTAACAAGTCTTTTGGGCTCAAGCGAATTTTCGCGCAGAGCGCAGAATAAATCGCACAGTCTTTCGGGCCTGTAAACCGTATAGAAAAGGCCTCCGTATTTAACGGTGCGTGAAGCGGCGGCGCAGAAATCCGTAAGCGTGCCGAAAATCTCCCGGCGTGCGATGTTCATTTCTGTTGCCGAGTTGTCAAGCCCGGAATCCGATTTCATATAAGGCGGATTGGAAATGACTACGTCAACGGTTCCGTCCGTATCAGCTTCGGTGACGCATCTTACGTCTTTTTCAATAACCCGGATTCTGTTTTCGTATTCGTTAAGAGCCGCATTTTTTCTGCAAAGCTCTGCAAATCTTTCCTGTATTTCAACCGTGTACACGAAATCAAGCTTGTTTTTGGAAAGACAAAGCAGAGAAGCAACACCTGTGCCCGCTCCCAGATCCGCGCCTTTCTTTCCGCTTTTAACGAATGCCGAAAGAAGGTAGGCATCTGTACCGAATGTCAGCCCGGTTTTGAGCTGAACGAGCGACAGATCTTCGTTTATATTATCAAGCCTTTCGTCAGGCAGAACTTCAACATTTTTCATGATATAAAGTCAAAGGCGGAGCCTAAGCTCCGCCGACCTATGTTCACTGATTACTCAGCTTCGGGTGCTTCAACAGGGCATGTGCCTGCACAAGCGCCGCAATCGAGACACTTATCGGGATCGATAACGTACTTGCCGTCACCCTCGGTGATAGCATCAGCAGGACATTCAGCAGCGCAGGCGCCGCATGCGATGCAAGCATCGGTAATCTTGTAAGCCATGTTTTAATTACCTCCGTAAAAATAAACTTTATCAGAACGGAATGTGCCGTTATTCTGATCTACCCACCCATTATATCACATAAAGTCGATTTTGCAAATACTTTTTGCAAAAAAAATATCAAATTAATCCTGAGGCTCTATGTAATCGTCGGAAAACTCCTCATCGTTCTGCTGTTTTCTGACCTTTGAGGAAAGAACTGTAAGATCGTCACGATGATATATCTTCAGTATTTCTCCGTTCTTATCCGGCAGAGATACCTTGCAAAAGCCTGAAAGGGGAGAGACGCTCTTGACGAATCCGATGCCGTCCGGCGTCTTGACCTTTGATTCAAGCGGAGGAGTACGGGCAAGCTCTTCCTCGTATACTGCGTTTTCATATTTCAGACAGCACATAAGTCTTCCGCATGTGCCGGAGATCTTTGAGGAATTGAGGCTGAGATTCTGTTCCTTTGCCATTTTTATTGATACCTGACCGAAATCGGAGAGGAAGGTCGAGCAGCAGAAGGGACGTCCGCAAACACCTATGCCGCCCATCATTTTCGCTTCATCACGTATACCGATCTGACGCAGCTCGATGCGGGTATGGAATACTCCCGCAAGATCTTTTACAAGCTCTCTGAAGTCGACACGGCCTTCCGCGGAAAAATAGAACAGGAGCTTTGAGTTGTCAAAAGTATATTCTGCCTCTATCAGCTTCATTTCGAGATTGTGCTTTGCTATAAGCTGAAGACAATGCTCAAAAGCGCTTTTTTCAAGCTGCTTGTTCGATTCGTATCTGACAACGTCATCGGGGGTTGCCGCCCGTTCTACCGGACGAAGAGGCTGTACTATTTCTTTTCCGGTGACCGTCTTGTTCGCGGTTGCAACTGTACCGAATTCCGTGCCTCTGGATGTCTTTACAATAACTGCATCGCCTGTATTGAATTTAATGTCGACGGGAGAAAAATAATATATCTTGCCAGCATCTCTGAACTTGACGCCGATCACTTCGACTTCTTCATCAGGTGCGTATTCCCGTACGTTTTCAAGTTCGTTGTTTGTTTTATTGTCCATATAAACCGTCTTTCCGAAATCAACCTGCCGAAGCGGCAAGATGAGTCATTACTAAATTTACGTTTGCGTTTAAGGTGAGAATGTCTTCTTTTGCCTTGACGATACTGTTGTAGACCGAAATAAGCTTTGTCAGCATGGTACTCCTGCATATTTCCTGAACGTCTTCAACGTCGGAGTAGAATATGAACTCAGAGCATCCGTTTTTATAAGCGATAAGGTCACGCATCGCCGATTCGCAGTAGCGGAATATGTCCGCAAATTCATTTCTTTCAAAATCGAAGCCCGACACGAGCATAATGCTGTCGGACATCCTGCCGGTACAAAGGCTATTCACGAGCTCCGAAGCTATATCGGCATAACGTGAAAGGTCGTCTTTTTGAAGCATTTTCTGAGAAGCACCGAGTGCGCCCGCACCGAGCGATGCGGCACTTTTCAGTTTTTCATCCGGCATTGAAGAAAATCTGCGATCGCTTTTCAGCTGATTATATATGAACTCCGGTGTGAAAAGCTCTGTCTGAAGAATCACGGATCTGCTTCTGACAGTTTCGAGTAGTAAGCTCGCGTCCTCGGTGAGAAGGAAAAAAATAACGTACTGAGGCGGCTCTTCAAGCGTAAGAAGCAGGGAATTCTGAGCAGCCGGAGTCATTTTTTCCGTTTCATCTATTATGTAGAACTTATAATCGCAGTTTTCATTGGGGCTGAAGTATACGGTTTCAAGCAGATCGCGCACGGGTTTTGCCTGAACGGTCGCCGTGTCTGTTCTTTCGAGATGAATGATATCGCAGAAAAGACCCTCGCTGATCTTTTTGCAGTTTTCGCATTTACAGCAAGGTGTTTCAGGGCCTTTACCAATGCACGCAAGAGCTTTGATCATGTCGAAAACAAAGGTGTGTCTGCCGCTTCCGGCGGGACCTTCGATTATATATGCGTGATTTACACTGTGATTCCTTATATCGGCGGATACAAGAGACTTGATCTTCTCGTTCCCGATAAGTGAAGGGAAAATGTCAGACAATCTGTTTACCCCCGCAAACAATACTAATCAATTATACCATATAGTATTTTACTTGTCAAACATTTAGGAACGAAATAATAATTTTTCTGAGAACAATAAAAACAGCTTGCCTGACTGTATGAATGAGAAAAATTATATACTGTGTTATATTAACCGTTGTTGCCTTATCTGTAATTTCTGCGGCCGTATTTAGTTATCGTTCGTATGAAGATATACTTCATGTAGTAGGCAACTGTAAAAAATCAAGAAATTCGGCAGATGTAAAAATAGCAGCACAGGTTGTGAATGGATACAAAAAGTCGGATTTCTGTATAAATAATTCCTTCTTTGTCAATTTATGCGGATGCATAAAATTCTCGGATGTGAGTTATTCGGGTGAGTTCTGTATTCTCAGGAGCGATAACAGACTCCTTATAGCATCGGTCAGATATTCCTCTCCGATATACTACGTTTATTCCTGCATGCCGGAAAAACACGTCTATTCTCCCGAAGAATGTCAGAATGCTGCAAAGAAACTTATATACGAATGCGTTCCCAATGAGCTTCTCGGAAATTCCGCACCGGTTCTTATAAGCTCCGAAACGGATGCTCTGTGTGAGAAAACGGTGTTTTGCGTAAACTGCGGCGAAAACGGGAAGACCATTTCCGTATCTGTCAGATGTGATACGCTGAATCCCGTATATTTCGATGCACGGGAAATATATTTCAAGTGATATTTGATTGAAGATTTTTCCTTTACGTGCTTGAATATTATATAAAAATATGGTATAATAAAGTGTTGATAATATTACAGCAGGGGTACTGCCATGAACATAGGAATGATAGGCTTTGGCGGAATGGGTAAAACCCACGCATATGCCGTCAGCAATCTCAGATATTTTTATTCGCCTTTGGATTTTGAAGCCCGTATCGCAGGAGTATGCTGTCAGCATTATGATAATGCTGTGGAAGCCGCAGAAACATATAATCTCGGTAAGGCATACGCATCTGTTGAAGAGCTTCTTTCAGACGATTCGATCGACATTGTCGATATATGCACTCCCAACGTATTTCATTATGAGCAGCTCAAAGCCGCTCTGAATGCCGGGAAACACGTATATTGTGAAAAGCCTCTGTGCATCAATGCCGAACAGGCTCAGGAAATTGCCTCTCTTGCAAAAGAAAAGAAACGTATCTGTGCCGTTGTTTTCAATACACGTTTCATGCTTCCCGTAATGCGTGCAAAGGAACTGATAGATTCAGGTCGTATCGGTAAGCCTCTCAGCTTCTGCGGCAGATTTTATCACAGCAGTGCAACGGAGCCCGATAAAAAAGCAGGCTGGAAACAGGACAGGGATATTTGCGGAGGAGGAGTTCTTTTTGATCTCGGTTCTCACACGATCGATCTTATCCGTTGGCTGTGCGGCGAATTTGAAAGTGTTTCGGGCCTGTATCAGATAGCTTATCCCGAGCGTCTCGGTCCCGACGGCAAAAAATGGCAGACTAACGCAGAAGAAGCTTTTTATATGACTGCGCGTCTTGAAAACGGTGCATGCGGAACAATAAGCGTCGGTAAAGTTATGCCCGGCACCAATGATGATCATACCTTTGAAATATTCGGAACGAGCGGCAGCGTCAGATTTGACCTGATGCAGCCCAACTATCTTGATTTCTATGATTCCGCAAAGGATCCGTTTGAAAGAGGATTTACGAGAATAGAATGCTGCGGAAGATATCCGTCTCCGTCCGGTGTATTTCCCGGTGTAAAAGCACCTGTCGGATGGCTCAGAGGCCATGTCGGAAGCATGTATAATTTTCTATACTGCGTGGAACATAATATAGCTCCGTCACCGTCCTTTGACGATGCGGCGCGTATACAGCTCATTATGGAAAAAGCCTATATTTCCGCGGAAAAAGGCACGAGGGAATATATATGAGCAAAAAGCAGATACTTATCATCGGTCTGTGCGGCAGAAGCGGCTCCGGTAAGGGATATATCGGTGCGATCTTCAACCGTTCCGGTATTCCCACGATAGATACCGATGCCGTTTACCGTGATATCGTTTCGGATAAGGATTCGCCTTGCCTTCGGGAACTGTCGGAAAGCTTCGGGAAAGCCGTTATCGGTGAAGACGGATCTCTTGACAGAAAAATACTTGGCGGAATTGTATTTTCCGATCCCGGTAAACTGAAACTGCTCAATAAGATCACGCACAAGTATATCCTTTGCGAGACAAAAAAGCTTATATCGGCTTTTGCTGAAGAAGGAACAAGAGCTGTAATCATCGATGCGCCCGTTCTCTTTGAAAGCGGCTTTGATAAGCTGTGCGATTTTTGCCTGTGCGTCACTTGCGGCACAGAAGTCTCCGTGCGCAGAATATGCGAGCGGGACGGTATCGGAAAAGAAAGCGCCGAAAAGCGTCTTTCTTCGCAGATTAGTGAAGACGAATTAAGAAGCCTTTGCGATTATGAAATCGTGAATGATGATATAGCGGATCCCGCAGCACAGGTGCGAAGCTTTATCAATAACCATATTAATGCAGGTATAGAACATGAAACATAAGAAAGCCATCGTCAGAAGTATCGTTATCGTTTCGATAATTCTTCTGTCGGTCATATGCGGATTTATATTCCAGACGATACTGGATAAGGTTGACCGTGTAAATTATCCGCAGAAATACAGCGAATACGTAGAAAAGTATTCGTACGAATACGGAATACCGGAATATGTCGTTTATTCTGTCATGAAGGTGGAAAGCAATTTCGATTCCGGTGCCGTGTCGGCGGACGGTGCCGTCGGTCTTATGCAGATGATGCCGGATACTTTCAACTGGCTCACATCGCTGAGGCAGGAAAACCTTGACAGCGCCATGCTTCACGATCCCGAAACAAACATAAAGTACGGTTCGTATTATCTTTCGTATCTTTACGTAAGATACGGCTCCTGGCAGGAGGTCTATGCGGCGTATAACGCCGGACAGGGCGCAATAGATAAGTGGCTGCAGGATGAAAGCCTGACAGACCAGAACGGCAAACTCGTAAAAATCCCGTTTGACGAAACGGAAGAATACGTTAAAAAAATCGAAAAAGCAAACGAAACTTATAAAAGATTATATTATACAAACTGAGAGGTCAAAAAATGGAAAACGAGAAGAAAACCGCAGCTGAGCTTCTTACCGAAGAGCTCTTTTACAAAAAGGAAACCGCATTTGAGAAAATGTCCTGTGAGGAACTGTCCCGGGCACAGGAATATGCGGTGGGCTATTCTGATTATCTCTATAATTCAAAGACCGAAAGGGAAGCTGTCAGGACTTCCGTCAGCCTTTTGAAGAAAGAGGGTTATTGTGAATATAAGCTGGGCGATAAGGTCGTACCCGGAGGAAAATATTATCTGAACAACAGAAATAAAGGTCTGTTTGCATTCAGCATAGGTACAGATGCCATCAACGACGGCGTCCGCATCATGGCAGCCCATATCGATTCTCCCAGACTCGATCTGAAACAGCATCCTCTGTTTGAGGATAACGGCATCGCTTATCTTAAAACTCATTACTACGGCGGCGTCCGCAAGTATCAGTGGCTCACTGTGCCGCTGGCTCTTCACGGCGTAGTTACGAAGAAAAACGGTGAAACCGTTGATGTTTGCATAGGCGAGGATCCCGCTGATCCCGTCCTCGTTATAACGGATCTTCTTCCTCATCTGGGAAAAGAACAGGGAACGAAGCCCCTCAATACCGCCTTCAACGGCGAAGTCCTCAATATTCTTACTGGTTCTGCCCCCTTCATGGAGGACGGCAAGCCTTCTAAGATCGAAAATTCCGTTAAGCTTAATGTTATGAAGATCCTTAACGATAAATACGGTATCGTTGAAAGTGACTTCATGTCCGCAGAGCTTTGTGTCGTTCCTTCCGGAAAGCCCGTCGATATCGGTTTTGACAGAACGATGATCGGTGCATACGGCCATGACGATAAAGTATGTGCATATCCCGCACTTACCGCACTTATGCAGAATAAGAATACCGCTCACACGGTCGTCTGTGTGCTCGCAGACAAAGAAGAAACCGGAAGTGACGGTATATCCGGTATGCAGTGCAGTCTTCTTTCCGAGCTTATCGACGAGATCGCAGAATCCCTCGGCGGTGACGGAAACGTTTGCCGCAGTAATTCCACCTGTCTCTCCGCAGACGTAACTGCAGGATTTGACCCAAATTATCCCGAAGTTTTCGAAAAGAGGAATTCCGCACTTATGAACTGCGGTGTAGCAATTGCGAAATATACGGGAAGCGGCGGAAAATATTCCACCAACGATGCATCCGCGGAGCTTGTCGGAAAAATCCGTGATATGTTTGATGCGGATAACGTTCTGTGGCAGACTGCCGAACTCGGTAAAATAGATATCGGCGGCGGCGGCACCGTTGCGAAGTATATCGCAAATCATAATATCGAAACTGTTGACGCGGGCGTTCCCGTGCTTGCAATGCATGCACCCTTTGAAATTATTTCAAAATACGATCTGTATTCAGCACATACGGCATTTCTCGCCTTCTGCAAGTGATCCATGACTGAGAGATTAAAAGAAGTAAAAAACAGATATAAGGAAATCGAAGCATCTCTTTCTCTTCCGGAAACCGTATCCGATAATGAGCTTTACAAAAAGCTCATGAAAGACTATAAGGATATGACACCACTTATAGAAAAGTACAGTGAATACGAAAAGGCCGAAAAAGAACTGGCAGATGCGTCCGAACTGATGGAAAATGAGACGGATCCGGAAATGAAAGAGCTTGCATCGCAGGAATATTATGAACTGCGGGACAAGCTTCAGTCCCTGACTGAGGAGCTGAAGATACTTCTTCTTCCCAAGGATCCCAACGACGACAAAAACGTTGTCATGGAGATAAGAGCAGGAACCGGCGGCGAGGAGGCGGCATTGTTCGCAGGCGTTCTCTTCCGCATGTATTCCATGTATGCCGAGAGAAAAAAATTCAAAATCGACGTTATGTCGTCAAATGAAACTGAACTTGGCGGCTTTAAGGAGATCACCTTCACGGTTTCCGGCGAGGGCGCGTATTCCCGTCTTAAATATGAGTCCGGAGTCCACCGTGTTCAGAGAGTACCCGAAACTGAATCGCAGGGAAGGATCCAGACCTCCACAGCAACTGTTGCCGTGCTTCCCGAGGTCGAGGACGTAAAGATCGAGATAAATCCCGCCGATCTTGAGATCGAATCATGCAAATCAAGCGGTGCCGGCGGCCAGCATATCAATAAAACCGAATCGGCGGTTCGGATCACCCATAAACCGTCCGGTATAGTTGTTGAGTGCCAGGAAGAAAGAAGCCAGTTCAAAAACAAAGATAAAGCGATGAAGCTTCTTAAATCAAAGCTTTACGATATAAAACAGCGCGAACAGAACGATATGATCGCAGGTGAACGGCGTTCTCAGGTCGGCACAGGCGACAGAAGTGAGAGAATAAGGACTTATAATTTCCCGCAGGGAAGAATATCCGATCACCGCATATCGCTGACGCTGTATACACTTGAAAGCTTTGTAAACGGAGATATTGATGACGTGGTCGATGCTCTTGCCACAGCCGAAACCGCGGAACGTTTGAAAGGCAGCGAACAGAATGAAAACTGAATTTGTCGATCTTTCCGTATCGGATGATTCCGTGTTTGATACAGCCGGAGAGATCATTCGCCGCGGCGGCCTTGTGGCATTTCCCACAGAAACCGTTTACGGCCTCGGAGGAAATGCATATGATCCCGATGCGGCCGTTAAGATTTTTGCGGCAAAGGGCAGACCTTCCGATAATCCTTTGATCGTGCACGTTGCATCTCCCGGGGATGCGGAAGATTTCGCGTATACCAACGATACATATTATAAGCTTGCCGAGCGTTTCATGCCAGGACCGCTGACCGTGATTCTTCCCAAAAAGGATGTTATTCCGAACAGCGTGACCGGCGGTCTTGACAGCGTTGCTGTAAGATGTCCGGAAAACACGGACGCAAGGAAACTCATTAAGGCTGCAGGTGTTCCCATAGCCGCACCTTCCGCCAACGTCTCCGGTGCGCCTTCTCCCACAACCGCCGCTCATGTCAGAAAAGATATGGACGGAAAAATCGATATGATCCTCGACGGCGGTGAATCGAGAATAGGCGTTGAGTCTACTGTGATCAAGCTTGAAACAGACGGTTGTACCGTACTTCGTCCGGGTGAGATCATCCCTCGCGAGCTGTCATCCGTAGTCGGCAGCGTCTACGTATCTGCCGCCGTAACAGATCCGGGCGCGGCGGGTGATAAACCGCAGTCTCCGGGAATGAAATACAAACACTATGCTCCCTCATCCCCGCTTATACTGATTGATGCGGATATCCCCGCATTTGTTGACTACGTCAATCATGATGTGGGTAACACTGCAGTGCTGTCCTATACCGAAAATGTCTGCGATTTTATCAATACGACCGTTCTCGATATCGGGTCGGTGAACGATCCCTCTCAGCAGATGCACAGACTTTTCAACTTGCTGAGATATACCGACAGTATGAAAATTGACAGGATCTATGCGCATTTGCCTCCCGTTGACGACGAGCACCTTGCGCTTTATAACAGAATAATCCGGGCTGCCGGATGTGAAGTAATTAAACTGTAATTTTGGAGTAGTTATGCCGAGAAAGAAAAAAGTTGAAGTAAAAGAAGAGATAATACCTGCTGAAATTATCAATCAGCCTATTACCGAAACTATCGAAACCAACTATATGCCGTACGCTATGAGCGTTATTATCTCCAGAGCTATACCGGAGATCGACGGCTTCAAGCCCTCTCACAGAAAGCTTCTCTATACCATGCATAAAATGGGGCTTCTGACCGGTGCGAGAACAAAGAGCGCTAATATAGTCGGACAGACCATGCATCTTAACCCTCACGGTGATGCATCCATTTATGAAACCATGGTGCGTCTTACAAGAGGAAACGAAGCTTTGCTCCATCCTTTTGTTGATTCCAAGGGTTCTTTCGGTAAACAGTACAGCAGGGATATGGCGTATGCTGCCTCCAGATATACAGAAGCGAAGCTTGATCCCATCTGTGCGGAGCTGTTTTCCGGCATTGAGAAAAATGCTGTCGATCTTGTTCCCAACTATGATAATACAACAACAGAGCCCGTCCTTCTTCCTACCACTTTCCCCAATATTCTCGTATCACCCAATATGGGTATCGCCGTAGGTCTTGCGTCGAATATCTGTTCTTTCAACCTCGGCGAGATTTGTGACGGTACAATCGCGCTCCTTAAAAATCCCAGGATAAGTGTCGACAAGATGATGGATATAATAAAAGCCCCCGATTTTTCCGGCGGCGGACTTCTCATCTACGACAGGGAACAGATGCGTGAAATTTTTGAAACCGGTCACGGAAGTGTTAAGGTCCGTGCGAAGTACAGTTATGATAAGGTCAATAACTGCATAGATATCCTGCAGATCCCTTATTCCACTTCAATTGAAGTGATCATGACGAAGATCATTTCTCTTATCAAGGAGAATAAACTTAAAGAGGTCGTTGACGTTCGTGACGAGATTGACCTTAACGGCTTCAAACTCACAATGGACCTGCGACGCGGAACTGATCCTGACAAGCTTATGGCAAAGCTCTATAAGCTTACAACACTCCAGGATGAGTTCTCCTGTAATTTCAATGTGCTGATAGATTCTTCCCCCAGGCTTCTCGGTGTCATCCCGATACTTGAGGAGTGGATCAAATTCCGTATCAAATGCTATACCCGCGAGCTCAATTTCGACCTTAAGAAGAAAAAAGATAAGCTCCATCTTCTGAAAGCTCTCAGCAAGGTGCTTCTCGATATAGATAAGGCGATCAAAATAATCAGAAATACCGAGCTTGAAACTGACGTTGTTCCGAGACTTATGGACGGATTCAACATAGATCAAGTCCAGGCCGAGTATATCGCCGAGATCAAGCTCAGACATCTCAACAGGGAATACCTCATAAACAGAGTTCATGAGATAGAGGGTATCCAGGCTGAAATCAAGGACATCGAGGAGACTCTCGCTGACGAGATAAAGATGAAAGGCATCATCGCCCGCCAGCTTGCCGAAATCAAGAAGAAGTACGGTAAGCCCCGTAAAACTCTGATAATCGGCGCTGATGAAATAGAAGAAGCACCGGTCATTGAAACCGTTGAGAATTATAACTGCCGTGTCGTTCTCACAAAGAGCGGATATTTCAAGAAGATAACCGCGCTCTCGCTGAGAGGAAACGATGAGCACCGTCTTAAAGACGGCGATGAGATCGTCTGCAGCGAAGACTGTGAGAACAAAGATGAATTCATCGTGTTTACAGATCAATGCAGACTTTATAAAGCAAAGGTATCTGCTTTCGATCCCGTGAAAGCATCATCTCTCGGTGATTATCTGCCGGCAAAGCTGGACTTTGAAGAAGGCGAAAAAACCGTCATGATGAAGGTCATGAACAGCACCTTCAGCGACGAGCATCACGTTATATTCATTTTCGAGAACGGCAAGGGTGTTCGTATTCCCATGTCTTCCTATGAAACCAAGTCCAACAGAAGACGTCTTACCAATGCCTGCTCCGGTTCGTCTCCTCTCATAGCGGCTTTCTACGAGGATACAACAAGAGATCTTCTTATCGTGTCCGATGCGGGAAAAGCTATCCTTATCAAGTCCTCTCTTGTTCCCGAAAAAACGACAAGAACTGCTTCCGGCGTCATTCTTTTCCAGCTAAAGAAAAATGCAAAAGTCTGTGATGCCGTATTCGGAGAACGTGTTTCGGAGTATCCCGATGCAATGAAATGCAGAAAGATTAAGATACCCGCCGCAGGCTCGCCGTTCCTGATCCCCGATATCAGCGATATGCAGATAGGCATTGACGATTAAAATTCAGAAAGGCTATGTCATGTCCGAAAAAAACAAAAAACTGTTTATCAGAATCTTAGCTCTCGTCCTTGCGGGACTTATGGTGCTGGGATGCGCTTCTGTTATAATCAATTTCCTCGCTCTCTGATCCATGCAAAATTACAAAGGCACACGTCTGTCCTGCTATACAGGATACGTGTCACAGGCAATAACTGTAAATTTAGCCCCTCTTCTGTTTGTAATATTTCAGGAGAAGTTTCATCTGTCTCTGGCGTTCATAGCGATAATTCCGCTGATAACGTTTCTTATCCAGATACTTATTGACAGCGTATCGATCCTTTTTGTCGAAAAAGCAAGCTATCGTTTCCTGGCTTTGTCGAGCCAGCTTACATCTTTTGCAGGGCTTATAATGCTTTCTTTCCTGCCGGACATCATTGATCCCCGGCTCGGCATAATAATTTCGATACTTGTGTATTCATCCGGCAGCGCCCTTGCGGAGCTTGTTTTGAGTCCCCTTGTTGATTCGCTCCCTGCGGAAGAGGGAAGCGGCTCGTCGATGACCTTCCTGCATTCCTTTTATTCCTGGGGGCAAGCGGCTGTAATACTTCTGACAACGCTTATTTTAAAGATTGTCGGAGCAGACCTCTGGGAACTGCTTCCGCTTATGTGGGCAGCGATCCCTTTCATCAATACGGTAGCTTTCATGAAAGTTCCGATGCCGGAAATGTCTGTCCGCGATCCGGATTCTCTTCCCGGCAAAAGCCTTGTGAATCCTGCTTTCTTTCTTGCGTTTCTTATTATGATATGCGCGGGAGCGACAGAGCAGGTAATGGCACAATGGGCATCCTTGTTTGCCGAAAGCGGCCTCGGAGTGTCAAAGGTCGTCGGTGATATTGTCGGCCCTTGTTCTTTCGCCGTCCTTATGGCACTCGGCAGAATGCTGCACGGACTGTACGGCGGAAAACTTGATATGAAGAAATTGCTCATGTTCCTTTCCGGATTCACCATCATTTGCTACCTTATCACCGTATTTTCATCCGCTCCCATTGTTTCACTTATAGGATGCGGACTTAGCGGTATCGGCGTTTCCATAATGTGGCCGGGTATGCTCGCTCTTTGCTCAGGTAAATATCCGGGTGCGGGAGCTTCCATGTTTGCCGTTCTCGCATTGGGCGGTGATATCGGATGTTCTGTGGGACCCTATCTTTCGGGAAGTGTATCGGATATGGTGTCCGCAAACAGCTTCTTTTCCGATATGGCAAGGACGTTAGGCCTGCTGCCGGAACAGCTCGGTTTGCGCGCAGGATTTCTCGTGTCGGTCATTTTCCCGCTTGTAATGCTGCTCGGCATTTCGCTTATCAGAAATGAGGATATTCATTCAAAATGAGTATGATTTCAGCTAAAATTAAAAGAACAATAAAAAAGCTGGGGGATTCACCCGCAGCTTTTTGTACGTTTGTGTCTGTGATAATGATCCTATATGTTGAGTCAGCTTCCAGACATGACTTTTTCGGAGGATTTAAGTATCTATTCAGCCATCCTTGGTTCTTTTTAATGAACTGTCTGTTCGTTTTCGTCCCATTATCTTTTTCATATTTCTTCAAAAAAAGATACTCATGGCAGTTCCTTGTATTATTCATATTCTTCGTTCTCGGTACGGTCAACTGTATCCTTCTGTTTACAAGGATCACTCCGTTTGAGGCAGTAGATATGTCTATTCTTCGCACCGGTATTTCGATTGTGAACGTGTATCTCTCCGTCTTTGAGATCATCCTCTGTGCAATAGCCATAATCGGTGCTTTGTTCGGCGCGGTATGGATTTTCATAAAGCTTCCGAAAGCAGAGAAGTGTTATAAAAGATCGGTTCCCGCAATGATTGCAGGTGTTATCCTTTGTGCTCTTTTCGTTGCAGGCTCTACTGTTTTCGACTTCATACCGTCAGCTTTTTCGGATAAAAACGAAGCTTACGATACGTACGGATTTACATATTGCTTTTTTCGCAGTACGGTCGACAGAGGAATAGAAGAACCGAAAAACTACTCCGAAATGACAATTGACGAAATTCTGTCTTCGATCGGAAGCGATAAAACCGTCAAAGCAAAAGACAAGCCCAATATCATTATGATACAGCTCGAATCTTTTATGGATCCCGCATATTTCAAGAATCTGACTTTTGAGAAGGACCCCGTCCCCAATTACAGAAGGTTGAAAGAAGAGGGCACAAGCGGACTGCTTTCGGTACCGTCCGTCGGCTCCGGTACTGCGAATACGGAATTTGAGGTTCTCTGCGGTATGAGCCTTGACTATTTCGGCACCGGAGAGTATCCCTATAAAACGATCCTTCAGGAACGTAACTGCGAAACGGTTTGCTATGATCTCGCAGAAGAAGGATATACTTCTCATGCATTCCATAATCATACCGGAACTTTTTATAACAGAAACACTGTATTCAAGAATCTCGGCTTTAACACCTTTACTCCCATCGAATACATGACTTCCTATGATGTAAATCCGCTGGGATGGGCAAAGGACTACGTTCTTGAGGATTACATAACGGAAGCCGTTGCTTCGACCGCCGGCCCCGATTTCGTATTTGCGGTCAGCGTTCAGGGACACGGAAAGTATCCCGCCGAGCCCGTTGATGGTGAATCATTGATCAAGGCATACGGAGTGGAAGACCCGCTTCTGCTCCATCAGTACGAATATTATGCATATCAGCTTTTTGAAACCGATGATTTCATCGGAAAGCTTAAGGTTAAACTGGAAAAATCCGATGAAAAATATGTTCTTGTGCTTTATGGCGATCATCAGCCGAGTATCGAGTACACAACGGATGAAATATCTCTCGACTCAAAGCACAGCAGCGAGTACGTCATTTGGACGAATTACTCGAACACCCCTGAGCGTCACGATCTTGAAGCGTTTCAGCTTTCATCGTACGTTATGGGAAAGATCGGTATGAATAACGGTATATTAACAAAACTGCACCAGAATTATTCCGAAAACATTGACTACCTCAGCGCACTTGAAATGCTTGAATACGATATGCTGTACGGCGATATGCTTTCGTATAAAGGCAATAATGAATATTTGTCTCCGGATATGAAAATGGGTGTCAATGACCTTACCGTTGATAAAGTAACCTTCATTGATGATTCGTATTATATTATCGGTGACGGATTTACCGAAAGCTCTGTGCTTTTCATAAACGGCAAAAAGCATGACGGCGTTCTTATATCTGACGGTGTAATTCTTTTCCGCGGCGGCATAGATGAAGGCGATACCGTTTGCGTTCACCAGATAACCAACGACTTCGTTGATCTCGGGTGCTCAAACGAAGTGATGTATTCCGGAAGCATATCTTCTCAAAATAAGATCTCTTCCGATAATATATATGATTAAACTATGATTTTCCGCAGTTCTTCGATAATTTTCTTTTCCTTTCGTGATACTTTCACCTGCGTGAGCCCGAGTATTTCCGCAGTCTGCTGCTGCGACATATCACGGTAATACCGGAGAATGATAAGTTTCCTTGATTCTTCCGGCAGTTTTTTCAAAGCATCGTTCAGCGCTATTCTGTCAAATACCGATTCCATAGAAGAGCCCGTATCTTCGACAGAGTTTTCAACGGTAAAGGATTCATTGCCGCCGAGCGGATCAAAAAGGGATGCTACGGGACGTGAAGAGTTCAGCGCTTCGTCGGCTTCTTCTTTGCCGATCCCAGTTATTGCGCACAGTTCTTCAATATGAGGCTCTCTTCCTTCTTTTTCAAGGAATTCCTCACGTGCCCGCAGAAGTATTGCTCCGTTTTTCTTGTTTTCACGGCTGACCTTGATAAGTCCGTCATCTCTGAGATATTTTCTTATTTCGCCCATTATCAGAGGTACCGCATAAGTTGAAAAAGCCGTACCGCGGCTTAGATCAAACGTCCTTATTGCCTTCAGCATACCGATAAGTGCCAGCTGTATCAGGTCCTCCGTGTCAACGCCTCTGCCGGAAAAGCGCCTGGCAAGAGAAACGGCAAGCGGATAATTCTTCTTTATAAGTTCCTGCGTTGCTTCCTCATCTCCGGATTGTGATGCCTCGATATAGGATGTATTACTGCTGTATTCAGTCAAAATGCGCTCCTGTTCAATATGTATCACATGGGAGAAAGTTTTTTGATCATCGTGACCTTCGTGCCTTTTTCCTTTTTACTTATAACAGTAAGCTTGTCCGTGAAATTTTCCATAACGGTAAATCCCATGCCGCTTCGTTCGTTTTCGGCATCAGTTGTGAATAGGGGCTCCATTGCTTTTTCAACGTCTTCGATGCCTGCTCCTTTGTCACGTATTTCTATCTTCACGGATCTGTCATCAAAGGCTGTCATCTTCATCACTATTTTGCCGACACAGTCCTTGTACGCATGTACTATACAGTTTGTCACCGCTTCCGAGACAGCACATTTAATATCGGCAAGCTCGGATACTGTCGGATCGAGCTGAAGAGTAAATGCCGAAACAAGCGATCTTGCCAGAGATTCGTTTCTCGAATATGACATAAATTCACACCGCAGTGTATTCGTTTTCTTTTTCATTGTTTTCTCCTATTCGAATTTTATAAGTCGTTCAAGTCCCGCCATACTGAACATCTGAGCAGGTCTTGGCGGAGTTCCGGTAACGGCCATGTCTATTTTCGCCGATTGAGTTTTCCTGAATCGACCCATAACCAGGCCAAGACCTGAGCTGTCCATAAAAGATACCATGGATAAATCGAGCACGAGCTTGTCCGGTGATGTTTCCGTAAGGGAAAAGTCAATTATTTCACGTATTTTTTTGCAGGTGTGATGGTCGATCTCTCCGTTGATATAGGCGGTAAGGATACCGTCTCTGAATTCTGTTTTAACAGCAGCATTTTCATTTTTCATTTTCTGTTTCCTTTCCGTAGCATAAATAATAATACCTCCCGTGATATGATAAATTTGTCATATCAGGGAGGCAAATAATATTTTTTCGGTTGACGAAGTAATAATTGAGTGATATAATTTTCTAAGATATAAATATGAAAGGATATACATATGGAACAGTTAAAAGGAGCGGCAGTAGTAGGTCAGTCCGGAGGTCCCACAGCTGCCATAAACGCAACTCTTGCGGGCGTCATCAAAAGTGCGCTCGCCAATAAAGGAACTATCACAACTCTTTACGGTATGAGAAACGGCATTGAGGGCCTTCTCCGCGAGGATATCGTCGATCTTTCGTCAATTTTTGACGGCGATACCGAGAAGCTCTATACTCTGGCTGCAACACCCGCCGCAGCTCTCGGATCCTGCAGGAAAAAGCTTCCCAAACCTGCTGAGGACAAGGAATTCTTTGAAAATCTCATCAGCATTTTCAAAAAATATGATATCAGATATTTCTTCTATATCGGCGGCAACGATTCAATGGATACTGTTGCAAAGCTCACGGAGTATCTGTCGCAGGGATGCGACTGGAATATGCGTGTTATCGGTGTTCCCAAGACCATAGATAACGATCTTGCAGGCACAGATCATACTCCCGGATACGGCTCTGCCGCAAAGTATATTGCGACCACGGTTTCCGAAATCATCAGAGACTGCGCCGTTTATACCGTTCCGGCAGTCACTATCGTTGAAATAATGGGCCGGGACGCTGGCTGGCTTACCGCATCAGCAGGACTTCCCAGACTTATGGGCAGACAGGCTCCCGATTATATCTATCTTCCCGAAGTTCCTTTCTCAATGGATAATTTCGTAGAAGACGTGAAAAAAGCTCTCTCAGAGCACCCCAACGTGGTCATCGCAGTATCCGAGGGCGTTCGTGACGAAAACGGCAAATACGCCGGAGAAGGCACTCAGAGCGGCGTTGCCGACGTATTCGGACATAAATATCTTTCCGGCACCGGTAAGGCGCTTGAGCTTTATGTTAAAGAAAAGATCGGATGTAAGGTCAGATCCGTTGAGCTGAACATCAGTCAGAGATGCGCCGCACATATTCAGTCCGCTACCGATATCAGCGAATCTCTCGGCGTTGCTGAGTCCGCTGTTGTATCCGCTATCAACGGAAAGACCGGATGCATGATGGCAATGGAAAGGGAAGGCGGTCAGCTCGTATTCATGCCCAAGGAAATCGCAGGCATCGCCAATGCGGTCAAGAGCGTTCCCAGAGAGATGATAAACGAAGCGGGCAATAACGTGACCGACGATTGCCTCAGATATATCTATCCTCTCATTCAGGGCGAAGTTCAGAACAAATATGAAAACGGCCTGCCCGTTCACTTTGTATTATGATAAAAAAATCACTTTCCGTCCTGCTTGTCCTTTCATTTTTGCTTTTGCTTTGCTCCTGCGGAAATGACGTATCCGAGGATGAAACAACAGTCCCTGATACAGAGGAGACAAGTCAGGAGCTTGAAGATCCCGATTTTTATCCGTTATCCGATGTCTTGACGTTCAGCGACGGCACTGATAATTACGTTATGCCGAAGAACAGTATTCTCATGACCGATGAATCAGGTCATGCCGATAACGTCACGACAGATGATGCCGATATTGCTGAGTTTGATAACTGTATTTTCCCGTTCGGCTATTCGACGGGAGATAACGTATCGGACATCTGCAGAAAGCTTAACCTTAAAAAGGGTTATGCCATATACGGCAATGTCGGTGAAAAGCCGAACGTTTATGACCCGGATGCCGAAATTGATTTTTCGGACGGAAAGAACGGTGCGCTGTATTTCGGATATAAGGTCATGGATGATGAATGCGCGTCCATTGACAGTGATATGCTTGAATATATCGTAACCGGGGCTCTGATTTCCAATTACGATTTTGACGTCGTACTGTGCATCCTGACTTTCAATGATAATGAGGAACTGAGAGCATCCTGCGTCGTATATTCCGATTATAATGCTTTTACCGATATCATGAACTGAAAAAAACACCGACAGCTTGTCTGTCGGTGTTTTATTCTGCAGTTAATATTTTCAGATTGCCGCTGACCGTAAATTCTCCGCATCCGTTCGGTATGAAATACGTGTCTCCGGCCACGATCGGGTATTCATTGCCGCCATGTCTGACTATTCCTTGTCCGTCAACACATATAAGCGCCCCGAAATTCTCAAATCCTGTAATTTTCTCGCCGTTTACTTCATATAAAAACGATGTGAACTTGTCGCAGTTTGCAATGCAGTTCGCCAAAGTTCCGCGGCTGAAGCGAACATCCGATATTTCTTCGTCAGTTCTGATTTTGATCGCTTTTAGAGCCTCTTCTATGTGAAGAGGTCTTTCTTTTCCGTTTTTATCAGTTCTGTGATAATCGTATATCCTGTATGTTGTATCGGAGTTCTGCTGAATTTCCGCAAGGGTAATCCCTTTGCCTATAGCGTGGACCTGTCCCGAGGGTATAAAGAATACGTCGCCTTTATTTACTTTGACGAATGAAAGATACTTTTCCGCATCTCCGTTCCTGACGGAACGTGCGAATTCATCGGCAGTCACACCGTCCTTCAGTCCGTAAACGATACCGGCGCCTTCATCTGCATCGATGATGTACCACATTTCCGTTTTGCCAAGGGGCTTTCCCGCATTATCGGTGACGCTGTCATCCGGATGTACCTGCACGGAAAGACGGTCACCTGCATCTATAAATTTAATGAGAAGAGGGAAGGGGTTGCTCTCATCTCCGAGATATTCGGAAAGAGACATGCCTGCGTATTCACCGTTCGATATCAAGGATACCGCATCTTCACGGACGGTCAGCTCCCATGATTCCGCAATTTTTTGGAAGGGTGCTTCTTTTCCGTATTTGGTTTTCAGATTATCTCCGCCCCATATTATTTCTCTCGGAACCGGTTTCAGGAGCATGGGATATGCTTTTCTGTCAGTCATCGTTTTCGTCAGAATCGTCATCCGGATCAAGCTTATTTGCAATGATTTCCTTGATCATCTTTTCATCACACTTTGTGATGTGGAATGAAACACCGCAGTATTCGAATTCAGTACCTTCATCGGGAATACCCTCAAGCTTCATCTGGATCCATCCGTTTACGGTCTGAGGCTTTTCGCTCTCATCATCGTCGAACTTGAGATCGAAAATATCGAAAAGATCGTCAAGCTCGGCAGAACAATCAACGGTATAACTGCCGTCCTCGTTTTTCAAGAACAGCGTTTCCACCTCATCATGCTCGTCCCAGACTTCGCCGATGAGCTCTTCGATAATATCCTCCATGGTAACGATCCCCATAAGACCGCCGAATTCGTCAATAACGAACGCCATGTGGCATTTTTCTTTCTGCAGATCTCTCAGGAGGTCATCAACCTTTGCGTGCTTTGAAACGTAAAGAGGCTTCTGATAATAGGGCTTCAGATCTTTCTTGCCGGTGTTATATGCATAGAAAAAGTCTTTTTCATGGAGAACGCCCTTTATATCGTCAATGCTGTCCCCGATAACGGGTATTCTTGAGTATCCGGTGTCAAAGAACATCATCATGATCTCTCTGGGATCGGTATCCTCGCTGATCGATATGATGTCTATTCTGGGTGTGAGGATCTCTCCGGCGGTAAGATCGCTGAATTCAATCGCGCTTCTAATAAGCTCGCTTTCGTCTTCGTCAAGACCGCCGTCCTGTTCCGCCTCATCGACCATGGTTATAAGATCGTCTTCAGTTGTTACGTCTTCCTCGTGAGCTTTGAACACTTTGCAAAGAAGCTTTCTCCAAAGACCGAAAATCACGGTAAGAGGGAAGAGCAGCTTAATAAAGAAGTTAACTGATCCGTGTGTTGCGAGAACGTAACCGTCGGCATGGTCTTTTGCGAGAGTTTTCGGAGATACCTCACCAAAAATGAGAACAGCAACGGTTATAATAATTGTGGATATGGTCGCAACAAGGTCTTTATCAAGGTCTTTAAGAATACCTATAAAGAACAAAGTTGCAATAGTCGTGAGAACAATATTTACGATATTGTTGCCGATAAGCACCGTGGTTATCAGCTTGTCATAGTTGTCATCAAGCTTCAGCACAGCGGCGGCACGCTTGTCACCGGCTGATGCAAGGCTCTTGATCCTTATTCTGTTAAAAGAAGAAAATGCAGTTTCCGTTGCCGAGAAGTATCCCGACATTGCGGTTAGTAAAATCATGACAAGAAGCATGATTATACTGTCGCTGTCCATATAAGTTAATTCCTTTCAATTTTATATATAGAGTATAGCAGATATAAGAAATTTGTCAATGATTTTGCAATATTTCCTTGTTAAACCACGTTTCGATAAGCTCCGCAGACAGCCCTCTTATCGGATTATACTTTTCAGTATTGTAGATTATATTCGGGACTTTCACGCCCGCAAAAACACATTTAACGGTGGTTTTTCGTCCTATCAGCTCACCGTACGTTGACATGTGATCATATTTGTTTCCCAGTATCACGAGCTCATCTGCGCTGACTGCACTCAATACTGTAAAGATCAGCTTTGACAATACTTCGGACGATTCCTCGGGATCCCACGAATTTTTTAGATAGTTGTTGAGAGAATCTCCCGTAAAATACGGCAGAAAGCCGCAATCGTTGAAGGAATAATCTTCGTCGCCGGCGGTGAAAAAACAGCTTTCGACAATATTGCTGATATACAGAGCAAGTATTTTTTCCGATGGACGGAATTCATTTGAAACGATACGCATAACAGAGGATTTTACATCGGAAACGGAAAATACTTTTCCCGGGAAATCATCGGGATATGTGCTGACTACCTGACAGAATAAGGGTTCGGGATTCCATGAAACGTTTGCAAGTCCCGTAGAAATATCATATTCTCCGGGTACGAGAATACCGCAGCCGACACAGTTGCTCATTCTGTATTTCGATTCAAGATACTTAACGGAGTTTATGTAAAATCCTATAAGCTCATGCTCTGCAGTATGTACGTTTCTTACAACATGAGAATAGCTGTCAATAATTTTCAAAGTCATATCGGTAACGTATACGGACATTGACTCGGATGTAATATAATATATAAGTGTAAAGAACCTTTTATTGGGCAGTATTTCTCTGGAGCGTCTTCCGGCACGAACAGTCTGGGAAACCCGCTGGTTTATAATCCCGAGCTCTGCAAAAGCATCTATTATCTTGCCTGCAGTCATTACGCTGATACCGTTATTTTCGGCAATTTCCGACCTTGTGGCAGGGTGATGCCACAGCAGAGTTTTGAAGACATTTTTTATTGAATTCTCGTTGATATTACTGAAATCCACGCTATCACCTCTCATGAATTATACCATAAATAGCATCAATAATGTTAAATTATTAAAACATTTTAATAAATAATTGTAAAAAATTACAAAATACGGCATCAAAAATCTACAAATGTTCAAAAAATATTAATTTTTGAAAAAATGCTCGACACACTATTGACAAAGTCGAATAAAGAAGGTATAATTGTATCCACCTGTGAAATAATGCAATTGTAAAAAATGAAGATATAGGAAAATATTCAAATGCCTAAAACGAAAGAAAGCGCTGTTAAGGCGCCCGTCGAAATCAATTACTCAAAGAAGCTGCCTGAAGCTGAATTTGACGTAATGGTCGCAATATGGGATGCAACGCCTCCCGTTAATACGGCCTACCTCATGGAAGCTATCGGCAAAGAAAAGGGCTGGAAAGCCCCCACTCTTATTTCTTTCCTTGTTCGTCTTGAGGACAGAGGTTTTATCTCTTCCGTAAAGCAGGGTAAAGAAAGGCTTTATACCCCCGTAGCTGATAAAGACACTTATATGCAGATCGCCACCGAGGATTTTGTTAATCATTATCACGGCGGTTCTTTCGTGCACCTTATGGATATCCTTTTCAAAGATAAAAACCTTACCGAATCCGACATTGATGACCTTCTTGAGTGGTTAAAGTCCAAGTATTGATGAAACCGGATAATATCAGATTTGAAAACGCTCGTTATGCTGCAAAGTGCGCACACGAGCGTTTTAATATAGGAACGTATAAAGAAAAGTCACAGCACCTTGTGCTGAAGATGTATTATGAGCCGGATACTTCTTTTCATGAGATCAGTGTGTGCGGCCACATAGCGGATATTATGAACGGTGAGGGAATCATCGAGATACAAACCAAGGCTTTCAGCTCTCTCAAACAGAAGCTTGGTGATTATCTTAAAGATAACAAAGTAAAAATCGTTTATCCCTGCGCTGTAAAGCAGCGTGTATGCTGGACCGACCCTGATACTGGGGAAACGAAAATGGGGAATTTCAGATCGTATCCCAAAAGGATATATAAGCTTCTTCCGGAGCTTTTGTACATCAGCGAATATCTTTTCTCTGATAATCTTTCCATTGAAGTTGTATATACCTCTGTAAGCGATAACAGACTTGCAGACGGTTACGGAGATCTGAGAAAAGCAAGAGCCACGAAGGTAGATATTTTCCCGGAAGAAATAATTGATATTTTCACAATAAACAACAGGGAAGATCTGATAACTCTTCTCCCGTTTGAAAACGGACAGACGCTGACGAGAGCATCAATATCCGGAATGACGGGAATTACCGGCCGTAATCTGTGGATGGAGATCAGATTACTGGAAGTATTGGGAATAATTAAAAAAACCGGCAAAAAAGGAAATCAGATAATTTATACCGTGAACACGGAGGAATAATAATGAAAAAAACATTATCGCTCATACTATGTATTTCTTTGATGCTTTTGTCAGCGCCTTTATGTGTTGTCGGTATGGAGAATTCTCCTAATTTATATGCCGCAAGAATCGGGCTGGACAACGGCCATGCAGACTCAATTTTCACTGATTTATCATATATGGTAGGTGATGTCACTTCCGATAATAAGATCGGTATTCCCGATGTCCTTGAAACGATCCGTGCGATTACGGGAAGAACAGGATTGAAAAATAAATCGGAATGTGCCGCGGATATTGATTCCAACGGAAAACTGAACGCAGCCGACATATCTTATCTTAAAAAGATGATCGTCGGTAGTGCGGCAGAGGAGCCGTACTTCAGAGCTGAAAATGCATCTTACTATTCGTCTGCTTCAAAGGGTTATACAGTTGTTTCTCCGTCTTCATACGGTGATTTCAGCATAAGAGTTGATTTCTCCGATCTTGACATAAAAGAAAATTTTTCATGCATCGTAATCAATTCGGCATATAATAATTTTTCCGTTACACCGGTACTGAAAGGTCGGGAGGCAGGAGCAGCGGCCAATACTGCTCAAAAGGTGCTTTACAGCGGTAAATCGTATTATGTATTACCAGGCAGCGATATAAACGTATACGAGGGCATTATAATAACTTGCAACAATAACGCATCCGTTAATATATCTGAAATATTCGTGTGCGAAAACGAATACAGCGCCAAATGGATAATAGATAACAGAATACTGCCTCCGGAACAGCCTGCAAAAGACCTTACGGTCAATATAACAAGTGAAAACGTTGCAATAAGATTGGGACAAATGACCGCTGATGACAAAACAAACACCAACGGCGGTATGTACCATGATTACATCAATACCAAATGGCCGACTGTAACGGTCGATGAAAACGACAGAATTTATATTTCCGCTTCCGGATGCCGCATGGCACATGTTGATCCGTTCGGCTCAACGATAATGGTTACAAGCGATGACGGCGGAAGCACTTTTTCAAAACCGAAACAGATAAGCAATACAATAATGGATGACCGAGATTCCGGCATTGTATACCTCGGAAACGGCACGCTGCTGGCTACTTATTTTACTGAGTCTGCTGATTCATATCTGCCGGGTGGTGGAAATTACGGCGTGCTTAAATTAAGGGATTACGGCGGATCATCCGCCAGCTGGCAGGCCTCCTCATGGGATTCTGAGGGTAATCCCATCGGCGGCATCAACGGCACTTATATATCCATGGTCAAGTTTATTCTCAAAAATGATACGTCATACTGTCCCGATAATGCATCATACGTGATAAAAAGTACAGACTACGGAAAAACCTGGAATACAGTTCCGTATTCTTATAACAAAAGCGGGGCAACTTCCGCCATGAAGAATATGCTCACGAATTATCAGATCACAAAACCCGGAACGAGAGTGCCCGTAACAAGCGAACACGGACCGGTAATGCTTTCAGACGGTACGGTGCTTTATGCCGGAAAAGTGCTTGATGCAGCAGACCAGGCGGTCGATACCATGGCTGTGTATGTCAGCAGCGATATGGGCGATACGTGGGAGTACAGATCAGAAATCGAAAGACCGTATGGATACGGTCCCAATAACTTCCATGAACTGTCTGTAACCGAAACCGCGGACGGTGCGCTTCTTTGCGCAATAAGGACACAACCGTCAGAGCAGGGAAAAATGGATCTTCCTCTAATAGGAACTGTGTATACCTGCTTCTCCTATGACGGAGGCAGGACATGGACTATCCCCGAGGAAACCGGAATAGAAGGAACACCGCCGCACGTTGTGACTATGCCTAACGGTGATATCGTTATGACGAGCGGTCACAGAGCTGATCCGAGATATATATATGCTAACGTAAGCTGTGACGGCGGAAGAACTTGGTCGGATTCCGAATTTGCCTCGAGCCGCTGTGTCAACGGCGATGACATGGGATATCCCGCAAGCGCCGTTCTTTCTGACGGATCCATAATAACGGTCTATTATTGCTCATATCACTACGGTGATTATGCCGACCAGCATTCTTCAATATATGCTGTTAAGTGGAAGTATAAATTAAAATAAAAAATGAGGTACCAAAGGGGCGCTCACTTAGGGAGAGAGGCGCCGCTGATTGTTCGTTTCGGAGCGCCGTCGCCGTACAAAAGTACGGCAGGCGTCCGAAACGGACAAAGGAAAGATACAATAAAATGACCGAAAGCTCAGTTTCGGTCATTT
>JAZUGU010000013.1:0-12688 GCA_045641325.1 Candidatus Avispirillum sp.
GTCCGCTTTTCAGTACAGAACATATAGAAAGCCGTAATTTTTCATATGCCGGTTCTGTACCCGCAAAGGCAGAGCCTTTGCCATAATTCAGTTCAGAAAAAGCTTGGCAAAAAGAGTGCCGGTAATGTGGGCTCTGCCCACACCCGCCGCCTTTTGGAAAAGGCGCGCGAAAACTTTTATAAAACAGCTCGATGAATTATAATTTACCGCTGAAACCTGTAAATAAACCACGGTCTGTCTGAGGGCTTCCTCTTCGCCGTGCGTTTTTTCTTTTTCGTCCTTGCCAATGCTACGGGAAAAACCGCCTCCGCTCCCGCGGATAGGAGAAGATCCGCCGCCGCATTCACGGTGGCACCGGTGGTGATGATGTCGTCCGCAATGATGTATTTTCTGCCATCGGGCGCAGATCCCTTTTTAAGATACAGAGCGGCTTTCGCACTTGCCGCTCTTTCGGGAAGACGAAGGCCCTTCTGCATGGTCTGTCCCCTGCGGCAAAGGATGTCCTCCACGGGGATGCCCGTGTACCGTGATATTTCGTGAGAGAGCTCCTTGCCGTGGTCGAAGCCGAACTCTCTTCTGCGGATGCCGGTCCTCGGCGGGTAGCATATCACCCAGTCTTTCGTGTCTTCACCGTTCTTCAGAAAGAAACGGAGCAGGTCTGCCGATATCTCTTTTGCCGCAAAGCGGACACACCGCCTGTCTGCGGACTTTTTCAGAAGAGTGACCGTGCGCCGCACCAGTATGTCTTTTTTGTCCTCGCTGTCGGCCTTGCCGAAGAATACCGGAGCGGTGAGATATCTGTCACCCACCTTTTTCGTTGCCGTCAGCAGGGGAGGACGGCAGCTGCAGGCGCGTGCGGTCTTCCCGCAGACCCCGCATCTTGAAAGCCGGGCGCTTTCCCACAGCTTTCTGCATTCCCCGCACATTTCGCCCTTTTCCCAGAGAACGTCATCGCAGACGATGCATTTTCTGACAAAGAAGAAATCCGCGAGAGAAGTGAAAAAACCGTTATTTTTCATAGTTTTTCAGCGCGCGGCACAGGCCGGAGAACCGCTTTGCGTACCGGTTGTTCGATACCATCTTTTCGAGGATGTCCACCCGTCCCACTAAAATGACCATGTTTTCCGCCCGCGTCACGGCGGTGTAAAGAAGATTTCTCGTCAGAAGCATGGGGGCACAGTTGTACAGGGGAATGATGACGATGGGATATTCGCTGCCCTGACTTTTGTGCACGGTTATGGCGTATGCGTGCTCCAACTCGTCAAACTGGGAAAAATCGTATTCGCACACTCTTCCGTCGAAATCAAGCTCCACGGTGCCCGCGGCGGGATCCAGATCGGTGATCGTGCCTATGTCGCCGTTGAAAACGCCAAGGCCCTCGTATCCGTCCTTTTCCCATTCCACGGAATAGTCGTTCTTGTTCTGCATCACACGGTCGTTTTCACGGAAGAGTATCCCGTGGGATTCTCTTTCGGAGAGCCCTTTTTTCGGGGGATTCAGCTCCTTTTGTAAAAGCAAATTCAGAGCGCCCGTTCCGGCATCGCCCTTGCGTGAGGGGGTGATGACCTGTATGCCCTCTGCCGCTTCCTTGCCGTATGCGGCGGGAAGCCTTGTTTTCACAAGGTGGGCAATGGTGGATGCTATGTCCCGGTCAGCTCTCTGCAAAAAGAAGAAATCACGGGATTTGTTGTCAATGAGCGGCATTTTGCCTTCGTTTATAAGATGAGCGTTTACGATGATACGGCTTTCCTCCGCCTGGCGGAATATTTCCGTGAGGCAAACCGTGGAGAAAAGACCGCTGTCGATGATATCCGAAAGCACGTTGCCCGCTCCTACCGAGGGGAGCTGATCGCGGTCGCCGATAAAAATAAGACGGCATCCGGGCTTCAGCGCCTTGAGCAGCGCCTCCAGAAGCAGGATATCCACCATGGAGGATTCGTCCACGATGACCATGTCCTCATCCAGATAGAACTGCTCACAGCGGGCAAACCTGGGCTCGTCGTCATCCTCGCCGTGCTCCATTTCGAGAAGACGGTGGATGGTCTTCGCCTCGTATCCCGTAGCCTCGCTCATCCTCTTTGCGGCTCTGCCCGTGGGGGCGCACAGCGCCACCTTCATTCCGATGGCATCGAATATGGAGATAAGACCTTTTACAATAGTGGTCTTTCCCGTTCCGGGGCCTCCGGTCAGTATCATGACACCGCTTCTCAGAGCGGAATATATGGCCTCGCGCTGAAGGGCGGCGTATACTATCCCGGAGCGCTGCTCCGTTTTCATGATGAACGCTCCGATATCGTCCGTGCTGACGGCGGGGCAGGTGCGGCTGATGCCCACCAGCTTGTTCGCACAGTAAAGCTCGGCTTTTCTGTATCTGGGCAGATATATCATATCGCATCCGGACTCGTGTACCGCGTTGAGCTTGCCGGAGGAAAGCATCACGGAAAGGCACGATGCCGCGGCATCCGTATCCACCTCAAGAGTCTGCGCCGCCTCGGAGATCAGCATATCCGCGGTAAGGCAGGTGTGCCCTCCGGAGTGGGCGGCGGAGTTCAGCACGTAGATGAGCCCGGCGCAGATCCTGTCGGGACTGTCGTGGGCGATGCCGCAGGATGCGGCGATGCTGTCCGCACGGGAAAAACCGATGCCGCTGAAATTTTCGCAAAGGGAATAGGGGTTTCTTCTGATGCGGTCCACCGCATCGCCGCCCCATTTCCTGTATATCTTCATGGACGTGGCGGAGCCGAAAAACTCGGAGCAGAACATCATCACGTTCCTTGCTCCCGACATATCCGAAAAGCTTTCGGATATGTCAAGCGCCTTTTTTCGTGAAATGCCCGGTATCTCGGCAAGCCAGTCGGGATGATTTTCGATAACTTCAAAGGAATCTTCACCGAATTTTTCAACGATCTTCTGCGCGGTCTTGGGGCCGATACCGTGTACCGCACCCGATGCGAGATAACGGAAAATGTCTTCGGTGTCGGTGGGGAGCGTTTTTTCATACATCTCCACCTTGAACTGACGGCCGTACGTGGGATGGTTCACCCATTTGCCCACGGCGGTTATCATGTCTCCCTCGGAAAGATAGGGCATGGTGCCCACCAAAGTCTGGGGATATCCGTTTTCATCCTCTATCTCGCAGACGGTGTAGCCGCTTTCCTCGGATTGGAAAATAACGGAGTCAACGGTACCGCATACGGAATCTTTTTCATTTATTCTGTTTTCATATTCCAAGGTGACCGTCCTCCTGAAAATTTATATAATAGTGGTGATTTTTCACAAAAAGTGCTTCCAATTTGCGTAACATTATGTTATAATTACAATAGACTGTGGAAGGAGTGGCTGAAAATGAGGATACTTGCAGCACCGGATTCGTTCAAAGGGAGCATCACGGCGGACAGATTCTGCCGTGTGATAAACCAGGCGGCGAAGAGAGTTTTTGACGATTTCGAGCTCATATCCATGCCCCTTGCCGACGGAGGCGAGGGAACGGCGGCTCTCATGTGCTCGGCACTCGGCGGCACCCTTGATAAGATCACGGTGGAGGGGCCCAACGGAAAACCGACGACTGCGCACGTGGGCTTCGTGAACGGCGGCAGGACCGCCATAATCGAGAGTGCCCAGGCGATAGGTCTTTCTCTTGCGGGAAGAAGGTCCAATCCCATAAGAACGTCCAGTTACGGCGTGGGCCAGATGATATCGTATGCCACGTCGAAGGGAGCGGGGAAGATCATCCTCACTCTGGGCGGGAGCAGCACCAACGATCTGGGCGCAGGCATGCTGTCCGCCATGGGTGTAAGCTTTGTGGATATCTGCGGAAACCATTTCACCCCTGTGGGCGGAAGCCTTGAAAGGGTCGAAACGGCGGAATTCAATCAGGCGTTTTCCAAATACAGAGAGGTGGAATTCACCGTGCTTTGCGACGTGAAAAATCCGCTTCTCGGAGAAAAAGGATGCGCCCGCGTGTTCGCACCCCAGAAGGGCGCGGGCGAGCAGGACGTGCTCCGTCTCGAGCACGGGGCAAAGAAATTTGCAGAGGTGGTCCGCCGCGTGTGCGGGACCGATGAAAAAAACACTCCCGGCGCAGGTGCCGCAGGCGGCATCGGGTTCGGAGCAATGTCGTTCCTGGGAGCGCAGATGAAAAGCGGCATCGATACGATGCTCGAGGTGTACGGCTTCAGAAAAGAGGTCGTGAACTGCGATCTCGTTATCACCGGAGAGGGCAGATTCGACAGCCAGAGCTTTATGGGCAAGGCGGTCGGAGGAGTGCTTTCTGCGCGCGGTGACGTTCCCGCCGTCATATTCTGCGGAAGCACCGACGGGGCAGAGGTGCCGGAGGGCGTCAAGGTCATTCCCATAGGCGAGGGAGTGGAGCTTGAATACGCCATTGCAAATGCCCCGGAGCTGTTGCTCTCCGCGGCGGAAAAATATTTTCAGGGCTTGAAGTGAGTTAATTTTGCCCCTTTATCCCGTGCGGGATAAAGGGGCTCTTTTTTATTTCTCAACTATACGCTTGCTGTCGGCATCGATCCTGCCGTCACAGTTCAGAGCGTTGTCCGCTGCGTGTACGGTGACCTTTCCGCCCTTGACGGTTATGAGATGGGTGGCCTGGATGCCGTCGTCTCCGGCATCAATGACGATCTCGCCGCCCAGAATCGAAACGTATCCGCGTTCCGCTTCTTTCTCGTTGTCGGACTTGATGGCATCCTTGCCGGCGGTAAGATTTATATTACCTCCGCCGATCAGTACGGAATCATTGCCCTTAAGAGCGTTTTTCGGCGCATTGACGGTAATGTTTCCCGAAACGATGCGAAGATCGTTTTTCGAGCCGATACCGTTATTGCAGTTTCCGTTTACGGTGAGCGTTCCGTCACCGTTCAGCGTCATGTCGTCGTCGGAGAAGATGCAGGCATTGGGCTCGTCACCCTTGTTGACAAAGTAGGACTTGCCGTCGGTGAGAGTATTTTCCGTGCCGTCAGCCAGAGTGATCACGATCTTGTCCGATGAAATGCCGTTGATGGCGGCGCTGTCCGACGTGATGGTCACTCCGTTGAGAATGAGATGAACGTCGTCTTCCTTGGCGGCGGCAACTGCCACCGTTCCGGTAAAGTCACCGGAAAGCACGTATGCGCCGGCCCGGTCTATTGTGAGAACGCCGTCGCTGACAGCGGCACCCTCGCCGGTGATGTTCGCTTCTTCTCCGTTGAAAACTACGGTAACGGGGGCAGGCCCCTCCGACGTGTCAAGATCAAATTCCGAGAACACTCCGTCGGGAACGGGATTGTCCGCAGGTTCGCTTCCGCTCTCGGCGGTGCTTCCGCCTCCGCAGGAGCAGAGAAGGAGTGCAAGGATAAGGATCAATGCAGATAATCTTTTCATTATGTGTTCGCACCTTTCTTTGCATTTGTGCCGATTTGGCGCCCATTGGCGGCAAAAGGCACAAATGGGGGCTTGAAAAAGCATGCTTGCGATTTTGGGTTCGCTATATTTTCAAGCTACCACCATGTCAAATGTTAATTCGGACGTGGACCCGAGAACCACGTCGGGCTCAAGGGAAGTGACAGCCACGTTGATGCCCACGGATTTCATGCCTGCGGCGTGGATGGATTCGATACCCGCCTGGGAGTCTTCGATCCCCACGCAGTCCGCACCGTCAAAGCCGAGAGCTTCTGCACAAACGGCGAATATCTCCGGGTCGGGCTTTGATTTCGTGATCTTCTTTGCATCCGCAATGTAGTCGAAGCGGTCGATAAGACCGAGGCTTGTCAGCACCGCGGGAGCGTTCTTGCTGACGGAGGCAACGGCCATTTTAACGCCGTGCTTTTCGGCCTCTGCCATCAGCTCTTTTATCCCGGGCAGGATATCTGCCGGTGTGACCTTCTGAATCAGTTCAACATAGTTGTCATTCTTTTTCTTGCACATCGCTTCTTTTTCTTCCACGGTGAAGCTGTCAAGAGCATTGTTTATCTCAAGAATGATATTGAGGGAATCCATGCGGGAAACGCCCTTCAGCCTCTCGTTGTCTGTCTTGTCAAACTTGAAGTGAAGAGAGTCCGCAAGCATTTTCCACGCTTCGAAATGGTACTTCGCCGTGTCGGTGATAACACCGTCAAGGTCGAAAATTATCGCTTTTTTCATCTTATTTTTCCTTATATTTCAGAGTGATGCCCTCGCCCACGGAGCAGACCTTGCCGTTGCAGAGGAACTGAACGTCAGCCGTTCCGGTAACGTTCACAACGCTCAGCGTCTCATGGTCAATACAAACTTCCAGTCTCTGGCCTCTCCAGTAGATCGCAAACGTGATGCTGTTCCATTCGTCGGGCAGGTTGGGCTGGATGCGAAGCTCGTTGCCGTAGCGGCGCACACCGCCGAAGCCCAGAACACAGCACTGCCACAGACCGCCGAGGGATGCGGAGTGAACGCCCGTTGCGGAATCGGTGAAGGAGTTCATGTCGATCATGGTCGCACGGGAGAACAGGCTGTATGCCATTTCCTTCTCGTGGAGGTCAGCCGCAAGCGCGGTGTAGGTGGAAAGGGAAAGGCTGGAATCGTGGAAGCAGCATCTTTCGTAGAAGTAGAAGTTCTTTACCTTGCATTCTGCGGAGAACAGATCCTCGAGCATGTAAAGGAGCGCAACAACGTCAGCCTGCTTGGAAATCATGCAGTTGTTGTATCCGAGCTTGCCCGCCATTTCACGGGCCTTGGGGTCTTTGGAAATGCTGGTCACGCCGTCGTCAACACGGGGCAGGGTAAGGAAGGTGTCGTCCTCGGGGATGATGCCGTCCTCGTTCTCGCGGGGCAGATAGATCTTGTCGATCTTCTTTTCCCATTCGCCGTACGCCTTCTTCAGACCGATCTTTTTGTCGAGCTTCGCATAGAGATCGGGATCGCTCTCTTCAAGCTTCTTCGCAAACTCCATGGCGATGGCGATGCAGTTGTGCACCATGTGGTTGGTGTAAGCGTTGTTGTTAACGTGGGATTTGTACTCGTTGGGGCCGATGACGTCGGTGATCTCGTAGAGCTTCTTGGAACGGTTGTATTCCACTCTGGATGCCCAGAATTTCGCGCACTCGAAAATGAGCTCGTATCCGCCCTTTTCCATAAAGTCGTCGTCGCCGGTCACTATGTAATAGTAGTAAGCGCCGAAAGCAACGTCAGCGGTGATGTGCAGCTCAAGCTCGCCGGTGTCGCACCAGTCGGGAGTGGACTCACCGTCGGTGATCCATGAAGCCTCCCACGGATATCTTGCGCCGGAGCAGCCTGCGGACTTTGCATATTCGCGTGCCGCGTCAAGGCAGTTCACTCTGTACTCCACAAGGCTTCTTGCCGCTGCGGGAGAAGCGAAAATGAAGTAGGGCAGCATATAGATCTCGGTGTCCCAGAAGGTGTGGCCGTAATAGCCGGAGCCGGTCATGCCTTTTGCACCGATATTCATTCTGTTATCGTGAGCGGGGCACATAAGCGTGAGGTGGTACAGCGCAAATCTTATTGCCAGCTGATCCGTTTCGTTCTCGGAGTCGATGACGATGTCCTGCTCATCCCAGAACTTCGCCCATTTTTCCGCACTCTCGTTGAAGATGCATTCAAAGGAACGCTCTCTTGCGGCGGAAAGCTCCTTCATCGCGGTGTCCTCGAGGCAGAACAGCGAACAGCCGTCACGGGAACGGTCACGGTTGGAATAAACCACAGCCTTTTTATCTATGCGGACAGTCTCCTTCGCGCCCAGCCTGAAGTTATATTCGACAAATGCCGTTTTTTCTTCTGCTGTGTGTGTGAAAGTAGCCGTGCGGTCAACGTCCACGGACGCTGCGGTATAAAACAGGATACCGCTCTGGGACGTCTTTGTGGCTACTGCGGCGATACCGTTTTCTGCAATTGCCGAAACAGGAACGAGGTGCTGCTGTTTGGGGATGTTCAGACCGTCAACTCCGGTGACGATCCTGATATCCGCGCCGCAGCGGAGAGAAGTTATCTCCACGCAGAACGCCGCCAGATGCTTGCGCTCAAACGATACCACGCGGCGGAAACGGAGATCGAATTTCATGCCCTTGGACGACTTCCATGTATACGTTCTTTCAAGCAGTCCGTTTTTCAGGTTGATATATCTGTCGTAGGTTTCCTTCATCATTCCGGATTCGCCCACTTCTTCGCCGTTGATGAATATTTTCATCGCGGTGAAATCGGGGGATGCCACCACCTCGTTGCAATGGTCCTCGGGAAGTCTGTTGAACGTTCCCGTGACGATCGCATATCTGTCGACAACGGGGAGTTCTTCCGTTGTGGCACGGACGCAAAGATATCCGTTGCCCTGGCACATAGTGGATTCAAATTTGTCGGGAGTGGTTTCTCCGTAGCCGTTTTCGGCAAGTATCCAGTTTTTGAATTCGCCTTCGCCTTTGTCGTAACGCATAGTGTACCTCACTTGTTTGAAAAATTTGTTTTTATGTCAGTATGGGTCATATGCCCATTTCTTTCAGCTTTTCTTTCAGCTTTTCGTATGCCTCTGCCGGATCCTTTACGGGTGCCACGGTGCGCTCCATGGGGCATATGCCGTCGCCCCGGCGGTTGGAAACGGCATCGCAGGTGTTCACGTAAGTGCAGGGGATGCCGTATTTACGGAGCAGCTCCAGCGCACGGATGCTGATAAGGTTGGTGTAGACCTCGGTGACACCGCCGTAGACCATCAGCATGGCGGCGGCACGCCCCACCACCTTGTCTGCGACAGATGCGCCGCGGAGGATTTCCGGGTCTGCCTCCAGCCAGTCTATCATCGGGCGGATGCCTCTCTCCTCGGAGAGTATGAGCTCGCCGCCCCGGCAGCGGGCACACCGCACGTGCCCTTTCAGCGCGGATCTTGCGATATCAATGTCCTTTTCATTCATCGAACTGTGCCACCTTTACGGTAAAGAGGGAGTCGAGCGCCTCCGAAAGGAGCGCGTCAACGTCCAGCTTTTCTTCCTCGCGGAGCACCTTATCAAGCTCCGGCCTCGTTCTGGGGTGACGGGGGGTGAATACGGTACAACAGTCCTCGTAGGGGAGGATCGAGGTATCGTAAGTGCCTATCTCACGGGCACGGACAACGATTTCTTCCTTGTCAAGTCCGATGCAGGGACGGAACACCGGGAACTCCGCCAGGGAATTTGTAACGGTGAGCGCACCCATGGTCTGGCTCGCCACCTGTCCCAGGCTCTCGCCGGTGATGATGCACTGGCAATAATTTTTCTCCGCCACGGTGTTTGCAAGCCTCATCATGAAGCGGCGCAGCAGCAGAGTGAAATATTCCTCGTCGCACCTGTCGCGGATCTCTTCCTGGATGTGCGTCAGGGATATGATGTGGAGCCTTATCCTGCCTGTGTATTCGCAAAGCTCTTTCGCCAGAGTGATGACCTTTTCGCGGGCAAGCTCGTTGGTGTAGGGGATGCTTTCAAAATACAGAGCATCGAGATAAAGACCTCTCTTTGCCATCATGTGTCCCGCCACGGGGGAGTCGATGCCGCCGGAAAGAAGGAGCAGACCTTTTCCGCCGGAGCCGAGAGGTATTCCTCCGGCACCCTTGTCCTGCCCGGCGTGGATATAAGCCCATTTGTCGCGGATCTCCACTCTCACGGTCACGTCGGGATGGTCGAGATCCACCTTTATTCCGCGGACGCACTCAAGCACGGCACCGCCGACCTCGGCGGCGATCTCGGGGCTTGTCAGCGGGAATTTCTTGTCGGACCTCTTTGCATCACAGCGGAACTTTTTCACACCGCGGAGCCTTTCGGGAAGATACTCTTTCGCTACGCGCATGATGTCGTCCATGTTCTTCTCGCAGACGGCGGCACGTGTCACGGAGGCGAAGCCGAAGACCTTCTTCACCTGCTCGTACATCTCATCCGTGTCAGCACCCTCTTCGGTGGGCTCCACGTATACCGTGGACTGATTGTATCTGACGGAAAAACCGCCGACGTACTTGGCTCTCCGGCGAAGCTCTTTCAGAAGGATGCTTTCAAACGTCGCCTTGTTTGCTCCCTTTAAGATGATTTCGCCGTATTTGCAGAGAATAACCTCGTTCAACTGTCACACCTCATAATGATCACAAAAATATACATCATAATTTTACCGCCAAATATATCCTTTGTCAATCGTCAGAACGCATTTAGCAGGACTTCTTTATATAATGTGAAAGGATTTGTGCATATTTTACAAAAAGCAGGAGCTCATTTCTACGAAAGGGAAACTGAAAACAGTTGCAAGTTCGTTGAATTGGATGTATAATAGGAATACTGTGAAACAGTATCGAAATAAAATTATGCATTAAATAAAGGAGTTCCGAAACGATGGCTGAAATCACCACCAACAATTTGAGAAACGTCTGCCTGCTGGGCCACGGCGGCAGCGGTAAAACGTCTCTGGCGGAGGCTATGCTCTTCTGTGCAGGCGACGTAGACAGAATGGGTAAAGTAACCGACGGTAATACCGTAATGGACTACGATCCCGAGGAGACCGCGAGACACTATTCCATTTCTCTTGCAACTGCAAATATCCTTCACAACAACGTAAAGATCAACATTCTCGACACCCCCGGATATCCCGATTTCGTAGGCGAAGAGCTTGAGGGTATCAGAGCAGCCGATGCCGCTGTCATCATGGTTGACGGTAAGGGCGGCCTCGAGGTAGGTACCGAGCTGGCATGGGAGTATGCTGACAGACAGAACCTTCCCCGCGTATTCTTCATGAATAAGTGCGACGATCCGGAAGCGAGCTACGACAGAGTATTCGCACAGCTCAAGGATATGTTCGGCACAAAGGTTTGCCCCGCAATGGTCCCCGTAGACCATGCAGGCAAGAAGACCTTCGTATCTCTGGCAGAGAACAAGGCGTACACCTTTGATGACAAGGGCAACAGATCAGAGGTTAAGATGGACGACGAGCTGAACGCTGTTGTTGACCAGTACAAGGACCAGTTCAATGAAGCTATCGCCGGCACCGACGAAGAGCTCATGATGAAATATTTCGACGGCGAAGAGATCACTCCCGAAGAAGCTGCAAAGGCTCTTAACGGCGGTATCATCTCCGGCGACATCGTTCCCGTATATTCCGGCTCAGTTACCAAGCTGTGGGGCGTTCGCACCATTATGAGCGCTATCGCTGATTCCTTCCCCAAGGCAACCGCAAAGAAGACCGAGACCGCAGTAGCCGACGGCGAGGAGAAGCCCGTTGAGATCAAGGAAGACGGCGACGTATCCATCTTCGTATTCAAGACCATCGTTGACCAGTTCGGTAAGATGTCCATGTTCAAGGTCATGAGCGGATGTCTGAAGAAGGATATGGCTCTCACCAACGCACGCACCGGCAGCCAGGAGAAGATCGCTCATATGTACACTCTCAAGGGTAAGAAGCAGACCGAGGTAGACACCCTCTGCTGCGGCGATATCGGTATGCTCCAGAAGCTGGTAGACACCGCCACCAACGACACTCTGTACGCAGGTGCGGCAGTTGCATATAAGGGAACAGAGTTCCCCGAGCCTTACATGAGAAAGGCAGTTTCCGCCGAGGCAAAGGGCGACGAGGACAAGATCTCCACCGGCATCGCAAGACTGCTGGATGAGGACCCCTCCCTCGTATACGAGAACAACTCCGAGACCAAGCAGCTGGTTCTCGCAGGTATTTCCGATATCCACCTCGACGTTGTTAAATCCAAACTTAAGAACCGTTACGGCACCAAGGTCGTATTCGCAGAGCCCAGGATCGCATACCGCGAGACCATCAAGAAGACCGTCGAGGTACAGGGTAAGCATAAGAAGCAGTCCGGCGGTTCCGGTCAGTACGGTGACGTAAGGATCAGATTCAGCCGCGGCGAGGACGAGGGCCTCACATTCACCCAGTCCGTTGTCGGCGGTACCGTTCCGAAGAACTTCTATCCCGCAGTTGAAAAGGGACTTCTGGAAGCAATGCAGAAGGGCGTTCTGGCAGGCTATCCCGTAGTTAACCTTGCGGCAGACCTGTACGACGGCTCTTACCATCCCGTTGACTCCAACGAGATCTCCTTCAAGCTGGCTGCAAAGCTCGCATATAAGACCGGTCTTCCCCAGGCAAACCCCGTGCTCCTGGAGCCCGTCGGTGAGCTGAAGGTTTCCGTTCCCGAGAACATGGTCGGTGACGTTATGGGCGACTTAAATAAGCGCCGCGGCAGAGTCATGGGCATGAACCCCGATGAAAAGCGTAAGGGCTACACCGTTGTTGAAGCTGAGGCTCCCTCCGGTGAGATGATGGACTACACCATCGTTCTCCGCGCAATGACTCAGGGCAGAGGCCAGTACTCCTTCAAGTTCGTAAGATACGAGGAAGTACCCTCCAACGAAGCTCAGAAGATCATCGCAAACGCAAAGATCGAGGACGACGAAGACTAAGCGGGGAAGGCCCCGCGGCCGTGAAGCTGTCGCGTGCAGACCGTACGGATGTGCGCTGACGGACGAACGTTCAAGAAAAAACAGAGCAGGCACGAACGGAGCGCACACATAGGGATTTTTTCACCGCCGACCGGCAAGGGAAAAGGTGGAAAAATACCGTCATCATCAGCAATTAAGGTACAATAATGAAAAAATGACCGAAACGAAAGTTTCGGTCATTTTCTTTTCTCTTTTCTCTTTTATCTCGCGGACGGAGTCTGCGGGTCTATTCAAGCCCGTGTATCCAGTCCGCTTTTATG
>JAZUGU010000014.1:0-10482 GCA_045641325.1 Candidatus Avispirillum sp.
GTTTATGAAAGAATTATTTGCAGGCTTACCCGTCGGCTGGATCATCGTTGCAGTGATAATCCTCATCATCATTATCAAGAACATCCGCGTTGTTCCCCAGGCTACCGAATTCGTTATCGAGTTTCTGGGCAAGTACAGAAAGACCTGGTCTGCCGGTCTTCATCTGAAGATCCCCTTCTTTGAGGCCGTTGCGAAAAAGATCACCCTCAAGGAGCAGGTCATGGACTCTCCTCCGCAGCCCGTTATCACCAAGGATAACGTTACCATGCAGATCGACACCGTGGTTTACTACCGCATCTTCGATGCAAAGCTCTATGCTTACGGCGCGGTGGATCCCATCTCCGCTCTGGAGACTCTCACCGCCACCACCCTCCGTAACCTGGTGGGCGAGCTGGAGCTGGACGGTACTCTTACCTCCCGTGACACCATTAACGGAAAAATGACCACCATCCTTGATGAAGCCACCGACCAGTGGGGCATCAAGGTCAGCCGTGTGGAGCTGAAAAACATCATTCCTCCCGCTGAGATCCAGAACGCAATGGAAAAACAGATGAAGGCAGAGCGTGACCGCCGTGAGACACTTCTCCAGGCAGAGGGCCACAAGGCAGCCGCCATCACCAGAGCAGAAGGTGACAAGCAGGCGATGATACTTGAGGCAGAGGGTGAAAGAGATGCACGGATCGCCCGTGCCGAAGGTGAGGCAAAGGCTATTTTCCTTGCAAAGCAGGCAGAGGCTGACGGTCTCCGTGCGCTGAAGGAAGCCGGCGTTGACGAGGCGGTGCTCGAGCTGAAGAAGTACGAGGCTCTGGTCAACATGTCCAACGGCAAGGCATCCAAGATCATCATTCCCACCGACGCGGTGAACGCCGTCAAGGCAAACGTGATGTTCTCCGAGACTACCGGGCTCGGCAGTGTGACGCCCGAGGGGAAGGACGATCCCGAACCCGAGAAGCGTGACGAATGCTGCGAAAGGTTTGAAAATTAAAAAATAATAAAAAAGCCCCTGCAGGGGCTTTTTTTACTGTCCCGCACCGCAGGTGCGGTTCAGTCTTCTTCCGGGATACTGCGGGCAAGGGCGAAGTTTGAATATCTGCCGTCGGACGTGACCTCACGGATAACGCTGATATAATCCGGCAGGCTTACCTTCTGGTTTTCGCTTGAGAGCTCCGTTTCAAGGAACGCCTGGCGTTTCCAGAACGGGAACACGTCGATCTCAAGGGTGACGTCACCTGAGGGGATGCGATAGCGCGTTTTTCTGATGGGGGACAGCCCCTCTGCCGCGCACTCGGTGAGTATCTCGAACTCGGAGGCGGATATCCTGCGCTCGTTCTCTATCCTTTTCACGTCGGTGACGTGAGTCTTATCAGTTCTGTAATATTCGGTCCTGCCGCCGCAAACGACCTTACGTATCCTTGAGGATACTCCGGGAGCGGCATCAAGGTATATCTGCTCGATATCCCATATCTCGCCGCCTTTTTCGGCGCACAGCACCCGAAGGTATTCTTCATCGGGCATACTGATAAGATATTTTCTTTCTATCTCAAAGTTTTCCGTTCCGATCACCTCCGTTTTCTACATTATACCACACGGCTGCGTTTTTTGCAAGTGGGATTCGGAACGGGGGGAGTTTGGAGTTCTTCATTCCTCATTCCTAACTCCAAACTCCAAACTGAAAAAGCCTCCCGAAGGAGGCTTTTTCTCATTTCACCGCCATTGCCGCGGAGATGCGCTCAAGGACTTCACGCTCCGAGAACGGCACTTTTTTGCCGCATATGAGCTGATAGTTCTCATGGCCTTTTCCGGCAAGGAGGACGATATCGCCTTTCTGCGACATTGCCGCCGCTCTCTCGATGGCAAGGTATCTGTCCGGGATGATCTCATAGGGGACATCGCCTGTCATATACGATGCGATATCCTCGCAGACTGCCGCGGGATCCTCGAAATCCGGGTTATCCGACGTGATTATCACGTAATCGGCGAGGGCGCTCGACGCCTGTGCCAGTTCTTTTCTTCTCACCTGCGTTCTCCCGCCCACCGAGCCGAACACGCAGATTATCCTTTCGGGCTCATACTCACGGAGAGTTTTCAGCACGGAGGTGAGGCTGAGACCGTTATGGGCATAGTCTATTACAAACGTTCTGCCCGGGATGACGGGGACTATTTCCGATCTTCCCTGCACCGTTGTTTTCCCGAGGACTTCCGCGGAAAATTCCTTTTCCACGCCGTACACGGAGCATATTGCCATGGCGCACAGGCCGTTATAAACGCTGAAGCCGCCCGGGGAGAGCATATCCGTTTTCACGGATATGCCGCCGCACACACAGTCGAAGGCAACGCCGAGAGCTGTATCGTTTCTGAATTTTCTTATGTTTTCGCCTTTGAAATCTGCATCTTTTCCGATACCGAAGGAAATCTTTCTGCCGGAGAAGGAATCGGTCATGTAGTCGCCGTACTCATCGTCCGCGCAGTACACCGCCGTCTTTGCGCCGTAATCGGTGAACAGCTTCTTTTTGGAATCTCTGTAATCCTCGAAGGTGGGATGCTCCGCGCCGCCTATATGGTCCTCGGAAAGGTTGGTGAACGCCACGGTATCGAAGGGGATACCGTCCGTTCTGTGGCGGGCGAGCGCCTGGGAGGACACCTCCAGCACGGCATACTCCGTTTTCTCGCTGATCATTTCGCTGAAATAGGCATGGAGACAGAGGCTTTCCGGCGTGGTATTGACGGTGGGACGGTGCTTTCCGTTTATGATGACACCGTTTGAGCCGATATACGCACAGCTCTTCCCTGCGGCATTGAGGATCGCCGACACGAGAAGCGCCGTGGTGGTTTTCCCCTTTGTGCCGGTGATGCCTATTATTTTCAGTTTATCCGCCGGATGGCCGAAGAACTCCGCCGATATGACGGGCAGGGCGGCACGGCAATCGGCAACTGTCGCCTGCTGTGCATCGGCGGGAAGGTCCAGCTCCCTCTCGCAGAGGAATGCTCTGCATCCTTTTTTGTACGCATCGGGGGCGAAATCGTGCCCGTCCCGGGATGCTCCCTTAAGGCACACGAAAAGATCGCCGGGGCAGACGTCCGACGAATCGTACGTCACACGGGAGATCTCTCCGTCACAGCGCTCCGACTTATACGGGACGTTTACAAGTAAATCACAAAATTTCATTATCTGCCGAACTCCCCGGGAAATCCCTTGGGCTTGCCGCCGCAGAGCGTTATCGCCTTATATGCGAGCACCTCCATGGCATCGCAGAAGATATCTCCCGCGCAGATCCTTTTATTGATGACGGAAAGTTCGGTGCATCCGAGGATGATCCTGTCGCAGCCCTTATTTTTCAGGTGCTCTGCCACGGAATAGAACTTTTCGGGATCGGGCTCTTTTCCGCTTTTCACGTCGTCGTAGATGAGCGACATGACTGTTTTCTGGAAATTTTCATCGGGGATCTCGGATTCTATCCCCGCTTTTCCCAGTTCTTTCTGGTAGAGCTCCGTTGCCACGCTGCCGTCAGTTGCCATGATGCCAGCTTTTTTACAGCCCACACGCTTCAGATGCTGTGCCGCTTCCTCGATGATGCCGGGCACGGGCACGTTTACCGCCGCTCTTATCTCGTCGATGAAGCAATGGCTGGTATTGCAGGTGATGACGATGAAATCAGCACCGAAAGCTTCCAGCTTTTTCGCATCGGCGCATATGCGGGGGAGGGGCGACTCATCGCTCTTTCCCGTCAGATATGCGGTTCTGTCGGGGGTGGATGCTCCCGAACAGATGACGGCGTCTATATGCTCCTGATCGCAGGAGGCATCGGTGCGCTCCGTTACAAGCTCGTAGAAAAACGCGCTCGCCATGGGGCCGAGGCCGCCTATCACTCCGAGAACGGGTCTTTTTTCACTCATTTGTTTCTCTCCGGTCTGGGGCAGTATATCTTATATTTCTTCTTCTGGCGGCGGAGCTGCTCCGCAACGCACACTACTCTCATGGGGTTCATGCAAAGGTCGTACTTATACTTCAGCGAGCAGGAGCTCTTCTTTTCCTTTTCAAGCTTCTTCGCCTTTTCGACGAGTGCCTCGTCCTCGGTATACTCAAACGCCACGGAGGAGGGCACGTGATGCCAGAACCACTCGGTCTCGTTGAGGGTACAGTCGTCGCCCTCGCCGTCCCACTTTTCAGCGGCCAGCTTTGCTATGTTCATGCCGCAGGAGGTGACATAATAATTACTTCTTCCCTGTCTGAGATTTATCTCAAACACGCGGAAGCCGTCCTCGCCCGCGTCCTTGATATCGAAATTGGAAAATCCGGTATACTTACAGTCCTCGAGCATCTGCTTTATGTTCTCCGCAATAGCCAGCGTGCTCACGGGCTCGGTGACGATCGCGGCATGGTTGCCCAGGCCGTGGGGGGTATGCTCCTCCACCATGGTGTGCCCCAGGCACATGGCACGGACCTTTCCGTTTTTATCGGAAAACGCGGTCAGCACTCTCATCTTTGAGTCGCCGCCGGGAACGAGCTTCTGCAGGATCATTCTGTCGGGATAGCCGGAAGCGTATATTTCCGCGATGATGGAGACCGCCTCATCGGGGGTGTTTGCGAAGTACACTTTTTTCATGGTGTCGAAGGGGTGCTTCCAGTAATCAACGCTTGAGGAGGGCTTGACGACTATGGGATATGCAAAGCCCAGCTTTTCCTCCGTGATGTCTTCGGCGGAGGGCGTCTCTGTCAGCACAACGGTCTTCGGATAGGGGATGCCGTGCTTTTCGCACATTTCATAGAATTCCGCTTTTTTCTGTATGGAGCCGTACAGCTCCGCGGGGGGACAGGGGCAGGTATACTGCGGCAATTCCCCTTTGCGGCGGATTATCATTGCGGCGTAATCATCGGTGCATCCGAAGAGGAAAAGCTTTTTGCCCTCATGCTCCTTCGCAAATGCGGTGAGCTCACGGAGCATGGTCTCCTCGTTATCTATATCGGGGACTATTTTGAAATTGATTATCTTTGAATACTTGGTGGCGGAAATGGCATATCTGCCGAAGGCATAGGATTTCACACCGTACGCCTCATGGAACGCACGGGCGAAGTTATAGCAGTTGAGGTCCGCGCCCAAAAATACGGGAATGATTTCGTTGTTCATAATTAAGTTATGTCCTTTCTTTGCATTTGCGCCGTTTTTCTTTGCAGGCAAAGAAAATTCAAAGTCGGATTTATGCTTTGAAAGGCGCAAATGGCGTTTGAAACTGCATACATCCGATTTGGGTACTCTTCATTTTCAAACGTGTCCTTCGAAGAACTGTTTATGCCACGTGAGGAACGTGAGCGCCGTCCAAATTTTGCGGCGGTTATGGGTGGGATCGGAAAGGAGGCCCACCAGCTTGTCCTGGTCGAAATACTGTGCCGCCGCGTCGGACATGAAGCTCTCTCTCACTCTCATGGAGAAGCCCTCGTCCTCCAGCCACTTTGTCAGCGGTACGGGGAAGCCCTTTTTCTTGCGGTTTGCCCACTCGTCGGGCAGAGTTTTATTTGCCGCGTGGCGAAGCACGGCTTTAGTATCGTCTGCGATCTTATAATCCACGGGATAGGTGACGGCCTCTCTCATGACCTCACGGTCAAGGTACGGAACACGGAGCTCAAGGGAATGAGCCATGCTCATCTTATCCGCTTTAAGAAGGATATCTCCGGGGAGCCAGAGATTAAGATCCAGATACTGCTTTTTCTCAAGCTCGGGAAGATCGCGCACTCTGTCGTATATGGGTGCGGCGACCTCGGTGGCGGTGGGGCCCACTCTGTATTCGGGACGGAGGATATCGTATGCCTCGTCCTCCGGGAACACGAGAGCCTGTCCTATAAACCACAGCTCCGGTTTCCCGCTGCCCTTCAGGATGAAATCGTGGCCCTTGAAATAAGGCAGGTGCGACGTGACGTCACCTGCAAGACGGCGGATGCCGAGAGGCAGTTTTTCGTATTTTTTCAGAGCGCCGGGGTTATCGTACCACTCGTAGCCCGCATAGATCTCGTCGGCACCCTCGCCGGAAAGGACGACGGTGACCTGCTGTTTTGCAAGCTTTGCCAGGAAATAGAGCGGTACGGACGAGGGATTGGACTGGGGCTCGTCCATGTGATACTGGATATCGGCGAAGATATCAAGGCATCTCTCCTTGGAGAGCATATCACGGTAGTTGGCGATGCCCAGCTTTGCGGAAAGTTCCTCCGCTTCCCCGGTCTCGTTGAATTTATTGGAATTATCTCCGTTGTCAAAGCCCACGGAGAAGGTCTTATCGGGCATGAGGCAGGCGGTGATATAGCTGGAATCAACGCCGCCGGACAAAAACGAGCCCACGGGCACGTCGCTGATGCGGTGCGCCGCAACGGATTCACGGACTCTCGCATCTATCTGCGATGCAGCATCCTCAAAGGAAAGAGTGGTCTTATGGGAGAAATCCGCATCCCAGTATCTCTCAACGTGCATTTCGCCCGACTTCCACGTGAACCAGTGTGCCGCGGGAAGCTTGAAGGTGCCCTTGAAGAAGGTCTCCTCCATGGCGCTGTACTGGAAAGTGAGATAGGGGCGGAGTGCCTCGGGGTTCACCTGGCGGCGGAATCCCGGATGCTCAAGAAGGGATTTTATCTCCGAGCCGAACAGAAGGTTTCCGTCGGCGGTCTTCGTATAGTAGAAGGGCTTGATACCGAAATAGTCACGGGCGCCGTACATGGTATTGGTCTTCTTGTCCCAGATGACGAAGGCGAACATACCGCGGAGCTTGGAGGCGAGGGCAGTTCCCCACTCCTCGTAGCCGTGGATCAGCGTTTCGGTGTCCGTTTTGGAACGGAAAACGTGGCCGCGTGCGATGAGCTCGTCTCGGAGCTCCATGAAGTTATACGTCTCGCCGTTATAGACGATGACGACGCTGCCGTCCTCGTTATACATGGGCTGACGGCCCGCCTCGGACAGGTCGATGATGCTGAGACGGCGGAAGCCGAGAGCTATGGGCTCCTCGCCCTCTGCGCTCAGGTGGTAGCCGTCCATATCGGGACCGCGGTGGATGATCCTGTCAGCCATTTTTCTGACGGTCTCGTTCCTGTTGACTATATTACCGGTAAAACCTACAAATCCGCACATAAAATCATACCTTTCTCAGAACTTTGTGCCCGGAAGGGCACGAAGTTGGCGCGAAACAGGTGGTTCCTCGCAAAGGATTTCCCCACGTTTCGCGCTATCTCCCATTTTTTCGTATCTTATATTATAGCATATAAAATATATAAAATAAAGGGGTTTGAGAAAAATAAATTAGTGTTTGTAGAATAGCCTTCCCCTCTGGGGAAGGTACTCAAAACCGGAATGTTCCCCGGTTTTGAGGGAATGAGGCCTAATGATTACAGCAGACAGGAAGAGATAACTCATACAGTTCAGTGCGAGAATAAAGCTCCTACCTCTTTAACGTCTGCTGAAACGGGAAGCACTCATCCGTCAAAAACGGCGGGAATTGCCGTTTTTGCCACCTTTCCACGCACCACATACAGGTAAGCAAAATCCAAATAATATTGTGGTGCTCCCGCAAAGGCAGAGCCTTTGCCTGAGTTCGCTGTAAATCGAAGGGAAGGCAAAATGGCGGCTTCGCCGCCAACCACACCATTGGCGAACAGCTCGCTAAACTATAATTTACTTCCTCACAAACATTTTCCGGATAACGTCCGCGGGGATGACGGTGGCGGCGATGAGGGCGCATGCGGCAATATGCTCCGCTTTCAGCGGTACGCACCGGAAGACCTCGCCGCCGAAATAAACCATGAGCAGCTGGAATACCGCTACAAGAGTCATTATCAGGATAAAAGGCTTGTTGCCGGAAAGGTTCGCAAGGACGTTCTTTCTCTCCGTTCTGGCATTGAACGAATTGAATATGCCGCAGAATATGAACATGGCGAAAAACGCCGTGAGATAATATTCCCCGTCTCCGCCGAACCACCCGCGCAAAGTTTTACTGCACAGGAAAAACACGCTGAGACCGAGAGTGTATCCCCCCGTGAGTATTATCTGACGCATCATGCCGCCCGTGAGGATCTTCGCATCCCTCGGCAGAGGCGCCCGCTTCATATACCGTGAGAGCGCCGGCTCACCCGCAAAGGCGAGCCCGCCGAGTGTATCCATGATGATGTTCACCCACAGCATCTGTATCACCGTGACGGGACATTCTATTCCCAGAAAAGGGCCTATGAGGGACACGCCCATTGCAGACAGATTCATGAGAAGCTGGAACACGATGAATTTCCGGATGCTCTCGAATATCGTTCTGCCGTACAGTACCGCTTTCGTGATGGACGAAAAGCTGTTATCGGTGATGACGATGTCTCCCGCTTCCTTTGCGATCTCCGTTCCGCTCCCCATGGCAAAGCCCACGTCGGCGGCGGTGAGCGCCGGCGCATCGTTTATGCCGTCACCCGTCATGCCCGCCACGAGCCCCGCCTCCTGCGAGAGCTTTACGAGCCTCATTTTATCGGACGGGAGGGCTCTTGATATAACGCATACCGAGGGGAGTATCTTTTTCACCTCTTCATCGCTCATGGAATGGAGCTTTTCCGATTCGAGTATCTCCTCTTTCCCGCCGTCCGAAATGCCGGTCTCCCGGGCGATGGCGGCGGCGGTTTCCGCGTTGTCTCCGGTGACCATGACCACGTGGATACCCGCATCAAGTGCCGCACGCACCGCGGAGGCCGCATCCCGCCGCACCGGGTCCTTTATGGCGGCGAGGCATATGAACGTGAGATTTTCGGCATTTGTCAAATCATCACTCTCCCTGCGTGCCATGCACAGCACCCTACAGGACTTTTCGGCAAACGCCGAAATCTGATTTGATATTTCATTGCGTGCTCTCACCGTCATGGTACATACCTCTCCGTTCTCCCCGAGATAAAAGACGGAGGCGGCAAGAAGCTTCTCCGCCGCGCCTGCAAAATAAGCGTATTCCCCGTTATAGCCTGCGGAATATTTCCTTTCGGGATCAAAGGGAAAGCGCTTTTCGGGCATCTTTCCTCCCGGAGCGAATCTCTTTAAGGCGGACTCCGTTGAGCTTCCCGTTTCTCCGCAGGAGGCACGGGTACAATCCGCGACGGCGGACGAAACGCTTTTCGTCAATTGTCTTATTTCGTTTCCCGAAAAGCCGTATCCCCACACGGAATCCACCGTCATTTCCCCGGTGGTGAGAGTTCCCGTTTTATCGGTGAAAAGGATATTCATGTTCCCCGCCGTTTCAATGCCCGTCAGCCTTCTGACAAGCACTCCCGAGCGGAGCATTTTTTTCATATTGGAGGACAGCACCACGGTAACAAGCATCGGAAGCCCCTCGGGCACTGCCATTACTATGGCGGAGACCGCCACGGTGACAGCGCGGACGACCTCGGAGATAACGAATCTTTTATCCTGCAGTCTTGACAGGACGAGCGCCATGTCCATGCCGGAATCAATGAAAAACGAATTGAACAGATAGGCGAACGCTATCATGCCCGCGCCCACGTATCCCAGAAAGCTTATGCTTTTGGCGAGGGCTGCGAGTCTGTGCTTCAAGGGGCTCGGACGGGAGGTTTCTCCCAGATTCTGCGCCACCTGCCCGAGGAAAGTTCTGTTCCCCGTTCTGAGGACGCACATATCGCCCTCCCCACGGCACACGGCGCTTCCGCGGAACACCTGCGTGCAGTTATCTGTATCCCATTTAATATCCTCCGGGCAGAAGGAGGAAAGGCTCTCTGCCCTCTTTTCTTTTTCGACGCCCTCTCCCGTGAGCGCCGACTGGTTTAAGTGCAGAGAGCCCCATATGAGAACGCCGTCACAGGGCACGGTCATCCCCGGGGACAGATGCACCACGTCTCCCACGGTCAGCATATCCGAATTTATTTTTTGAAGCTTTCCGTCCCTGCGGACAAAAGCTTCGTCCGGAGAGGTTTTCCGCAGTTTTTCAAATGCCTTTGAGGAGGAATATTCCGACACCGCAGACACGGTGGTGGCTATCAGTATCGCGGCGGCGATGCCCAGCGTTTCCGGCAGATTGATATTGCCGAGAGACACCGCCGCATTGACGGCGAGGGATGCTATAAGGATCTTTATTATGGGATCGTCAAAGCTTTCCCGCAGATGCGAAAAAAAGCCCTTCTGCTTTACGGGCGTCAGGGCGTTATCACCGTACCGCAGGCGGCTTTCCTCCGCTTCCCTTTCGTTTTGTCCGGCAGGGCGCACGAAAACGTATTCTTTTTCTTTTGCCCTTTCTCTTTTTTCTCTCCCTCTGCCGAAGGAGGTTTCCGCGGTCTTCTCCATACTGCACCTCCGTTTCATGGAAGTATATGTGTTTTTGATAAGAAAAAGACCGCGGATGCGGTCTTTGGGAGGTAAGTATTTAGGAAAACGGTGAATTATAGTTTGTAGAGCGCTTGTCTTTGCGAAAGTTTTTGCCGGCTTTTTTCAAAAAGCCGCAGGGAGTGGGGCGGCGCCCCACGTATCGGCGTTT
>JAZUGU010000015.1:0-12254 GCA_045641325.1 Candidatus Avispirillum sp.
TTTTCTTTAACGTCCTCAGAGGAATAGTAGAAGTATCTCCAGCATACGTTGAAGATCATCTTGCCCCATGCACTGTCGGCGTTGTCAGCCTCGGTGGACAGGTCGTCGATCCAGAGTCTGCAGGTGCAGGACTCGTTATCGTACTGGAACTTCCAGTTGTACCAGTTGCCCTTCTTCAGGTCGTAGTTGCAGGATGCAAGTACTTCGGCAGGGTCATTGGTGTTGAGGCCCTGGAACATTGTGTCGTTGGAGAAGTAACCGCACTGGAAAGCATATGCGGTGGAGCGGCCGAACCAGTTATACAGAGCGGATTCGTATTCGGGGGACTGTACCTCGGTACCCTCGTACTTGATATCGAACTCAAGAGTGTAGGAAGTGGGGAAAGTATACTGGATCGTTCCGCCGCCGTCACGGGTGTCGATATAGTTGGTTTCATGAGAACTTACGTAGTCAAGAACGCCCTTGTGTGTGCCGCCGATATCGGTAACGTGACCGAAGAAGTCATCGGAACCCCATACGGATCTGTCGCCGTCGGGATCGGTATCGTAAGTAAGGGAGGAGAGTTTATCGTAAGTTAAGGGAGTGCTCTTATAAAGGTCACCTGCAAGGTAATCGTAGAACACACCGGGCTTGTCGATGTTTTCGGTGCTGAAGGAAGCATCCAGGAGGCTTGCACAGTTATAGGTCTGATAACCTGCGGTCTGTGTTACCTTGGTCTCGGAAAGAACTACGGAGTTGGAACCGGTAGCACTTCTTGCGCCGTCGCCGCCAACCTTGGAGTTCGCTTCACAGATACCGGAACCCCAGGACATGAAGCTGTCCCAGGTGGGGTCGGGGTTGGTACCGTCGTTGAGAACTACGAGGGATACGCCGAACTCACGGCCTATACCGCCTGCAAGGTTACCCTTGCCGCCACGGCCGGTGGTGTACTTGGTATATGTAAGAGCAGTGATCTGTGTGCCGCCTGCGGTACCGTCAATGGTGTCGCCGGTGAGGATGTAAGACCACGGAATTCCTACTTCATAAGTGGTGATGCCCTTCTGGGTATCGGTGGAGTAGTTGGAACCTGCGGGAGCAACTACACAGGGAGCAACGCCCAGGGGGTTCTTGGAGAAAGCGGTCATACCCTTGTTATTGGTATTCTCCCATGCCTCGGAGAAGCCGCCTGCGATTTCAACGTAACCGAACAGGAAGTCGGGAACCTGCTTTGAGCTCCAGGGGCGCTCATGCTCTGCGGAGATCCAGAAGTCCTCGCCCTCGGTTGCGGCGTTAGCGCCGGCCTTGTCTATTCTGGTCTGGATAGCGTCACCGTTCCATGTATCGGTGGTGCCGTTCTTCAGAGAATGGCCGTCGGGATCGTTTACCTTAACGCCTACGTAGAAGTAATTCTCGCTCCAACGGAACCATACTTCGTACTCAAAAGCCGTATAATCGGTGCGGTCACCGGTTCTCCAGTAAAGGAAACGGTTATAGGGAGTAGTATCGTCCTTGGTAGCGCAGTCGGAAGCCTCAACCGTTACGGAAGAAGCACCCCACTCAGCGGTGGTAATGAAACCGTCGATGGTGGGCTGATGTCCGGGCTCGAAATAGAAGGCCTCGACGTAGTCGATGTCCTCAGCGGAAGCCAGAGCAGATGCAGGGATCACAAAGAGGAATGCGGAGAGCACCATTGAGATCACCAGCACGAGGGATAATGCTTTTTTCATCGTTATATCTGTTCCTTTCATTTACTTGCCGCAATGCGGCGAAAACATATTATTCATAACAGCACAGTCAAGGTTTGAACGAAATGGCCCAAACCCCGATGCGATGCTTTATTCTTCTGTATTGACTACGGGCTTGCCGCATCCGGGGCAGATGATGTCCTTGGGATCGCGGCTCTCGTCGAAGCAGACCGTATCGCCGCAGTTATCGCAGATAATGCAGCGCATTCCCTCAGCCTCGATATCGAAAACGTCCTCGGTCTCGTCGATGTCGTCACATCCGTGGCAACCCTCGCACTCGCCGTCGCAGTCCTCATATTCGCCGAATTCGTACTCATCGTCATCGTCGAAATCGTCGTCCTCGTCATCATCAAGGTCGAACACGAACTCTTCAACGTCTGCCAGGTCCTGATCCATCTCGTCGACGTAATCGTAAAGCTCGGATACGTCGTTGTCAACGGTCTCAACGGTACCTGCGATCTCTGCTACCAGGTCGATAAGCTCTTTGATGAGCTTGCCCTCTGCCTTTTCGCAGTCAAGCTTCATACCGTCGGCAAGGCCTTTCAGATAAGCGCTTTTTTCACTTATAGTCATTATATGCCTCTTTCCGAACTTATGCTCTTTCCAGATATTCGCCTGTTCTGGTATCAACACGGACTCTCTCGCCCTCGTTGATGAACAGAGGAACACGGATAACGGCACCGGTCTCGAGAGTTGCGTTCTTGGTGGTACCTGTTGCGGTATCGCCCTTAACGCCGGGCTCTGCATCGGTGATCTCAAGCTCTACGAACATGGGAGGATCAACGGAGAATACGTTGCCCTTGTAGGACTTGATCTGGCAGATCATCTCTTCCTTGACGAACTTGAAGTTGTCGGAAAGCTTATCTGCATTCAGGGGGATCTGCTCATAGGATTCCATATCCATGAAATAATAGAGCTCGCCGTCGTTATAGAGATACTGCATATCCTTGCGGTCGATTCTTGCGTCCTCGTACTTATCCGTGGGGGAGAAGGTCTTCTCTACTACGGCACCGGTGATGACGTTTCTCAGCTTTGTACGTACGAAAGCCGCGCCCTTACCGGGTTTTACGTGCTGGAACTCGATGACCTGCATGACTGCACCGTCCATATCGAATGTGATACCGTTCTTGAAATCGCCTGCTACTACCATAATAATTCACTGATCCCTTATCGGGACAGCTCCTTTCAATTTATTTTTGCGTATAGTCAGCTAATGATATTTTAATATATGAAATTTATTTTTGCAATAGTTTCGGAAAAAAATATGCAAAAATTCATATTTCTATCATTTCTTTGGGACATTCTGTCAGATTTCTCGCGCCGCCGGGGGTGATATATACCATATCTTCTATTCTGCATCCGTATTTGCCCTCGAGATAGATGCCGGGCTCAACGGTGACGATGTGGCCGGCCTCCAGCTTTCTGTCACCTGCGGCCATATTCAGGTTGGGAGCCTCGTGGATACGGAGGCCCACGCCGTGACCGAGGCCGTGGCCGAACGCGCCCTCGTAGCCCGCGCCGTAGATTATGTCTCTCGCGATCTTATCCATGCCGAAGCAGGATGCGCCCTCGGTGATAACGTCGAGGACTGCTTTCTGTGCTTCATACACGGTATCGTAGAGTTTTCTCATTTCGGGAGTTGCCTTTCCGATGACCACAGTTCTGGTCATGTCGGAATGATATCCGCCGATCATAGCGCCGAAATCGAAGGTCATGAAGCCCTTTTCGATCTTCACGTTGCGGGGAACGCCGTGAGGAGAAGATGAGTTTTTGCCGGAAACGGCGATGGTCTTGAAGCTCTCGCCCTCGCTTCCGTTTTTCTTCATAAGGAACTCAAGCTGTGCCGCAAGATAGGTTTCGGTACAGTCGGTGTTTATAAGGGGGATAAGCTCGGCAAAGGATTTTTCGGCTATGCGCTGTGCCTTCACGATGCACTCGACCTCGCCCTCGTCCTTTTTGATGCGGAGCTCTTCGACCATATCTCCGGCGGGGACGAATTCAGTTCCGCGGCACTCGTTTTTCAGTGCTTCAAGCTCTCTGCAGGGGAGTACATCATCCTCGTAGGCGATGACCTTCGCGCCCGTCATACGGACGGCCTCGGGAAGCCAGTTCGAGCGTTTGCCCACGTTCATGATGACCTCGAAGTCATCCCGGGAGATAGCCTTTTTCGCCGCCTCTATATATCTGAAATCCTCAAATGCCACGGCGCAGTTATCCGCTATCAGCAGACATCCGTCGGGATTATCGAATTCGGAGAAATACAGGTGGTTTTCGGGATTGGTAACGAAAAGCGCGTCGAAGCCCTTCGCTTTCATGAGTTTTCTCAGAGCATCAAGTCTTTGAGACATTTATTTCACTCCCTTTTCGGTGTGTATTTTTCTGTATTTTTTCATGTACGGGATCTCTATCCACCGCTTGAAGCGGAAAAAAAGCGTTTTTTTGTCCTTTATGGGGGGGACGATGATCGCGGGGATACCGTAGCGCTTTGCGGCGGCGCAGTCCGTGAGCAGCTGATCGCCCAGAAGCACCGCTTCGTTTTTCCCGATCCCCAGGTCGCGTACCGCCGCATCGAGAAATTTCGTTTTCGGTTTTCCCGCCTTGGCGTACCAAACAAAGCCCAGCTCTTCGTTGAAAAGCTCCACCCGTTCCTTCTCGTTATTGGAAACGAACGCGATCATAATGCCGGATTCTTCCATTTCCTTTATCCATCGGAGCACCTCCGGCGTAGGGTGCGGATCGTCATAGGTGACCAGAGTATTGTCTATATCGCAGAGGAGCGCGCGCCCGCCGAAGCTTTTTACCAGCTCCGGCGTGACGCTGCAGTAATGCTCCGGACACAGATCCGGGATAAGATATTTTTCTAATATCATTACGGTTTGATACCGCGGTTGGAACCGTGATCGTAGAACTGTATCATGGGGTTCACGTCAAAGTCGATATCGGTGGGAACGGGGTACACGTCCTCGTCTCCGAAGGTCTTTATCTCGTAATCCCAGATAAACTGCAGAAGATGTGTATATCTTTCCTCGTACACGGCACGCTGTTCCGCGCTGCCGTTGGTGTACATTTCGTCATAGCAGGCCGAAAGTCCCAGGAAATCGCAGGTGAGGTACAGACACTCCACACGGTGGCGCTGGAAATCGGTCTTCGCCATTGCGAGCGCCTGATCGAGGCACGCTCTCGCTTCCTCGTAGTGAGCTCTTATGTAGTTCTGTCCGTACATTTCCCACGGGCGGTCGTAGTTGACGATGAAGCACGTGCCGGAGTCGTCGCCTGCCGCCTGCTGATACTGGATGAAATCGAAGATGTATTCGTATCCGTCACCGTAGTACATGTAGAGCCATTCTTTCATTTCGGTGACGAATTCCTCGTAGGTCATATGGGGATTCCACGCCATCTGCACCGCCATATAGGACTTTAAGTTCTCGAAGTTCTGCTCCTCGCCGTCGTTGCGGCCGTCTCCGTAGAAGTCACAGCCCTCGTAGAACAATCCGTCGCATCCGCAGTAATCGAGGATGTAGTGGAGGTTGCCCCAGAAATCCATAACGTTGGGACAGGGCGCCAGATCGTAGTGATAGTTCACGCCGTATTCCCAGAACCAGATGGTGGTGCCGGCGCTGTGGCAGAAGTCTGCCCACGCCTTGAGCTCGGTTTCATCGTGGGTGTTATTGGAGCCGAGGGTCGTCAGATTTTTGCATTCTCCGCTTCCCAGAACGTGCTGGTTGCAGGAATGACCGCAGTACACGAGCACGACCTTGTCGGTGGGACGGACGGATTCGGGCACGGTGTGGTCATAGATGATGGTCAGCACGCGGAGTCCCGGATAGTATTCCTGGATATCTTTTGCAAATCTCTTTGTCAGGTCGAGATAAACGCCGGAATAGCTCTCTTTTTTGAACTTGATATATTCCGTGTTGCCCTCTTTGGTGATCTCATAGTCTCCCGTATAGCCCACAAGCATGTTGGAGAAGCTCTTTCTCATCTTTATCCTTGTGCCGTTTGCCTTTGCGGCGCACAGAGCGCAGGTACAGCTGTCGCCGTTGTCGTTGATGGAGGCGGAGGCGATATGAACGCCCATTTCCGTCATGAGCTCAACGTTGTTGCCCCAGTCCTTCATCATCTGAAGAGCCTCGAGCATGCCCTGAAACATATAGGCGTAATCGCTGGGATACTCCGTATCCAGGGTGGCGGTATAGTCGGGAGAAGCGCAGGGCTGCCAATGGTTGGTCCTTATGTCCGTATAGGGATAGGTGTTCTCGTCCGCTCTCGACTTCCACTTACCGTAAAGTCTGTTGAAGGGCGGATCGTAATCGGGGCCGGGATCGTATCCGGATCCCATGAGATAATAGTCTCCGAAGGAATGGGCATTATCAAAGAGCGGACCCGTCTGGTAGCCGTAACGGAGGCAGTTGTTGCCGTAGATCTGCGTTCCGTTCAGTCTTCTCGGGTAGTAAAAGCTGTGTATCCAGTTATTCTGTGCGTTCTGTCCGGAATATCTGAATTCCAGTTCAACGTGATGATAAACGTCGGTCCCCTCGGGGATATCGGCAGTTCTCATCGTTTTATAGTAGGTATATTTTTCCGTATAGAACCTGATGCCCAGATACTCTTCGAATATCTCGTACATGGCGTACATGGCGCCTCTGACGGTGGAGTATATGTGCATGTCGCCGTCGGTGACACGGTATATGTAGTCCTCTTCGCCAAGGGCAAGCTCTGCCGCCTCCGCGGATTTGCGGTCATACACGTGGAAGAATATGCCGTGGTCCCGGATCTTCTCACCGCGGACGATATCCACCTCGGCACCGGTGAGTTTTTTAACGGTTTCGCTGAAAAGCTCCGCAGCATAGGTGCAGTTATCGGAATCCGCCTGCGAGTACAGCTCGACGTCGTAGTTCTCGTCACCGGGCAGGCTCTTATAGAAGTGGGCATCCGCGGGGACGACCAGGTCAAAGTTTCCGATATCGCTGCCGGCGATGGTGAACTTATGTATGACGTTTCCGCCGTCAAGCTCCTCGAGGCTTCTGATGCCGGCGAAAACGGTCTTGTAGAACAGCACGTCACGGGCGTTGGCGCTGCCGTCGGCGTTCATGTCTGCCGCATCGGTGACGATCTCTGTGCCGTTCACCACGTGGTGTTTGAGCGCGTTTGCGTCCAGGGCGTTTACCGCCCCGTCCGCATTCGCATCACCGAGAGTGTACGTTCTGTCTATCTGATCTCTCGATTCGATGATCTTACCCGCGCCGCATACAGTTGCGAAAGCGGGGATGAGCATGAGAAATGCAAGGGTAAGTGCCAGAATTTTTTTCATGATAAGAGCTGATCCTTTTTGTATTTGGGGGAGGTTACGGAGTTATTCCGGGACGGTCGGAGCCGTGTCCGTAGAACTGAATCATGGGGTTTGTGTCAAAGTCTATTTCTTCCGGCAGAACGTATACGGAATCATCGGAGAATATGGGGAAATTATTATCGTTCAGCCTGTTCCACAGAGCGGTATATCTTTCCTCAAAAAGAGCTCTCGATTCCGTCGTGCCGTTGGTGTATATATCGTCGTATGCCGCGCTGAGGTAGAGGAAATCCCAGGACATATAGAGGTTCTTCACTCTTTCACGCTGGAAGTCCTCGGTGGCTTTTGCAAGAGCACGGTCTATGCACGCTCTTGCTTCCTCGTAGTGCTCGACGATGTAATCCTGAGAATACATCTCCCACGGGCGGTCGTGATTTACAACGAAGCATATCTCGTTGGCATCGCCCGCCGCCTGCTGATACTGGATGAATTCATAGATATCCTCGTATCCCTCGCCGTAGAACATGTAGAGGAAGTCCTTCACGTTGTATACGAACTCATCGTACGTCATATGAGGATCCCACATCATCAGGTCGGACATGTAGCATTTCAGGTTTTCGAAGTTATATTCGTCGTTCTTATTACCGCAGAAGTTGGTGCCCTCGTAGTTCATGCCGTCCACATCACAGACGTCGAGGATGTAGTGGTAGTTCCCCCACATATCCATAACACAGGGCGCGGGAGCGAGCTGGTAGTGATAGTTCACGGCGTATTCCCAGAACCAGATGGTGGTTCCCGCCTCGTGGCAGGCATCCGCCCACCATTTGAGCGCGGTCTCGTCAAGAGTGTTGCTGCCTCCCAGCATCGTCACGTTGTCTCCGCAGTCGCCGGAGCCGAGAACGTGCTGGTTGCAGTAGTGTCCGCAGTACCAGATGACAACGTACTCGTCGGGCTTGATGGTGGCGGGGATGGTGTGGTCATAGATGATGGTCATGGCACGGACACCGGGCCATACCTCCTGCAGGTCGCGGGCGAATCTCATGGTAAAGTCCACGTATACGCCGGCATAGCCCTCGGGGGTGAAGGTGTAGTATCCCTTGCTGTCAACGGTATACTCTCCGGTATATCCGTCAAGACATTTCTTAGCGGAGGAGGAGAGCTTTATGGGTGTGCCGCCGGTGGCTTTTCTCGTGCAGATACGGCAGTCACAGAAATGACCGTTATCGTTGATGGATGCGGACACCATCAGCTGTCCGTGATCGTAATAGGTCTGGGGATCGTAGCCCCAGTCCTTCTCCATCTGGATAAGATCCAGCATGCCCTGATAAAGGATGGCGTAATCGGAGGGAGACTCCGAATCAATGGTGTCAGCGGGGTTAGGGGAGGTGCAGGGCTGCCATTCGTATGCTCTGTATCTCATTTCCGCATCGGTGATCTTTGATTTCCACTTGACGTAGTATCTGTTTCTGATATCGGGGTAATCCGGGCCGGGATCGTCACCGATACCGCAGAAATAGTAATCGTAGAAGGTGTGCGCCGCACCGAAGATGGGACCGGTCAGAAGACCGTGGCGCAGGTCGTTGCAGCCGTAAAGGAACACGGCGTTCTGTCTGCGGGGGAAGTAATAATCGTATGCGGTATCGTTATTGGAATGAGTTCCGGAGAATCTCATCTCCATCTCCGTTTCGTGATAAACGTGCGTTCCTTCGGGGATATCGGAGACTCTCAGCTTTTTCGAATAGGTGAATCTGTCGCAGTAGAACTTGAGGCCGAGATAGTTTTCAACGATCTCGTATGCCGCATACATACAGCCTCTGAGAGTGCCGTATATGTGCAGGTCTCCGTCCTTCACCTCGTAGATATAGTCCTCGATGTCAAGACCGAGCTCTTTTGCCTCTTCGCCGTACTGGTCTATCTTATGGCAGTAGATCATATGGGGCTTGGAGCTTTCGCCGCGGACGATATCGAGGCTCACGCCCGTGGTTTTCTGGATGAACTCCTGCAGGATATCCGCCGCAAAGGTGCAGTTATCGTTTCCGCCTGCGTTGGATCTGCGGAACCAGGGGTCAACGTCAAAGTCCTCGTCGCCGGGGATGGCTATGTTATATATGGCATCCTCGGGGATAACGATATCGTAATCGGAAATATCGTTTCCGGCGATGGTGAGCTTATAGACTCTCTGAGTATTTTCGTAATCGGAAAGTGACGAAAGCTCTGCGAACAGAGTCTTATAGAAAAGAACGTCACGGGCGTTGGCGCTGCCGTCAGCATTCAGGTCTGCCGCCTCGTCAACGATTTCCGTTCCGAAGACCACGTGTGTCTTGACGGCATATGCGTCAAGAGCATTGACGGCGCCGTCATCGTTTGCATCGCCAACGGAGAAGACGTCGTCTTTCTGCAGGGGAAGGTGTGCATCGCCGGCATATGCCGCAACGGACAGGATGCCCGTCAGCATACACAGAGCAAGGACAATGGATAGTGCTTTTTTCATTTGTATCTCCTTTTTTTACGGGGTTATGCCTCGTCTTGAACCGAATGCGTAAAACTGTGTCATGGGGTTTACCGTGAAATCTATTTCCTCGGGAAGCGTATACGTTTCGTCGGAAAAGATCGCATATCCCGTGAGGTCAAGATAACTCCACAGAGCGGAATATCTCTCTTCGTACGTGGCTCTCGATTCCGCCGTTCCGTTCGTGTACATATCATCGTAGCAGGCGCAAAGACCCATGAAATCGCAGGAGAGATACAGTCTTTCGCATCTTTCCTTCTGCTTTGCGGTCTTTGCCATGGCAACAGCCCTGTCGAGGCAGGCTCTTGCCTCCTCATAGTGCTCGGAGAGATACTCCTTGGAATACATCTCCCACGGGCGGTCATAGTTGACTCTGCAGCATACGCCCGTTGCATCTCCCGCCGCCGTCTGATACTGAATGTAATCGTACACGTGCTCGTATCCGGGGCCGTAGTACATGTAGAGGAACTCCATCATGGTATCGAGGAATTTCTCATACGTCATTTCGGGCTCCCACATCATCCGCACGGCAAGATAGCCCTTTAAGTTCTCGAAATTATATTCCTCGCTGTCCTGATATGAGCCGTCCCAGGGGACGAAGCTGCAGCCCTCGTAATACATGCCGTCACATCCGCAGTCCACGAGAATGTAGTGGAAGGTCTGCCAGAAGTCCATTATGTTGGGGCAGGGGAAGAGATCGTAGTGATAGTTGACGCCGTACTCCCAGAACCAGATTGTGGCGCCTGCCTCGTGGCACATGTCGGCCCACTGCTTCAGTTCGATCTCATCGTGGGCGTTGCTCTCTCCGAGGGTGTTGAGGTAGGTGCCGCACAGTCCCGAGCCGAAGGGGTGAGCATTGCAGCCGTGGCCGCAGTATTCGATCACCGTTCTCTCATCGGGACGGATGGTTTCGGGTACCGTGTGGTCATAGATTATGGTCATCACCCGTACACCGGGATAATATTCCTGGATGTCGCGGCCAAACCGTTTCGTCAGATCAAGGTAGATGCCGGAATAGCTTTCTTTTTTGAAATTGACGTATTCGGCATTTCCCTCTTTGGTTATGGTGTATTCTCCGGTATATCCGTCGAGAAGGCCGAGCATGCTCTTTTTCAGCTTCATGGAGGTGCCGTTGGCTTTTCTGGTGCACATCATGCAGGTGCAGTATTCGCCGTTGTCGTTGATGGACGCCGACGCTACGTGCACGCCCAGGGCGGTCATCTCGTCAACGTTGTTGCCCCAGTCCTTCATCATCTGAAGCGCATCAAGCATGCCCTGGAACATATAGGCGTAATCCGAAGGATACTCCGTATCGAGGGTCGCCGCGGAGTCGGGGGAGGTGCAGGGCTGCCACGTGTAGCCGAATCTCGGATAGTTATCCATCTTCGAATGCCATTTGACGTAATATCTGTTTTTGAGATCGGGGTAGTCGGGGCCCGGGTCATCGCCTATACCCATGAGATAATAGTCCGCATAGGAATGGGCGTTGTCGAATACGGGACCGGTCATGTACCCGTACCGTTTCGCCCAGTACGCATAAATTGAGGTACTGTTCAGCCTCTGGGGGAAATAGTATTCTTCAACGGTATTGGTATCCGCATTCTGCCCGGAGAATCTGTATTCCAGAGGAACCTTATGATATACGGACGTGCCTGCGGGGATATCCGCTGTTCTCTTTTTGGGGAAATATGTATATCTCTCGGCGTAGTATCTTATTCCCAGATAATCCTCAAGGATCTCAAAGGCGGCGTACATGGGGCCTCTGAGAGTTCCGTACACGTAGAGGTTTCCGTCGTCCTTCACCTCGTACTTGTAGTTCTCAAGTCCCAGCTCCATGGTCCGTGCCAGCTCGTCGTCCACGCCGATGCAGTAGAAGAAGATCATATGGGGCTTGTTGCCGTGTTCTCCCTGAACGATATCAAGGTTTATGCCCGTTGCCTGACGGATGGCTCTCTGCAGAAACTCCGCCGCATAGGTGCAGTTATCGTTATCGCCCTTGGAGCCCGTGCCGTACACGGCGTTGTCGGGGAAGACGATATCGTAGTCCTCGATACTGTTTCCGGCGATGGTAAGCTTATAAATGCTGACGTCTTCCTTTTCGTAATCCGATATTTCGGAAATCCCCGCAAATATCAGCTTGAAATACAGCACGTCGCGGGCATTGGCCACGCCGTCCGCGTTGATATCGGCGGCATCCTCCGTAATCTCGCGGCCACACGTAACGTGCAGTTTGATTTCGTTCGCGTCACGGGCGTTCACCGCGCCGTCGCCGTTCACGTCGCCCAGCTCGAAGAGCTCGTCGATCTCCTGCCACGCCGCCGCTGTTCCCACCGCGAGCATACTGAAAAGCATGCCTGCAAGAAGAAATAGTGAAACAAGTTTCTTCATATGATCCTCCGACACATACTTATTTACTATATAATAACATACAGTACAGTTCAAGTCAACATTTCGGTGTTCAATTTTAGGGAAAAGGCGGTAAATTAGTGTTTGTCGAGCATTCAGCATTCAGCTTAAAGCTTAAAGCTTAAAGCTTTAAGCTTTAAGAGGCGGCGAATCCGCCATACACCGAGGGGCGAAGCCCCTACGGTGTCATTGCGAGGGAGGGCATCGCCCGACCGTGGCAATCTCTACAAACGGTTTAGTCCATCTGATAGAGGTGCCATCAGAGCATTAGCAGAGATTGCCACGCTTCGCTCGCAATGACACGCCCGGTGGGCGTGTGTGTGGAGCG
>JAZUGU010000016.1:0-3483 GCA_045641325.1 Candidatus Avispirillum sp.
GGATATTGGCTCGAACTGTTGTACCGCACGAATTATATTGAAGAACAGACATACAAAGAACTGAATGAACAGTGTACTTCGATTCGTGTAATGCTGATTGCTTCCTGCAAGACGGTGAAATCGCATGATAACTGACGTTGATCTGAAAAACTGTATAAAGAAATTTGCAGAAAGCGTTCACGATATTCTCGATGGCAAGCTCCAATCTGTCTATCTTTTCGGCTCAGTTGTACTTCAAGACTATAAAGATGGATGGAGCGATATCGACTTGATTTGCTTTACATCCGAAAAACTTTCATCTGACGAAGCAGATCGGTTATTGACGTTGAGGCAAGCACTTGTTACTTCCGAAGCTTCACCGATATACAGAAAATTTGAAGGCGCCGTCGTATGCATTGACGAATTTCTGAGTAATCGGTTTTCGAAACTTGTCTATTGGGGAACAAGCGGTCAAAAAATTTCAAACGCATATTCCCTTGATGTTTTTTCAATGTTTGAGCTTATGAAATACGGCAAACTGATTTTCGGTACGGATATACGAATTCAATTAGTTCTGCCGTCCTATTCTGATTTAGTCGCAGGTGTAAAACAGCATTACGACACAATCCGAAAATACGCACAAACAACAAATGAAAGCATTTATTCCTGTGGCTGGTTGCTTGACATATCACGTTGTTTATTTACCCTAAAGTATGGAGAGATCATCAGTAAAACAGAAGCCGGAGAGTGGGCTCTTGAAGAGGACATTTGCCCTTGCATCAGCGATATGAAAAAGACACTGCAAATCAGACACAATCCATCCGATTATTTGGATTCGCCTGAAACGAAAACATGGTTGTGCTCGTTGGGGATATCCGTTCAGAAATATGCGGATATTCTTGAAAAAGAACTAAACGACAAAAGTAATTTCTTACCTTAAAAATACGACGTTTGGTCGTTCTTTTACAAACAAAAGACGCCCTTATGGGCGTTTTTTTGTTTGGTATCAGCGGCAAATTGAACGGGATGATATATCATCCCGCACTTAAACTTTTTTCTACGTTCCATTCATTCTTCCGGGCATGATGCCGTGTTCATTACGTATATCCAGACGGCAAAGCTCCGGAGCGGTCATCAGAAGTCCTCTTTTCACAGTTCCCTGCCCGTATTTCCTGTTTATATCATCAAACGCCATTTCGAGATTTTCCCGACGCTGGATCACCGCGATCTCCTCATCAAAGGACAACTGCTCCGAATCTTTATAATCAAGCGCTGCGGCACAAACGCTCATACTTCTCACGGGATCGTAAAAGCTGTGATTGTTCCGGAAAAGCTCAAGAGATGCGGAATATATCGCTTCCGATGTACGGCAAGGGTAAGAAAGACATTTCCTGCGCACAACGGACGAAAGATCACTGTTCCTTATCTGCAGGGTTACAGTACTGCACACGGCACCGTATTCTCTCAGACGGCGTGACAGATTTGTGGAAAGCGCCATGAGCAGAATTTTTATATCGTTTTCACACACAAGATCACGCGGCGCAGTACTGCCGCAGCTAACGCTTTTCAGCGGGACCTTTGCGGTAATGTTCGCCACCGGCGACATGTCTTCTCCGTTGGCAAATGCTTTCAGCATACGGCCGTTCTTTCCCAGAAGATATGATACGGCATCGTTATCGGCACGGGCAAGATCTCCTATTGTAAATATCCCGAAGCGTTCGAGCCTTGCCGCGGCAGAACGGCCGACGTAAAGGAGATCCCTCGCCGGAAGATCCCATATCGTTTCACGAAAATTTTCTCTGGATATGACCGTTGTGGCATCGGGCTTTTTCATATCGCTTCCGAGCTTTGCAAATATTTTGTTATAGGAAACACCGACGGAAACGGTAACTCCCAGGTCCTTTTTGACACGGCGGCGTATATCATCCGCAATCGTTTTCCCATTACCGAAGAGTTTTTCACTGCCCGTTACGTCCAGCCAGCATTCATCAAGTCCGTATGCTTCCACCTGATCCGTATAAGAATGATATATCTCCCGTACAGCCTCGGAATATTCCATATATTTGTCGTAATGGGGCGGTACGAAAATGATGTCAGGGCATTTCATTTTCGCCTCCCATAAAGCCTCGCCGGTAGTAACGCCGCACCGCTTTGCTTCGTAGTTTTTGGCAAGAATTATACCGTGGCGCAGCTCGGGATTTCCCGTGACCGCCACAGGGTGCCCTTTCAAAGATGGGTTGAAATAACATTCCACCGATGCAAAAAAATTATTCAGGTCTGAATGAAGAATCGTTCTCATACGTCCTCCGAACATTTGTTCTGTTTATATTGTATCACCGAACATTTGTTCTGTCAATGATTTTTCGATCAAAAAGCAGAAAAACCCTTGAAACGACAAAAGGAAGGTAGTATAATAGCAATATGCAGATGTAGTTCAATGGCAGAACTTCAGCTTCCCAAGCTGACCACGCGGGTTCGATTCCCGTCATCTGCTCCAAAAAAAGCTCCCCCTCGCGGGAGCTTTTTTTTTGGAATTGCGTACAGATTGAGGGGAATCGAACCATTTCGATAGGCGGCTTGCCGCCGTCCCGTCATCTGCTCCCAAAAAAAGTTCCCCCTCGCGGGAGCTTTTTTTTGGAATTGCGTACAGATTGAGGGGAATCGAACCATTTCGATAGGCGGCTTGCCGCCGTCCCGTCATCTGATCCATAAAAGCATCCTCAAAAGTGCGGATGCCTTTATAAAATAAAATGAACGTTTCGGGATGGATCATGACAAACATTTCCCCCGCCCGCTCTGCAAATAGGAGAAAAAATGGAAGAATTATTGAGTATATTCAAACCGCTTATAATATTTTCAATCATACTCGTAGTAATCTGTATAATCATCGACATTATAAGATACGTCACATCATCATATTACAAAGTAACACATAATTCATACATAACCATATATCTTGACCTCGGCAGAAGAGGCGAGTATCTAACCTATAATAAACTAAGGTACCTTGAAAAATACGGGGCAAAATTTCTCTTCAATTTGTATTTAAACAAAGAGAACGGAGAAACAACCGAAACAGATCTTGTATTGCTCACCAAAAAATCCGTTTTCGTTATTGAAAGTAAAAATTACAGCGGATGGATATTCGGCAACGAAAGCCAGCAGATGTGGACACAATCCCTTCCCCAGGGAAAAGGAAGACGCTCATTAAAGGAAAAATTTTATAACCCGATATGGCAGAACAGAACACATATCAAATACATTGGAAAAGAATTACCTCAGAGTCTTCCTGTTTACTCAGTCATAGTTTTCTCCGAGCGTTGTACACTCAAAAAAGTGACAAAAACATCAGCGAATGTTGTTGTGGTCAAAAGAGAAAATCTCAGTGAAGAAATCAGCCGTATTCTGAATCAACAAGAAGAAGCAGTATCACAGAAAGAAATTGACGGTATCTATACTTCGCTTTATCCTATGACACAGGTCAGTGATGAGATCAAGAAAAAA
>JAZUGU010000017.1:0-7032 GCA_045641325.1 Candidatus Avispirillum sp.
CATCGAGAGTGCCCTCGATGGCATCGGGCAGATCCATGTATGCCGCGATGTAGTCCTCGTTGCGGCTTATGGATCCGAGCAGCTCCGATTCCTGCTTGTCGGTCAGATAGAGCGCACGGCTGCGTACCAGACCGTTCTCGTCAATGAGCACCGTGTATCTCGTGTATTTCTCGGAATAGTAGTTCTCATAGGTGCGGTCTTTCCACGCCGCCACGTTTTCCGAAAGGACCTCTGCGACGATGGCCTTGGTCTTCATGTCACGGAGCTCCGTGCCGGAGCCGTCGGGAAGATAATGGGTGCTGTCCATAGGGTAGTATCCCGAATTCTGGATACGGATGCTGTCAATTTCGTTTGCCGTGGGAGTGTAGTTTTCCGAAACGAATGAAACACCGAACACGGTCAGCGCCACCAGTACGTTTATTGCAGCTACGATGAGCAGAGCGGGAACCGCACGGAGCAGATTTTTCCAGATTTTGGTGGTAATGATCTCGTATGCGAAATATGCCACGAGACCGAGGGCGTAGAGCAGGATCGCAAAACCGAGATCGGAGAAGCCGTCGATGATGAGGAATGCCGTTGCGGGCACGGTGAAGACGAGTGCGATAAGTATTCTTATTGCCGCCTGCACCTTTCTGCCGGGAGCGGGCTGCTCCGCGGTCTCGCTCTTTCTCTTGTTGAAAATGAGGAGCGCGATGCAGAGATATACCGCGGAAATCACAAACGTGTAGATTATGGGGCCGGCCTCGCTGACGGCGCGGTTGTCATACACTGCCATCGAGGTGAAGAGCCCGATGAAGGTGTTGTATCTGGAAGAAAGCAGGGGAATGTACATTCCGCTGTCCATAAAGGGATTTGCGGAGATTATCGTCTCTGTGATGACGGACAGGATAAAGCGGGGGAAGAAGAGAACGAGAAGCGCCGCCGTCATGTTGGAAAGCAGAGTTCCCGTCAGGGAAACCGCTATCTGGAACGATGAGGTGATGAACGCCGCCACGGTGATGTATTTCAGAACGTACGGAAGCATTCCGGTGAAGTTCAGCGCGTAATACGAGGGGAAAAGGGAGTATGCCAGAGTGCCCGTGCCTATGGAAAGCGCCATGAAGAAGAACAGAGCGGTGTAAACGACCGCGGTCTTCGTCAGAAAGATGCAGGTGCGGGTGTAAGGCAGGGAGTGTGCAAAATCCGAATAGGGCCTTTTGTTGAACTGTGAGAACAGCATCATCACTAAAATCACCGGCATGATGATGGCGATCGCGGGAAGAAGCAGGCATATGGAGCTGCTGTCGATAACGGAACGCTCCGTGGGGCACGAATTGAAGATCGCATTCGTGACGGCGGGAAGAGCCTGGAAGCAGAAGATGAGCGCACAGGCGATTATGGCGAATACCTTGATGCGGCGCAGACCTTCACGGTAAATGCCGCCGGAAAATAATTTCTTTGTCATTTTCTGTCTCCTTTCCTTATTCGTCCAGATTGAACTCGTAGCCCAGCGCTTCCATCTCGTAGGTGAACACCTCGTCCAGCGTAAGAGGGAGAACGTCCAGAAGCGCGGGATTCATGGCGGAGAGCTTCATCACGGTCTCTTCTCTGTCGCCCTTGACGATCATGCTGGCAACGGAGCCGTGCTTCGTGAAGCTGACCACGTCGATATCGCTGAATTTGTCGCGGTCGAATTCCTCGGTGAAAGCTATCTGTATCTTGTACTGCTTCGTCTTAAGATCGGTGATGTCGCTTTCCAGTACCAGACCGCCCCGGTGCAGGAGCGCCAGCTGGTCGCAGGTGTCCTCAAGCTCACGGAGCGAGTGGGAGGTGATGATGGCGGTGGCGCCGCGGTCCATCACGTCCTCGCAGATGAGCTTCTTTATGTAGTTTCTCATGACCGGGTCAAGACCGTCAAAGGTCTCGTCAAAGAAAACGTACTTGGGCGAGCAGGCGAGAGCAAGGACCGTCAGAGCCTGACGGCGCATACCCTTTGAAAAGGTGTTGATGCCGCGGTTCCGGGGCAGGTCAAGGTCATGTATCAGCTTGTCGAACTTGGCGGTGTCGAAGGAGGGGTAAAGACTTTTGTACATCTTCGCCATTCTTCCGAGAGAGCCGCCGGGGATGTAATAAAGGTCATCGGGAACGAAAGCGATCTTTGCTTTGGCGTTCGGGTTTTCCCATACGTTTTCGCCGTCAACGGTCGCTATTCCGCTGTCAGCCTTGTAAACTCCGGCGACAGTACGCAGAAAAGTGGATTTGCCCGCGCCGTTGGAGCCTACCATGCCGTATATACAGCCTTCGGAGATAGTGCAGTTGATATTGTCGAGCGCTGTGCTGTCCCCGAATTTTTTCGTTAAATTTTCAGTTTTTATCATAAGGTTTCTTTCCTTTCCGTGATACTTTTGACGCCTTCCTCTGCGGCGCCGATGATCTCCTCCGGGGAGACACCCGCCGAAAAGAGTTCGGCAGCCAGACTGCGGAGCTCCGAGAGCCTGCCGCGGTTCTTGACCGCTACTGCGTCCCGGGCGTTTCCTGATACGAAGCAGCCCTTTCCGGGAACGGATACCACAAGCCCCATGGTGTCCAACGTATTGTAGGAGCGCTGGATCGTGTTGGGATTGACGGACAGCTCAACGGACAGACTGCGTACCGAGGGAAGCTGATCCCCGGGACGGAGGATGCCTGCGGATATGAGCTTTTCTGCCTGCGTCACGATCTGCTCGTAAACGGGAGTACGTGACATCGGATCTATCTGAAACATATTTTCCCCTTCCTGTGTGAACTGTACTAACTGTGTTAGTACAGTTGTATTATACCATGCACGGGCGTTTTGTCAAGGGATTTTCGAAAAAAATATTTTAACGGCAGAAAAGATGTGTTATAATATAGAAAAAGAATATGAAAGGAAAAAGCAAAAAATGTCTGTGATAAATCTTGGACTTGAGAATTTCGAAAAAGAAGTGATAGAAGAGAGCGGCACGGTGCTGGTGGATTTTTTTGCCACATGGTGCGGCCCCTGCATGATGGTGTCACCCATCGTTGATGAGATAGCGGAGGAATACGCCGACGTAAAGGTCTGCAAGGTGAACGTGGATGAGGAAAGCGAGCTGGCGATCGAGTTCGGAGTATCGAGCATTCCCACGCTCATGGTTTTCCGCGGGGGTGAAGAGATCGCAAAGCAGGTCGGAGCACTTCCGAAAGAGGGAATCCTCAAGTTACTTGGAAAATAAAAAAAGCCCGGAAGGGCTTTTTTATTTCGATAAATTATAGTATAGCGAACTGTTCGCCAATGGTGTAGTTGGCGGCGAAGCCGCCATACACGGAGGGGGGTTCCCCCGACGTGTCATTGCGAGGGAGGGCATCGCCCGACCGTGGCAATCTCTACAAACGGTTTAGTCCATCTGATAGAGGTGCCAACAGAGCATTAGCAGAGATTGCCACGCTTCGCTCGCAATGACACGCCCGGTGGGCGTGTGGGCAAAGAGCGTTCGTCTGCATACAGAAACGGGGCGTTTCACGCTCCCGTTTCGTTCCGTTTGCAAGAAATATCCGTCTATAAGCGTAAAAACGATTCAGCAGCGAAGCGTCTCCCGCCCGCGGGGGCTTCCCCGCGCGAAGCGTCTCTCGCCCGCGGGGGCATCCCCGCAAACACTAATTTAATGTCCCTCGATCCTCAAAAATTAATCAAATATACATTGACAGTAAATAATAAAAATGGTATACTAATTATTCGGAAAATTGTTTCTTTGAAAGGACTTATATATAATGAAGGTTTACGCCGATAACGCCGCGACCACCCCTATTTCCGAGGCGGCTTTAGCGGAAATGATCAAGTATTACGGCGAGGAATACGAGAACGCCTCCAGCCTGCACACCTACGGTCAGGCGGCGTCCGATGCCCTTGCCGATGCAAGAATAAGAATAGCCGACTGTCTGGGATGCGATCCTTACGGTATCATATTCACCTCCGGCGGAAGTGAAGCGGACAATCAGGCGATAATCTCCGCCGCAAAAATGGGCGCGAGAAAAGGCAAGAAGCACATCATCTCCACTCAGATCGAGCATCACGCCATCCTGCACACTCTGGACAAGCTGAAAAAAGATGGCTACGATATCACTCTCCTGCCCGTGGACGAGTTCGGCTCCGTCACCGCAAAGCAGGTGGAGGATGCCATCCGCGAGGATACCTGCCTTGTCACCATCATGTTCGCTAACAACGAGATCGGCACGGTCCAGCCCATCCCCGAGATCGGCAAGGTCTGCCGTGAGAAGAAAGTGCTCTTCCACACCGATGCGGTTCAGGCGGCAGGTCACGTGCATATAAATATTGAAGAAATGAACATCGACATGCTGTCTCTGGCGGCGCACAAGTTCCACGGTCCCAAGGGTGTAGGTCTTCTGTATGCGAAGCGCGGCATCACTCTTGAGAACATCATCAACGGCGGCGCGCAGGAGAGAGGCAAGCGCGCGGGCACGGAAAATCTGCCCGGCATCATGGCTATGGCAAAGGCGCTTGAGGATGCCTGCGCTCACCTTGACGAAAACGCAAAGCGTGTATCCGCTCTCCGTGACAAGGTCATGGACGAGCTTTCAAAGATCCCCCGCTCCAGAGTCAACGGCAGCAGAGAAAGCCGCCTGCCCAACAATGTCAATATGTGCTTTGAGGGCATCGAGGGCGAAAGCCTGCTTCTGATGCTTGATATGTACGGCATTGCCGCATCCTCCGGCAGCGCCTGCACTTCCGGCAGTCTTGATCCCAGCCACGTTCTGCTGGCGATCGGCCTCCCCCACGAGATCGCGCACGGCTCCCTCCGTCTCTCGTTCTCCGAGAAGACCACCGAGGAAGAGATCGACTATATTATAGAAAAGGTTCCCGGCATCGTTGCAAAATTACGTGACATGTCCCCCGTATGGGAACGCATGATGCGAGAGGAACAGTAAAGCGCAAGTTCTGCTTCATCATGCGCCGATTCTCGTTAAAAATGGGGCCCAACCCATTTTTGCCGACGAGCCGGCACGCTCGAATCCAAAGTTCTATTCCGCCACGAAGCGCAAATGAAAGAAGGTAATTAATATGGCAATGAATTATTCCGAAAAGGTAATGGATCATTTCCAGAACCCCCGCAACGTAGGCAAGATCGACGATGCTGACGGCATCGGAGAGGTCGGCAACGCAAAATGCGGCGATATCATGAAAATATATCTGAAGATCAGCGACGGCATCATCACGGACGTTAAGTTCAACACCTTCGGCTGTGCATCCGCTATCGCTACGTCTTCCATGGCAACGGAGCTGATAAAGGGCCAGCCCCTCGATAAGGCTCTTGAGCTTACCAACAGCGCGGTCGTCGAGGCTCTCGACGGACTTCCCGCAGTGAAGATCCATTGCTCCGTGCTGGCAGAAGAGGCTGTCAAGGCGGCGATCAAGGATTATTACGACAAGAACGGCATCGCATACGATCCCGAAACGTTCAAGGAAAGCGGCTGCAACAACTGCTGCCATTGCGACTAAAGTAAAAAAGGAACGAAAACGGCAATGAAAGAGAAAGTTCTTGCGGCAATGAGCGGCGGATTTGATTCCGCCTCCGCCGCATTGCTTTTGAAAGAGAATACCGTTTGCGAAGGCGCAGTCATGCGCCTTTTTGTTCCTGCGGGAAAAGAAGAAACCGAGGGAGAGCGGGATGCCGAGGCGGTGTGCCGCGCTCTCGGGATAGGATTTCATCTTTTCGACATGAGGGATGAATTCGCAAACAGCGTGATGGATACCTTTGCCGAGGCGTATACGAGAGGCGAAACGCCCAATCCGTGCATCGTCTGCAACCGGGATCTGAAATTCGGGCTGTTTCTCGAAAGAGCGAGAGACATGGGCTTTTCGAAGATCGCCACCGGGCATTACGCAAAGGTGGAAAAGTCGGGCGGCAGGTACGTTATTAAAAAAGGCGAGAGCCGTGAAAAGGATCAGAGCTACGTGCTATGGTGTCTGACGCAGGATCAGCTTTCATCGGTGATGCTGCCTCTCGGCACGCACACGAAAGCGGAGGTCCGTGAGATGACCGAGGCGGCGGGCCTGCCCGTGGCGCACAAGAGTGAGAGTCAGGACATATGCTTCGTGCCGGACGGCGATTATGCGGGATTTATAAAGGACCGTCTCGGGCGGGATTTCCCCGCGGGCGATTTCACCGACACGGACGGAAACGTTCTCGGCCGACACAAGGGCATAATCCATTACACGGTGGGTCAGCGCAGAGGACTGGGTCTTTCGCTGAAAGCACCGTTGTACGTAAAGAAAAAGGACACGGAGAAAAACCGTGTCATTCTCTGTCCCGATGCGGGGCTGTATGAAAAATCGCTTGACTGCCGGATGGCGAACTGGGTCGCCTGCGACACTCCTTCGGCGCCTCTGCGTGTGGAAGCGAAGATACGCTACCGTCACGAAGCGGCGAAAGCCACGGCGTGGGCGACGGGCGAGGGCGAGTTCCATCTGGAATTTGACGAGCCGCAGAGGGCGATATCCCCCGGACAGTCCTGTGTGCTTTACGACGGGGACATCCTTGTGGGCGGAGGGATAATAGAATAGTAACAGTGCCCCGCCTTTCGGCGGGGTTTTAAATTAGTGTTTGCGAAAAAAACGGAGTGCAAAGGGGCGCTCACTTAGGGAGAGAGGCGCCGCTGATTGTTCGTTCTGAATATCGTCGGCGTAACAGCCTAAAGGCTGAGGTACGGCAGGTGTTCAGAACGGACAAAGGAAAGATATAATAAAATGACCGAAACCTGAGTTTCGGTGATTTTTTCATTAGATCTTCGAAAATTTTCCCGCCATTCTTATTGCTTTTTATCAATATTCCTTGCCGGTCAGCGGTGAAAAAATCCCTATGTGTGCGCTGCGTGCGGCACTCCGTTTTTTATAAAACAAATAACTTGACCGGCTTTACTGCCGAGCCGTCGGGGAAATCCGTGACCTGCCCCAGCGCTATGAACTCGCCGTTGTGCCGGATGCGCACGTACTCGCCGTCGGCGATCGCCGTGTGCAGCTTCTTCTGGTAAAGCTCC
>JAZUGU010000018.1:0-7575 GCA_045641325.1 Candidatus Avispirillum sp.
CGAGCCCCATCATAACGCCTGCGCGGTCTATTACCTGTCCGGCGTTCAGGTCAAGCGTGCCGCCGATACGCTCGACGGCAAAAACATGGTCACGATCCGGTGTAACGTACAAAACATCGGTAGTTCCGCCGGAAACGTGGAAAGCGATGAAATTCCGATTAATAAGATCGAGCCTGCCGGACGAATAAAGTGCAGCGCATACATGGCCGCACTGGTGCGAAAATTCAAACAAGCGGCAGCCTGCAGCCATAGATGCCGCAGCGGCGGCAGATCTGCCGGCAAGGAAGCACGGCATATAAGAGCCTTCCGCATCTCTGGGGCGAACGCTTGCGCCGACGGCAAGTATCTCATCGGGCGAAAATTTCTCACGAACTTCAGCGATGATCTCGGGCAGCTGCACGGTATGGTGGAAAAGCGCATCGCTCTGGCGAAGCCCTTTCTGCCCCTCTGCCACAGGTAGAAGTTTTTTTACATTGGCAACTACGGTGCCGTCCTCATCGCAGAGAGATACGGACGTTGTATAATTGCTCGTATCTATCCCGAGAAAGTATTTTCTCACTTACCGGCCTCTTCGTCATCTGTGATCTTACCGGCTGTACGGGCAAGATTGTTGAGGACACCGTTTACGAAAGCAGGTGCTTTTTCGTCACCGTATACCTTCGCGATTTCAACTGCTTCGTTTATGGCGGATTTGGGAGGTGTATCAGTATACATGATCTCGCAGACGGCAAGTCTGAGAATGGCTCTCGTGACCTTATTCATTCTGGAGACCTTCCACTTATCGGAAGCCGTTCCTATAAGAGCATCTATCTCTTCGGAGTGCTCTGAAGAAAGCGAATAAAGAGATGAAACGAACGCATTTGTTTTAGCATCTCTTATTTCTTCCGCATTTCTGTATATCGTATCAGCGGACTCTCCCTTATGAAAATCCGTTTCGAATATAAGCTCGAATGCGCTGATCCTTGATTCTCTTCTTGTCATGATTTTCCTCTCATTATGATAATATCTATCCTGTAAATTATACTTCAAATGCGTATATTTGTCAATGTATATTCGGAGAAATATTCATAAAAATATACATTTCCGAGGATTATTCACAAATGTCTTGAAAAAGGAGCTGTAAAATGGTAAAATAACTTAGAAATCAATATCGGAGACACAGTATGAAAAGGTTTTTTGACATAATAAAATCAGGATGCCTCATCTTCACCCTGATAACTCTCTTTTTCTATTCCGTCGGAGGGATCATATCCGGCTCGGAGCAGGAATTCATCCCCAGTTTGAAATACATCTGGCTGTTCTTTCTGTTTTCCGTCCTCCTGGCTTTTGCAAATGAAATACTCAAAGCCGAAAAGCCCGGTGCCGCAGCCAAGCTCGGCATTCATTTTCTTTGTTCGGCGGCAATATATTTTGTGACGGTCGTCCTCTGCGGAGGATTTATCAAAAACGGTGCTCAGACCGTTGTTGCGATCTCGCTGTTTATTATCGCATACGCAGTATTTGCCATAATCTATGCGATCAGGCGCGGCAGGAAAAAGCCTGAAGAAAAATACGAAAAAATGTTTAAGTGACACACAAAAAAAGGGCTGCGCCGCAGCCCTTTACTTTTGCAGATTATCCTTTACTCTCGATTCCTCTTCGTCTTTATTCCAGAGGTAGCTTATATGCATCTCGGTGCCGTTCTTTATCCTTTTCAGATTTGTGATATGTTTTATGAATATAACCACGGAAATAAGAGCGAGCAAGGCCGTCATCCGGTAACATTTCTCAACTATTCCGAAATAAACGGTGAACAGGACTGAAGCTGTGATCGGCACGAAACAAATGTAACCGGTCAGCAGAACGACCAACAATTCTACTGCGAGCAGGATAAGAAACACACGGTAGTCATACGCGAGAACCGTTCCGCCGAGGCACGCAAGACCTTTTCCGCCGCGGAATCCCATAAACACCGGAAAAATATGTCCGAGGATACAGAAAGCACCAGCAAGACACCCGGCAAACTGAAATGCCGGAAACAGTTTTTCGGCAAGCTTATATGCTAAGAATGCTTTCAGAATATCGAATACTGCGGAAAAAATCCCTGCGGCTTTACCGAGAACTATCAGTGCATTCGATGCTCCCGCATTACCGGAGCCTTTTTCTCTGATATCAATTCCTTTTATCTTTGAAATGATAAAAGATGGATTAATGCATCCTAAAATATATCCTATAATTGACGAAATTGCAATTGACATTGAGCTGTCCCCCCTACAAAAACATTATATACCAAGTGACGGTCATAATGCAATACCGTCGTTGGCAATAATTTGAAATGAGCATAAGATTTGTTCTCTTAAACTGTTGCATTTTTTCTCCGGATATCTTACAATAAGATAATTAATAACATAAGGACAGACAATATGACTGCTGAAAGCACTAAACTCGAGTACAACATAATAAAGAAAAAGTTATTCGACAAATACTATTCGCACCTCAACAAGGAACAGCGCGAATGCGTTTACACCGTAAACGGCCCTTTGATGATACTTGCAGGTGCGGGCAGCGGCAAGACCACCGTGCTTGTGAACAGGCTTTCCCACATTGTTCGCTACGGAGATGCTTATTATAACGACTGGGTCCCCTCCGGCATTACCGAAAAAGATCTCATCGAGATGAACAACGCTCTTTCTTTTGGAAAAGACGAGCTTGGCAGATACCTTACGAGATTCAGCCTTATGCCGCCTCCGGCCTGGGCAGTTCTCGCCGTTACTTTCACCAACAAAGCGGCAAACGAGATCAAAGCCCGAGTTGAAAAAAGCTTCGGTGAAGACAGCGACGAGGCAAAAGATATGTGGACAGGCACGTTCCACTCCATTTGCATGAGGATACTCAGACGCTGGGGCGATCTTCTCGGATACGAAGCAGGCTTTGGCATTGCAGACACGGACGACCAGAAAAAGCTTGTCGCCGAGTGCATGAAAGAACTGAATATCGACACGAAATTATTACCTGTCAAAAGCGTAATTTCCGATATTTCCAACGCTAAGAACCACCTTATGACACCCGGCGAATACAGAGATGAGTTTTCTAAGGACGTTCGTCTCAGAAAAATAGCCGATATATACGGACTTTATCAGAAAAAGCTTAAGTCTTCCAATCTTCTCGATTTTGACGACATTATAATGCAGACCGTCGTTCTCATTGAGAATTTTGAAGATGTGAGAAACAATCTTCAGAACCGTTTCCGTTTCATCTGCATAGACGAGTACCAGGACACCAACCACGCCCAGTTCCGTCTCGTTTCCCTGCTCTCCGGTTTCTACAAGAACCTTATGGTCGTTGGTGATGACGACCAGTCTATCTACAAATTCAGAGGCGCTACGATCGAAAACATCCTCACCTTTGACCAGACCTATCCGGATGCAAAGGTCATAAGACTTGAGCAGAATTACCGTTCCACAAAGACTATCCTTGATGCGGCAAACAAGGTCATTGCAAAAAACCGTGAAAGAAAAGGCAAGAATCTGTGGACTGACGGAGACACCGGCGAGAAGATCAACGTCTCCAAGCTCTCAAACCAGCTTGAAGAAGCAAAATTTATTTCGGATACCGTTTCCGAAATGCACGAAGACGGTGAATCGTTCCGTTCCTTTGCCGTTCTGTACCGCACCAATTCCATGTCTCGTGCGATCGAGCAGGCGTTTGCAAAAAGCGGTGTTCCCTACCGCATGCTTGGCTCTCTGCGATTCTTTGACCGTCAAGAGATCAAGGATGTCTTAGCCTACATATCCGTCATCAACAATCCCAACAACTCCGTTGCGCTCAGACGTATCATAAACGTTCCGAGGCGGGGCATCGGCGACAAAAGTATTGCCGCTGCCGCGGATATTGCCGCCACTGAAGGGACATCCCTTTTTGACGTAATGAGCAGAGCGGAAAGCTACAAAGCTATCCCTGCTGCTGCCGCCAGGGCGATGGTGGCTCTCATCTCTTTCTTCAACGATATGAGAGAAGCCGCAAAAACCGCGAAGGTGTCCTCACTCATAGAAAAGGTCGCCGTGAAATCCGGATATCACGATATGCTGGCAGCGGCAGGAGAAGCTGAAAAGGACAGAATAGACAATATCGGAGAGCTTGTTTCTACCGCCGCACAGTATGAGGAAAACACGGAAACCCCAAGCCTCACCGAATTTCTTGAAGACGTGGCGCTTGTATCCGACGTGGACAGATACGATGAAACGGCGGATGCCGTGATTCTCATGACCATCCACAGCGCCAAAGGTCTTGAATTTGAAAACGTATTTCTCCCCGGATGGGAAGAAGGCGTTTTCCCGGGATATCAGTCCATTATGAACCCCGAAGAGATCGAGGAAGAACGCAGACTTGCGTACGTAGCGATAACAAGGGCGAAGCGCCGTCTTTTCATCACACACGTCAAGGAAAGAATGATGAACGGCTCGACACAGTACAATCAGAGTTCACGTTTTATTCAGGACATACCCGAGCACCTGGTCGATGATAACGACAAAACGTATTCATCTTTTTCCGATTACGGCGGGTCATACGGCTATTACGGCAAGAAGATGCCTTCAAAAGCGGGAGACATGCCCATATACAATCATTCCGGCCCCGGCGGCGGCTGGGGAATGGGCGAGGAACGTGCCGCATATACCGGCAACGTTCCGAAATCGTCATATTCGAAATCAGTATCCGTTCCGAAGGCTTCCCCGAGAGGTGTTTCGTCACAGCCGAAACGTCCCGCTTCCTTCGAAACGTTTGACAAGGGAGACCGTGTAAAGCACTCCAATTTCGGAGCAGGCACCGTGCTTTCAGTTCGTCAGATGGGCGGTGACGTGCTTTATGAGGTCGAGTTCGACCGGGTCGGCACAAAAAAGCTGATGGCATCTTTTGCAAGGCTTAAGAAAGAAGATTGACAAAAGCCGTCACATGATGTAGAATACTTTTATTGAATTATTTATAAAGAGGTAGTTTATGGCAAACGACAAAATGGTTGAGCAGATCACGTCCATGGACGAGGATTTTGCCAAGTGGTACACAGATATCTGCAAAAAAGCAGACCTTATCGACTATTCAAGCGTTAAGGGTTGTATGATAATCCGTCCTTACGGCTATGCGATCTGGGAGCTTATCCAGAAGAATCTCGATAACCGTTTCAAGGAAACCGGACATGAAAACGTATATATGCCCATGTTCATTCCCGAGAGCCTTCTCAACAAGGAAAAAGACCACGTTGAAGGCTTTGCACCCGAAGTTGCATGGGTGACTCACGGCGGAAGTGAGCCTCTGCAGGAAAGACTTTGCGTTCGTCCCACGTCGGAGACTCTGTTCTGTGAGCATTACGCTAATATAATCAAATCTTACAGAGACCTGCCCAAGCTTTACAACCAGTGGTGTTCAGTTGTGCGTTGGGAAAAGACCACACGTCCCTTCCTCCGCTCCAGAGAATTCCTGTGGCAGGAAGGTCACACCATGCACGCAACCGCAGAAGAAGCAGAAGCTGAAACGATCCAGATGCTGAACGTTTATGCCGACTTCCACGAGAACGATCTTGCGATCCCCGTAGTTAAAGGCAGAAAGACTGAAAGCGACAAATTCGCGGGTGCGGAAGCTACCTACGCGATCGAGGCTCTCATGCACGACGGCAAAGCGCTCCAGGCAGGTACCTCCCACTATTTCGGTGACGGATTTGCAAAGGCATTCGATATCAAGTTCACCGACAAGGAGAACAAGCTTCAGTATCCTCACCAGACTTCCTGGGGTACTACCACCAGAATGATCGGTGAGATCATCATGACTCACGGCGACAACAACGGTCTTGTACTTCCTCCCGCAGTTGCTCCCATTCAAGTAGTCATCATCCCCGTTCAGCAGCACAAGGAAGGCGTGCTCGATGCCGCATATGCGCTCCGTGACAGACTCAAGGGCAAGTACAGAGTCAAGGTCGATGACAGCGAGAACTCTCCCGGATGGAAGTTCTCCGAGTACGAAATGAAGGGTGTTCCCCTCCGCATTGAGATCGGCCCCCGTGATATTGCGGAAAACAAGTGCGTTACCGTTAAGCGCGTAAACCGCGAAAAGAACTTCGAATCCCTTGAAAACATTGAAGAAGTTATCGCTCAGAGACTGAATGAGGTCCGTGACGAAATGTATCAGAAGGCTCTTCAGAACAGAGAGCAGAAGACCTACGAATGCACCTCCGTCGATGAGATCAAGCAAGCACTTGAAAAGAACGGCGACGGTTTCGTTATGGCTATGTGGTGCGGCTCCGAGGAATGCGAAGACAAGGTCAAAGAGCTGACCGGTGTGGGCAGCAGATGCATTCCCTTTGAGCAGAAGCACATTTCCGACAAATGTGTTTGCTGCGGAAAGCCCGCCAAGGATATGGTATTCTGGGCAATAGCTTACTGATAAAACAGAAAAATCTTTATGAAAGGAGCCGCCATTGAAAGAATTTTCAGTTACGATAAAAGAAAAATTCCGTCAGATCGACTGGGTTGTCCTTATCTGCGTTCTGGGAATGACGGCTCTTTCGCTGATAACTCTTGCAGGTGCATCAAATGAGCTGGGCTCCAGATACCTGCTCGTACAGTCCATCGCCGCCCTGCTCGGATGCGCTATCATGTTTCTGCTTGCGTACATTGACTACGACAAGCTGATAAAAAAATGCGGCATATGGATATACGTGGCCGCAGTTGCGTTCATGCTTGCCGCCGTTCTGTTCGGCAAGGGTGACCACGGAAATAAAAACTGGATCAGAATACCGGGTGTTCCCTTTGATATTCAGCCCTCTGAATACGTAAAGCTTTTGTTTATAATCTCTTTTTCAAGGCACATAAAGCTTTTGCAGGGCAAGATAAACAAGATCACAAGCGTTCTTCAGCTTGCCGTACATGCGGGAGTGATATTTGCGCTCGTGCTGAAAACGGGAGACCTGGGATCGACACTTGTTTACATGTTCATCATGGCGGTCATGCTGCTTGTGGGTGGTCTGTCCATATGGTATTTCATAGGCGTTGCCGCAATTCTTGTTCTGTCATCACCGCTTTGGTGGGAGCTTCTCAGCGAGAAGCAACAGCTCAGGATCGTCTACGGCTTCAACCCGGAGGGTGACCCGCTGGATATCGGATATCAGGCACTTAAAAGCCGTTCAGCCATCGCCGCGGGAGGATTTCTCGGCTCGGGATTCAACGGAGGATCACAGTACGTTTATCTGCCCGCATGCTATTCCGATTTTATCTTCGCCATACTTGCGGAAAAGTTCGGATTTTTCGGATGCTTCGCATACATGGGACTAATGGCGGTGCTGATAATAAGGCTATTATGGATCGCAAGAATTGCGAGAAAGGATTACGGCGCGTATATCTGTGCCGGAGTGGTGGCAATACTTATCTTCCAGACCCTGGAAAATATAGGAATGTGCCTCGCCATGCTCCCGGTAATCGGCATCACACTTCCCTTTATGAGCTACGGCGGCTCGTCAATGCTCGCCATGTACATGCTCATCGGGCTCGTGCAAAGCATAAAGAGCCACAATCAGAAATATTTCTTCGAAAGAGAAAAGGCATAAGAAAA
>JAZUGU010000019.1:0-2291 GCA_045641325.1 Candidatus Avispirillum sp.
TATTAGATGGACTAAACCGTTTGTAGAGATTGCCACGGTCGGGCGATGCCCTCCCTCGCAATGACACCGTAGGGGCTTCGCCCCTCGGTGTATGGCGGCTTCGCCGCCAACTACACCATTGGCGTACAGCCCGACAAACACTAATTCTCCTCCTCTTGTTGACAGAAAAGCGTGCAGGTGTTAAAATGTAAAAAATGTCGAAAAACGGGTTTATTGAATGAAAAAACGTGTTCTGGCGGCGTTCGCCGCATTGATGATAATATTCTTCTCCGCCGTGCCCGTGGGAACGGCGGCATTTTCCGGCGCGGACCGCATCGTCATCGTCCTTGACCCCGGCCACGGCGGGAAAGACCCCGGTGCCGACGCCGGAGGCGTTTATGAAAAAAACCTCACCTTAAAGCTTGCGGGCCTTATCCGTGACAGGCTCTCGGCAAACGGCTCCTTCGCCGTTTACATGACACGCACCGGCGATACATACCTGAGCCTTGCGGAGCGCGGCATTTACGCCGACAGCGTGAACGCCGACCTGCTTATCAGTATCCATTTTGACAGCGCGGACGGCAATCCCTCCAAAAACGGCGTCACCGCCTACACCTCCGTTCTCGACAAATATGCGCTGATAAGCCTCAGCAGTTCCGTAACGTCCTCGGTGGCATCTGCCGCAGGCATGAACAGCAACGGCGTGGAGCGAAAAAAAGACACGGACGGCTATTACTGGAACTCCGAAAAGCAATGGGACATCAAGGGTGTGAACACCGGTACACTCTCCGACTACTACGGCATACCCACCTGGTGTGCCAAGTTCGGCATCATGAGCACCATCATCGAACACGGATTCATGTCCAATGCCTCCGATTTCAAAAAGATCACCGCATCCGGCACTCTGGAAAAGATGGCAGATGCGGAAGCATCCGCTATCATTTCGTATTACACCAACCATGCCCACTCCTACGGGAGCACCGAAAGGGATTTTCCCTCCAACTGCACATTTCAGGGCAAGCAGTCCCGCCATTGCACGGTGTGCGGTCACCGCACGGAGATCTCTTATCTTGAAGCCGCGCCCGGCAATCATTTCTGGATAAATGAAAAAACGACTCCCGCCTCCTGCGGCAAAAACGGAAGCGTTTACCACGAATGCAGGATAACGCTGAATCTCAACGACAAGGGATACCCCATACAAAACCACACGGAGACCGCCGTTATCCCCGCCCCAAGGGATCACGATTACGAGGTGACCGAAACCGTTGCCGCCACCCATACGGAGGACGGCTACAAACAGTTCCGGTGCAGAAGCTGCGGCTACACCTTCAAGGACATACTGAAGGCGGAGGGCCACTCCTACGAATTTGTCAAAAACATAGATGCCACCTGCACCGTGCAGGGAGGAAAGCTTTACCGCTGTACCAAGTGCTCCGCGGAGTATGTGGACGGCCCGCCCGCCCCGGGACACAGCTACGAAATGATCTCGGAGAAAAAGCCCACCTGTACGGAGGCAGGGCTGAAGGAATATAAATGCAAAAAATGCTCCGAAAAATACTCGGAGGAAATGCCCGTTCTCGGCCACGACATGAAGGTCATAAGCGAGAAGGCCGCCACCTGCACCGACCCCGGTGAAAAGGTGACCGGGTGCACACGGTGCAAGGAGCAGAAAACCGAAGTATTAAAAAAGCTCTCCCACAATTATCTGATGACGGCGTACACGCCCGGCGGGTGCACCGAAAAGGGCTCTGTGGAATTCGTCTGCGAGCATTGCGGCGAAAAGGTGAGCGGAGAGCTTGAGGCCGTTGCCCATTCGTGGGCGGAAAAGGAAAACACTCCCGCCCGTCTGTTCTCCGGCGGCAGACGTACCGAGGTCTGCATAAACTGCGGAAAGACGGAGAGTTTCTCCTCGAAGGCGATATTCCTTACCTCTCCGGTATATCCCTTTGCCGCCGCATCGGCGGTGATACTGCTGGCATCGCTCGTTATTGCCGCGATTTTCCTGCCGCGTATTTTGAAAAAAGGTACGGTGACGGCGGAAGAGGTCACGGTTGAAGAAGCGGAAACAGAAGAAGAAGAACCTGAAAAAGAAGAACAGCTATAAAGCAATCCACCCCCGCCTTTCGGCGGGGGTTCAAATTAGTGTTTGCGGGGAAGCCCCCGCGAGCGAGACACGCTTCGCTGTTAAACCGTTTTTGCGCTGACAGACGGATGTTTTATACAAACGGAACGAAACGGGAGCGTGAAACGCCCCGTTTCTGTATGCAGACGAACGCTCTTTGCCCACACGCCCACCGGGCGTGTCATTGCGA
>JAZUGU010000020.1:0-3122 GCA_045641325.1 Candidatus Avispirillum sp.
GGGTTCGAATCCCACCCTTTCCGCGAAAAAAGAGACGCTTCGGCGTCTCTTTTTTGTATCCAAGCCGCAGGGTTGGCATATCATCACGGCGTAGCCGTGTATATCATCCGCCGTATGGCGGTATCTCATCACGGCAACGCCGTGTATTGTTTTTCTGCGGCTTGATGATATGCAATTCCTACGGAATTGATGAGATACAGCCCATTCGGGCTGATGATATGCAATCCCTGCGGGATTGATGATATGCACGCCGCAAGGCGTGTATTTTTAACCTTCAAGCTGTCTTCCGAGAAATCCCGCAGCGGTCTGGATGAGCTTTGCCTCCAGCCCCGGCTGGAGAGAGGGGGTGTCGGGCGTGTTCACCGATGCAACGCATCCTGTGATGTCGCCGTCGGTGATGATGGGCATGGCACACCGGACATAATGGGTGCTTCCGTCCACCGCCGCCACGTTCCCGCTACCGTTGTCGGCATAGAGCTGACGGCTTTCAATAATGCTTTCGAATTCCTCCGTCAGCTTCTTTTCCGCATACTCACGGCGGGGAACACCTGCCGATGCTATCACGGTATCTCTGTCGCAGATGATGACCGCGAGAGAACAGGTCTTGTAAAGCGTTTCGGCATACTGTGATGCGAACTGTGATAGCTCACCGATAGGTGAGTATTTTTTGAAAATCACTTCTCCGTCCCTGTCCGTATATATTTCAAGAGGATCGCCCTCGCGTATCCTCATTGTTCTTCTGATCTCCTTGGGGATAACGACTCTTCCGAGATCGTCGATCCTTCTGACTATACCCGTTGCTTTCATATATATATCCTTTCTTATCCTGAACAGATCAAAGATTGCCTCTGCTTTGTTAGTTTTAGTAAAAACGGATGAAATATGCATTTGATGCCGAAAACGCGAAAAGAAAATAATTGAAAATGGACCGTGAAAAGGGTCGGATTCCTCCGTAAACCTTGAAATTCATGTCGGAATATGATATCATATCCGTATAAAATAACGGAAAGCTGAACCGAAGTGAAAATTTATGTAAAACTGTCTGCTTTTCTTATCTGCTGTGCCGTTTTTTTGTCAGTCATCCTGCCGCCTGCGTGCCTTGCGGATGATGTGCCGGACAGCACGGATGAAATAGAATCGCAGACGGAAACCATATACGAGGGCGATGACAGCCCCGACCCGGAAGAAACGACGGAAACAGCGGACGACAGCGACAGCGGGGAAGAGACCGATACTGCACCGGAATCGGAGCCCGCGGTTACAACGAACGCAAAACAAGCCGCCGCCGAAATGAAATCCGCAAAGTCCGCAAAGACCGCCGAAACTACCGGCGTTGCCGGAGATGACAAATGGTCTCCCACCTCTGCCGATTTTGTCAGATGGGTCACAAGAGCGTACGATGAAGGATGGGCATACGTTGTCGGCGGAGTCACCGTCGGCGAGGTGGATTGCTCCGGCCTCATTTATTCCTTCCTCAAGGAAAGCGGTGCGCCTTATCTTTTAAGATCAACGTACGATATGGTCTGCTCCGCCGTTTTCGGCGGAGATATGTCCTACGTTCCCGAAATACCGGGACTGGTGCTGTACTACCCCGGCCACGTGGGAGTATATATAGGTAACGATGCCGTCGTGGAGGCGCAGAACGAGGACGTGGGCGTTATCATTTCCTCCCTGTCCGTGGACGACCGTTGGCAGGCGTGGGTCATGATACCGGGCCTGGACTACGGAAATTCCGATGCGGTACAGACGGCAATGCAGTACTATTTCGATATGGAGTTTACGGAAACGGAGCCTCCCGAGGAAACAGAGCCGGGAGAAACTGCGGGAACGACTGCCGCCGAAACTGCGAAAGCCGAAAAAGAAACCGCGGCGGAGCCCGTGACCACGGCGCAGAAAAAGCCCGCTCCCGCGGAAGAAAAACCGAAAAAAGAAAAGAAAGTGCCTTTTCTCAGAAAATATCTTCCCGATCTCATATGTCTCGCTGCGTTTGCCGCCTGCTGTGTGACGGCTCTTGTGAAAACAATATGCAGAAAGAGAACTGCACATAATATAAATGTAACCGAAAAGGAGAAATAATATGCTTGATAACGTAAGTAAGCTTCTGACCGGCGATATGCTCAAGGCCCTGTGCGATATGGGCCACGGCGAGACCATGGTCATCGCAGATGCCAATTTCCCCGCTGAATCCGTAAATCCCCGCATCATCCGCTGCCCCGGAATGAACGTTTCCGACGTGCTGGATGCGATCAAAAATCTTTTCCCCATCGATGTGGCGTACACCGAGAAGCCCGCTGTCGTCATGGAACTGACCGACGGCGATAAGGCAAAGGGCATGCCCACTCCCGAGGCGTGGGGCGACTATGAGCGCATCATGGGCGAAAGATACCCCGGACTCCGCCTTTCCAACGTGAAGCGCGAGCATTTCTATGAGCTTGCCGCAAAGGCAAATGTCGTGTTCGTCACCGGCGAAGAAAGACTCTACGGCAATCTTCTCCTTACAAAAGGATGTGTGCTTTGATGGATATAAACTACGGCGACAGAGCGTACACGGTGCGCCGCTTCGATAAAAGAGAAAACGTTTCATTCGCGGACGTTGACCGTGCCCAGATAGCCACTTACCGCTGGGCTGATAACGGTATTGAATACGAGGCGTACGGCCAGCTGGTGTACGTTGAGAACTACGGATTTGTCTGCAGGATGACCTGCAAAGAGGAGAATCCGTGGGCAAACTATAAGAATGACGGCGAGGACGTATATCTGGACTCCGCGCTTGAGTTCTTCGGCCATTTCACGCCCAAAGGATACGTGAACTGCGAAAACAACGCCCTCGGCGTCCGTCTTCAGCAGTTCGGTACCTGCCGCTTTGACAGAGTGCCCGTGTGGGAGGCGCTCCCGTCGGGATACCCCGTGAAAGCCGAGAGGGAAGGCGAGTGGTGGACCGTCACCGTAGAGCTTCCCCTTGATAAGCTCCGTGTGTTTTACGAGCTCGATAACGATACCTTTGCTCCCGGATATAAATTCACCGGAAACTTTTATAAAACCGGGCTTGACCCCGAAAGCGGGGAAAGCCACTTCGGTATGTGGCACGAGATAGTAAACGAGGTGGGCGATTTCCACCTGCC
>JAZUGU010000021.1:0-5417 GCA_045641325.1 Candidatus Avispirillum sp.
ATTAGGCGGCATCGTCATGCTCCACATCCCGAGAAAGCTGAGACTGCGTGACCCCATCAACCTTGCACAGATGATGGAGATCGAAGAGAAATATCCCAATGCAAAGGTGATAATCGCCCACATCGGCAGAGCATACGTGGAGGAGGACATCGGAAACGCTTTCGAGATCCTGAAAAACACGAAGAACATGATGTTCGATTTCACCGCCAACACTCTCACCGCCGCAATGGTGAAATGTATCGAGGCGGTAGGCCCGAAGCGCCTTATGTTCGGCTCCGATATGCCCATCACCAAGATGAGGATGTACCGCATCTGCGAGGACGGACACTACGTGAACGTGGTGCCGAGAGGCTTCTACGGTGACGTTTCATACGATCCCAACATGAAAGAGGTTGACGACTATTCCGAGATGACCACCTTCATGTACGAGGAGCTCCGCTCATTCAAGAAATGCGCCGAGGAGCTGAAGCTCACCCGCGAAGAGGTTGCCGACGTCATGTGCGGAAACTGCCGGAGACTTTTCGGAATAGAATTTTAATTTATGAGAGGTAAATTATGAAAAAGATCAAAATCGGATTTCTTCCCCTTTACATAAAGCTGTACGATGACAGCGGCCTGCAGAATATCCGTGACCGCCTTGAGCCCTTCTATGAGAAGATGGCAAAGGACTTTGAAGAAAAGGGATTCGACGTAGTCCGCACCCCCTTCTGCTGTGTAAAGGCGGAGTTCAAGGCCGCAGTAGAGAAGTATGAGGCGGAGGGCGTTGACGTTATCGTCACATGGCACGCCGCATATTCTCCCTCCCTCGAGTCCATTGACGTGCTTGCGGCGACAAAGCTCCCCATCGTGGTGCTCGATACCACCGAGACCTTTGATTTCGCTCCCACGCAGGATCCCGATGAGATACTCATGAATCACGGTATCCACGGCGTTATGGACATGACCAACATGCTGAAGAGATACGGCAAGGAGTACGCTATCGTTGCGGGCCATTATCCCACCACCGACGTGCTTGACCGTGCCTGCCGCCTTGTTAAGGCTGCGGCGGGGGCTGTGAGCCTTGCGGGAACCAAAGTAGGTACCGTGGGCGGCTCCTTTGACGGCATGGGCGACTTCCTCATCTCCGATGAGGAGCTGCTGGAGAGATTCGGTGTTACCGCCGTTTATTCCGACGGAAAGACACTCAACGCTCTGGCTGACACCGTTACAAAAGAAGAGATCGATGAGGAGATCAAAAAGGATATGGCAGCGTTCAGACCTCTGAACGAGTTCTCCTACGAGAGCCACGCAAAGACTGTCCGCAACTGCCTCGCCCTCAGAAAGTGGATAGAAAAAGAGGGCCTTGACGCCTTCACCGTAAACTTCCGTGAGATAAGACCCGAGAACGGCCTCACCGTCATGCCCTTTATGGAAGCCTGCAAGCAGATGGCGGCAGGCATCGGTTATGCGGGAGAGGGCGACGTGCTGACGGCGGCTATCACCGGTGCACTCATCAGAGGCTTCAAGGATGCCACCTTCGTTGAGATCTTCTGCCCCGACTGGAAGGGCAACAGCGTGTGCATTTCCCACATGGGCGAGTTCAACCTGGCTCTGGCTGCGGGAACACCCGAGATCAAGGAGATCCCCTTTACATACGGAAACGCAGACGATCCCGTTGTATGCTACGGCAGATACAAGGCGGGAGAGGCCGTTTTCATCAACGTATTCAAGGATTCCGAGAAATACAATATGCTCATCTCTCCCGTTGAGATGCTGGACGCTCCCACGGACCGCTTTGAGGGGTCTGTGAGAGGCTGGTTCAAGCCCTGCATGCCTCTGGGCGACTTCCTTGCCGAGATATCAAAGGCCGGGGTTACCCACCATTCTTCTTTGGTTTACGGCGCAGACCTTTCCGAGATCGAATTCTTCGGAAAGCTTCTCGGCCTCAACGTTATTACAGTAAAATAAGCGCAAGTTCCACAGATATCCGAAAAAGGAGATAAAACCGTGAAACCTGTAAAATTCATTTCCCTCATTCTTGCGATCCTTATGTGCATGACGGCGTTCGTCGCCTGCGCCGAGGGAGAAGGCCCCGAGATCGTCACCCGAGACAGCGAGGGCGGGGGCTCTGACGAGGGCTTCGCCGAAGGCGATTTCGGCGGAGACGACTTCACGTTCCTGTATATCCAGCACCCCAATAACGGCAAGGACTACTACGGCGGATATTATCTGTATGCCGAGACATATACCGGCGATACCATAAACGACTCCGTGTATGCGAGAAACCTTGCGACCGAGGAAAAATACAACGTAAAGATCCAGCAGGATCTGCAGATGAACGGCGACCCCGCATCCTATATCCAGCAGAAGATCATGGCAGGCGAATTCGACCATGACGTTATCTACGGCTGGGCATATAAGCTGGGCAAGTGCATCACCGAGAATTTCTTCGCGGATTTCAACCAGCTCTCAAACGTTGACTTCACCAAGGAGTACTGGAACCCCTCCACCATCGAGAACCTTACCATCAACGATAAGTTCTATCTGGGCGTCAACGATATCACCATGAGTAAGCTGGACTGGGCGGATCTCCTGTTCATTAACAAATCTCTCGCCGAGGACTATAACGTGACGTCCGAGTTCGGTGACGTTTACCAGCTGGTGCGCGACGGCAAATGGACGTTTGACGTATTTCTCAAAATGGTGCAGTCCGTGTCCAACGACCTGAACGGTGACGGCATCATCGGCAAGGACGACGTTTACGGATTCATCACGGGCGGTATGGCTGATACCAGCTGGCCCATGGCATGCTGCGGACTTGAGACTACCGTTAAAAACGAGGACAATTCCTACTCGCTGAACATATACAGCGAAAAGCTTCTGAACCTCATAGATATGGTCTATCCCGTGGTCACGAACAAGAAGGTATCCAAATCATACGAGGATATATGGAACGATGGCGGCATGGACGGCTCCGGCAGCTACGCCGACCAGTACGAGTACGCCCGTTCCTTCTTTGCGACCGACCATGCGCTGTTCTGCGGCGGAACTCCTTTCCTCACCTGCGAGTTCCGTAACATGACCTCCAATTACGGCATCATTCCGCTCCCCAAATACGATGAGAACCAGGAGAGCTATCACGCAAACGTGAGCCACCTGGCATCCCTGTTCGTTATCCCCGCCACCTCCCGTAACGACGTTGACTCCGCCGGCATGGAGAGAACGGGAACGATCCTTGAGTATATGGCGTATAAGTCCAACGAGCTGCTTCTTCCCGAGTATTACGATACTCTGCTGAAAGGTCAGCGCCTGGATACTCCCGATGATTCCGAAATGCTCGATATCATCCGCGGCAGCATCTCCTATGACTTCGCGGCAACAGTCGGAATTGAAGAAATAGGCAGCGTTGTTGAATCCATGTTCTCCAAGCCCACCACGGCGACCTCCATGTACAAGAGAAACGAAAAGAAACTGCAGAAAGCTCTTGACGATTACTTCACCGAGGTCCTCATGCTTGAAGCGAAAAACAAGAAGAATAACGATTGAGAAGTCATACAAATCAATATTAAGGAGATAAAACCGTGAAACCTGTGAAAATCATTTCATTGCTCCTGGCGATCCTTATGTGCATGACGGCGTTCGTCGCGTGCGCCGAGGGCGACGGCCCCACGATCGTCACCCGTGACAGCGAGGGAGGGGGCTCCGACGAAGGCTTTGCCGAAGGCGATTTCGACGGCGAGGACTTTACCTTCCTGTATATCCAGCATCCCAACAACGGCAAGGACTACTACGGCGGATACTATCTGTATGCCGAGACCTATACCGGCGATACCATCAACGACGCCGTGTATGCGAGAAACCTTGCCACAGAAGAGAAGTACAACGTAAAGATCCAGCAGGATCTGCAGATGAACGGCGACCCCGCATCCTATATCCAGCAGAAGATCATGGCAGGTGAATTCGACCATGACGTTATCTACGGCTGGGCATATAAGCTGGGCAAATGCGTCACCGAGAACTTTTTCGCGGATTTCAACCAGCTCTCGAACGTTGACTTCACCAAGGAGTACTGGAACCCCTCCACCATCGAGAATCTGACCATCAACGGTAAGATGTATCTGGGCGTCAACGACATCACCATGAGTAAGCTGGACTGGGCAGACCTCATGTTCTATAACAAGAACATGATGGAGGACTACAACATCGAATCCGAGTTCGGCACCATATACGACCTGGTTGTCGACGGCAAGTGGACGATCGACACCTTCCTTAAAATGATCCAGGTCGTTTCCACCGACCTTAACGGTGACGGCGTCATCGGCAAGGACGACGTGTACGGTTATCTGGGTGATACGCTCGGAACCTGGGCGATGAACTCCAGCGGCATCCAGTCCACCGTTAAGAACGAGGACGGATCGTACTCGCTGAACATATACAGCGAGAAGCTTCTGAACATCATGGAAACGGTACATCCCGTTCTTACCAACAAGAAGATCTGCAAGAACTATGACGATATCTGGAACGAGGGCGGCATGGACGGTTCCGGCAACTATGCGGACCAGTTCGAGTATGCACGTTCCTTCTTCGGCACAGACCATTGCCTGTTTGTGGGAGCTACCCCTTATCTGACCTGCGAGTTCAGAAACATGACCTCCGATTACGGCCTTGTTCCCATGCCCAAGTTCGATGAGAAGCAGGAGAACTACTATGCGAGCGTAAGCCCCAATGCATCTCTGTTCGTTATCCCCGCCACCTCCCGTAACGACGTTGACTCCGCCGGCATGGAGAGAACGGGCACGATACTTGAGTACATGGCGTACAAGTCCAACGAGGTGCTCCTTCCCGAGTATTACGATACTCTCTTAAAGGGCCAGAGACTTGACTCCGATGAGGACTCCGAGATCCTTGATATAATCAGAGGAAGCGTATTTTACGATTTTGCTTCCAACGTAGGACTTGAAGAGATCGGCGCAACGGTGGAGAATATGTTCTCCAAGCCCACCACGGCGACCTCCATGTACAAGAGAAACGAAAAGAAACTCCAGAAAGCTCTGGACGATTACTTCACCGAGGTCCTCATGCTTGAGGCAAAGAACAAGAAGCAGGATAAGTAACAGTACAATAGCCAAAGCCCCGCCTCCGGCGGGGCTTTTAAATTAGTGTTTGTAGAGCTGTTCGCCAATGGTGTGGTTGGCGGCGAAGCCGCCATACACGGAGGGGGGGTCCCCCCGACGTGTCATTGCGAGGGAGGGCATCGCCCGACCGTGGCAATCTCTACAAACGGTTTAGTCCATCTGATAGAGGTGCCATCAGAGCATTAGCAGAGATTGCCACGCCAGTGTGCCGCACTGGCTCGCAATGACACGCCCGGTGGGCGTGTGGGCAAAGAGCGTTCGTCCGCATACAGAAACGGGGCGTTTCACGCTCCCGTTTCGTTC
>JAZUGU010000022.1:0-3186 GCA_045641325.1 Candidatus Avispirillum sp.
TGGCAATCTCTGCTAATGCTCTGATGGCACCTCTATCAGATGGACTAAACCGTTTGTAGAGATTGCCACGGTCGGGCGATGCCCTCCCTCGCAATGACACCGTAGGGGCTTCGCCCCTCGGTGTATGGCGGCTTCGCCGCCAACTACACCATTGGCGAACAGCTCGACTAACTATAATTTGAAAAACCTTTTTTCCATCATCCCCTTGACAAGGTACGGCGGCGGTGATATAATACTCAAGATGAAACTTTAAGTCGATACAGAGATGTCGGCAAGATTCGGAACGGTGCTACGGCACCCTTATGTTTGCATATCCGCAGTCTTGCCGCAGGCAAGACTTTTTTTACGGAGGTTATATGGCAAACTTCAAGGTTTACAAAGCGGAATACGTACCCTGCCGTGAAAAGGTATCGGCTTTTCTCGCCGGTCTTGACGATACAAAAGAATACAGCGTTTTTCCCGGTTTCTGCGATGTGCACGTGCATTTTCGTGAGCCGGGTTTTTCTTATAAAGAGACCGTCTTCACGGGCTCGCTCGCGGCGGCACGGGGCGGCTACACGGACGTGTGCACCATGCCGAACCTTTCACCCGTTCCCGACAGCGCGGAAAACATCAGAAAACAGCTTGACATCATCCGCCGCGATGCCAACACCGCGATCCACCCCTACGGCGCGATCACAAAAGGTCAGCAGGGCGAAGAGCCGGCGGATCTGGAGGGGCTGGCGAAATACGCCTTTGCTTTCTCCGACGACGGCCGCGGAGTGCAGTCCCCGGAAATGATGAGGGAAGCGATGATGCGGGCAAAGGCTTTGGGAAAAGTGATCGTTGCCCATTGCGAGGACAATTCCCTGCTTCACGGCGGATACATCCACGACGGAGCGTATGCCAAAGCGCACGGACACCGGGGCATCTGCTCCGAGAGCGAATGGCGTCCCATCGAGCGGGACATCGGGCTCGCCCGGGAGACCGGATGCGCTTACCACGTCTGTCATATTTCGACAAAAGAGAGCGTTGAGCTTATAAGAGAAGCGAAAAAAAGCGGAGTTAACGTCTCCTGCGAGACCGCGCCCCACTATCTGCTCCTTGACGAGGGTGACCTCCGGGAGGACGGAAAATTCAAAATGAATCCGCCCCTGCGCTCAAAGGAAGACCGGGAAGCGCTTCTCGAGGGCATCTGCGACGGCACTATCGACATGATAGCCACCGACCACGCTCCCCACAGCGCAGAGGAAAAATCGAGAGGCCTTGAAAAAAGTGCTTTCGGCATCGTGGGGCTCGAGACCGCGTTCCCCCTGCTTTACACTTATCTGGTCCTGCCCGGTATCATTTCGCTCGACAAGCTCATTGAGCTCCTTTCGATAAATCCGCGGGAGCGTTTCGGACTCCGTCCCAACGGCTTCTGTGTATGGGATATGGAAAATGAATCGGTGATCGACCCGAAAAAGTTCCTTTCCAAAGGAAAGGCAACGCCCTTCGAGGGCACGAAAATAAACGGCAAGTGCATACTTACCGTTTCCAAAAACTCGATTTCTTACGATATGAGGTGACATAAATGGCAAAAAGAACGGACATCAAGAAGGTACTGATAATCGGCTCCGGCCCTATCGTTATCGGTCAGGCGGCTGAATTCGACTATGCAGGCACGCAGGCGTGCCTCGCTCTCAAGGAGGAGGGCTACGAGGTCATCCTCTGCAACTCCAACCCCGCCACCATCATGACGGATACCTCCATTGCGGACAAGGTATACATGGAGCCCCTGACTCTTGAATACATCGCAAAAATCCTCCGCTACGAGCGTCCCGATGCGATCGTCCCCGGTATCGGCGGACAGACAGGTCTGAACCTTGCCATGCAGCTCGAGAAGAAGGGCGTTCTCAAGGAATGCGGCGTTGAGCTTCTGGGTACATCCGGCGAGAGCATTGAGCGCGCCGAGGACCGCGAGCTCTTCAAGGAAATGTGCGAGCAGATCGGCGAGCCCGTTATCCCCTCCGAGATCACCTACTCCGTTGAGGAGGCAAAGGAAGCCGCAAAGAGGATAGGCTATCCCGTAGTGCTCCGCCCCGCATTCACTCTGGGCGGCACCGGCGGCGGCTTTGCATACAACGAGGAAGAGCTGGTTGAAATAGGCACCAACGGATTTGCGCTTTCCCCCGTTCATCAGGTACTGGTGGAAAAGAGCGTCAAGGGCTACAAGGAGATCGAGTTCGAGGTAATGCGTGACTCCTACGACCGCGCCATCACCATATGCGGCATGGAAAACGTTGACCCCGTGGGCGTTCACACCGGCGACTCCATCGTTGTTGCCCCCATCCTTTCCCTGCCCGAGCATCAGGTGAAGATGCTCAACGACTCCGCCATCAAGATCATCCGTGAGCTGAAGATAGAGGGCGGCTGCAACGTGCAGTTCGCACTGGATCCCCTCTCCGACACATACTACCTCATAGAAGTCAACCCCAGAGTTTCCCGTTCCTCTGCGCTTGCATCCAAGGCCAGCGGATATCCCATCGCCAGAGTTACCGCAAAGATCGCCCTCGGCATGGCGCTTGAGGACATCCCCGTGGCAGGCGGCAATGCGGCGATCGAGCCCAGCCTTGACTACATCGTGGCAAAGTTGCCCCGCTTCCCCTTTGATAAATTCGCAGATGCTCCCAACACCCTCGGCACCCAGATGAAGGCTACCGGCGAGGTCATGGGCATCGGCTCCACTCTCGAAGAGTGCATGATGAAATCCGTCCGTTCCCTGGAGACCGGCGTGTGCCACTTCCACATGAAGAAATTCGACGGATGCACCGACGACGAGCTTGTGAAATACATCTCCGAATACCGTGACGACAACGTTTACGCCATATTCGAGCTTATGCGCCGCGGCATGACCGTTGAAAAGCTCCACGAGATCACGCAGATCACCGAGCTGTTCCTTGAGTCCTTCAAGAAGATCGTTGAAATGGAAAAGTCCCTCAAGGCGAAGGTGAACGACAAAGAAGTTCTGCGTTCCGCCAAAGAAATGGGCTTCTCCGATAAATACATCGCCTCTCTCTGGAATCTCTCTGAGATCGAGGTTTACGAAAAGAGAAAGAAGCTGGGCATCACCCCCGTATTCAGAATGGTGGACACCCTCCACACCGGCGCATATATCGCTTATCTCTATTCTTCCTATACGGGAGAGAACGACTCCCGCCTTACCGA
>JAZUGU010000023.1:0-30845 GCA_045641325.1 Candidatus Avispirillum sp.
GCGCCAAGGTTCTGCCCCACAAAGGTGGTGATCGCCGCCGTGAAGCTGGTGACGGGGAGAAAGGCGAAGCCCTCGATCTTGGTGTAAGCTCCGCATCCTGCCACTGCCATCGTTCCGAAAGCATTGATGTTCGACTGAACGATAACGTTTGCAAATCCGATAATGGAATTCTGAACACCGGTGGGCAGACCTATTTTTATGACCTGGGAGAGCATCGTTTTGTCAAAACGGATCTCCTTAAGCGATATGCGGTAATCCGCATTGATCCGCATGAGCCGCACGGCGCAGAGGATAACGCTGATAAGCTGGGACAGCACCGTTGCAAGTGCCGCAGAGCTAACTCCGCCGTCGAAAAATGCGATGAAAGCGATATCAAGCACCACGTTGATGCATGAGGAAATTATAAGATAGTACAGCGGGTGGCGGGAATCACCCACCGCCTGCATGATGCCCATGCAGGCATTGTACATAACGAACGAAAGACTGCCTGCAAAATAGACCGTACAGTATGAGACCGCCTCCGGGAAAACGTCGGCGGGAGTCTTCATCCACGAAAGAAGCGTGGGGGAGAGAAGCGTTGCAAACAGAGTCAGAAATGCGCCGGACATAAGTCCGAAAAGAATGGTGGTGTGTATGGCACGGCGCATATCGGAAGTGTTTTTCGCGCCGAAATATTTGGAGATGACCACGCCCGCACCGATGAAAACGCCCTGGAAAAAGCCGATCATCAGAAAGATAAGATTTCCCACGGAGGAGACCGCCGCCAGAGCCTGCTCGCCCAGCATGTTGCCCACGATAAGGGAGTCCGCCGTGTTGTAAAGCTGCTGAAAAAGGTTGCCGAGGAACAGAGGCACGGCAAATTTCACCATGTGTCCGGCAATATTGCCCTCTGTCATTCTTACCTGACCGTCCATATCGCACCTCCTTTCGGCCTTTTTTTCAGTATATCACTTTTTTCGCCGTTTGTGTCGTTTTTTTGAAAAAATAAATTAGCCTTCCCCTCCGGGGAAGGTGTCAAAAACGGCAATCCCCGCCGCTTTTGACGGATGAGGCCAAACGCTTGCAGCAAACCGCAAAAAACGAATTTCCGAACTGCCGCGAAGCTCATATCAATTGCCACACCCGATTGACAATGGTAGGAAATACTGTTATAATTAAGTTAATAAATTAATTAGGAGGCGCTTATGAAAAAAATTCTTGCAATACTGCTTTGCAGCGTAACGCTTGCAGCCCTCTGCGTGTTCGTAGGCTCTGCGGGTGCCGTATCCGACGATCCTGCCGACAGCTACGTAGTGCAGACGGCGGAGTACGAGGACAGAGATATTTCTCTGTGGTTCGATCACTCCTTCAGAAAGAATTTCACTTCCGACAAAACGCCCACCGGTATGGATACCTATACCGTCTACATGGCGAAAAACGAGATAGAGTCGGCGCAGTTCCTGCTCTATTCCAATACGGATAAGTTGAAAATGACCGCCGACATCACGGAGTTCACCGATGCGAACGGCAATACCGTACCGGCGGAGATCTACTACGAGATGTACGTTACCACCTCAAACGTGAACCGGGGCAATATCATCGGCGGCGCCTCCGCGAATCCCATTATCCGCAACGGCGAAACGCCCGACCCCATAGCACCCCTTGATAACGTAAAGACCTTCAAGCTGAACGGCGGCAAGTCGCAGGCGTTCCTCATCCGTCTGAAATCCGCCGAGGACACCGTCTCCGGCTGGTATTCCGCACAGCTTAACATCCGCGACAGCGAGGGAAGACAGGTCAAGACCGCAACGGTCTATGCCTACGTCTGGGATTTCGCCCTCCCCGAGGAGACCACGTTCCAGTCCTCCTTCTTCCTTACCAATGACGTTTCCTACGGCGGAACCTACGCGGATTTCTATGACTATTTCCTTGAAAACCGCCTGAACCCCATGGATATCCCCGGAGAACTCACTCCCGATAACCCCTATCTTCTCAATCCCCGTGTGAACTCCGTCAGAGTGACCTCTCACGGCGGCGGCTACGGCGGATATTATGCGGACACCGAGTATGACTGCCAGTATTACGGCGCCATATATCACGAGATGGAAAATTCTGATATATGGGATCAGGTAAAGGATAAATTCTATTTCTATTCCGCCGATGAGCCCGTCTGCGGACTTACCTGGATGCCCTGGACCGGATGGGATATAGACCGCACCAAGACCATGAGCTACATGATAAACAACGTGTGGCCCGATGCCCGTTACGTAGTGCCTCACCACGAGAACACCCCCTATCCGGACGCATACTATACCCGCCCGCTCTCATCCTATGAGGACTGGCAGAAGAGAGACGCCAACCAGGAACTGATAAACACCGGCTGCTCCTCCGTCTGGTGCCCCATGACCTATGCCTTCGTTCCCAATACCATGATAAATCTGTACGGCGGCAATATCCGCAACATGAACGGATTTATCTCCGGCGTGTACTATCCCGGCGGCGCGAACAACGCATTCACCTCCGCCGCATATAACTGGGATACGATCTACGGCGATTTCTATGACAGAGTCATGTCCGACATCATCCTGAAAAACGAGGCGGGACACGACAACTTCCAGCTGTGGGAGTACGGCTGCGGCGATAACACCGGCTACACCTACTGCAACCACCTTATAGAGAATACGGGCCTCCAGACGAAGCTTCTGTTCTGGCAGGCGTTCCAGAATGACGTTACCGGATATCTCTACTACGGCACCAATAACTGGCACGAGTACCATGCAGATCCCGACAGAACCGTCACGGGTGCGAAGACCACCTGCACGTGGTACAATAACTCCAACGGCTCCGTATACGGAAACGGCCACCTGTTCTACGGCCCCATCATGGGCAGGATCGCAGGCGTCAAGGTCATCGGAACTGTACGTGTGGAGTACCTCCGCGACAGCGTCGAGGAATACGAGATGCTCACCATGCTCTCTGAGTATAAGAACCGCGACCGTGCGAAAGAGATCGTTTCGCAGGTAACTAAAAATAACGTAAAATACCTGTCTCTCAATAATTTCTCCACCGCCGGCTGGGCATCCGATATGGATGCATACGATATAATGGCGGCAGTCCGCAAGGGGCTGGGCGATGAGCTTGAAGCGGCAGCAGCCGCAGGCAAGTGCGACCACGTATGGGGAAATGGCACCGTCACCGCTGCGGCGACCTGCCTTAAGATGGGTACCGAGAAATTCACCTGCACTCTCTGCGGTGAAACCAAAACGGAAAAGACCCCCACTCTCCACTCGATCGGCGATTGCTTCGTAAAGACCGGCGGCTCGGCTGCCACCTGCACCGCAGAGGGCAACGAAAAATTCACCTGCACCATCTGCGGATACAGCAAGGGAGTAAACACGCTTCCTCACCATTCCGATATGGACTGCTTCGTCTACGTTGAAAAGAACGAGACCGGCCATTCCGTCATTTGCGGTGTCTGCGGCGAAGTTCTTGATACGGAGTCTCATACCGTGTATCCCGTAAGAACGAGACCTACCTGCACCGAGCCCGGTATCACCGAGGAAAAATGTATCCGCTGCGGAATGGTACTCGAGTCTTACGATCCCGAAGAAGCCCTCGGACATAACTTCGAGAATGGCGCCTGCACCCTGTGCGGAGAGGCAGATCCCTCCGTCATCACGGTCATCCCCGGTGACGTTGACGGCGACGGAAAGATTACCGCCAAGGACGTGAACGTCATGAAAAAGATCATCACCGGAGCACATGAGTATTCGGATGCCGCAGACCTAAACTTCGACGGCAAGGTAACTGTCTCCGATATAAACGCGCTGAAAAAGATCATCGTCGGCGCATGATCAGATAGCTTTTCCTACGGTAAAATGAGGAGATTTCAGTGAAAAAAGTTCTGGCTGCGATCCTTTTGATCGCCGCAATGCTTTCAGTCTGCGGTTGCGGAAAAAAGACGGAGAAACTTCCGGTAAAGGTGCTTATCGTACCTCATTTCGAGATAGGCGAAATGAAGGGCGATGATCCCGGCGAAGCGCAGATGTTTTTTGAAGAATATTTTGAAAGCTGCGATGAGTATACTGTCGCGGACGGTACCGTTCTTTATTACAACCCCGGGAACGGGGCGGCAATGTATCTGACGGGAGTCGGAAAAGTAAATGCGGCGGCCTCCACGACTGCGGTGCTCAGTGATGACCGGTTTGATTTTTCGGATTCTTATATCCTGGCAGTCGGATGCTCCGGCAGTGCCGTAGGATATACCACTCTGGGCGACGTTGTGCTGGAAAGTGCCATGTGCGACTATGACCTCGGTCACACGGCCGATATAAGAGATGTGGAGGAGAGCGGAAACGGCAATATCTGGTTCGCTTCATCCGAATATGATGAAAGCGGATGCAAAAAGCTCGATCCCGCCACGGTCGACCGTGCGTATGAGCTTACAAAGGACGTACCGCTCAGGACCACCGACATAAGCCGCAGGATGCTTGCCCGCAATTTCCCCGACGAGGAATGGGCAAAGCGTTCTCCCGCCGTCATGAAAGGCTCGTCCATAACGTCGGATAACTATTGGAAAGGCAAATACAATCACGACAAAGCGGTGCAGGTAACGGAGTACTATAAATGCACGGACCCCTATGCTTCAACCGAAATGGAGGATCTGGCGATAGTCTGCGCCGCCGACAGATTCGGCATGCTTGACCGTACTCTCGCCCTGCGTGTCGCCGTCAATATCGACGAGTTTTATGACGGAGCCACCCCCGAAAGCCTTTGGGGGCAGAACACCGATTTTATCAACGAGGTGTCGGAGAACAACGAGGAAACACTTGATATTTTCGCACCTGCCATGGAAAATCTCTTTGACGTGGGCAAAACCGTGATCGATTCAATACTGAGCGGAGATTTTTAATCATGATATCCCGCTGACAAAAAACTGCCGAGGACATAGTCCTCGGCAGTTTTATTATTTCGCTCAGAAAATCTGACCGGGAAGCTTCAGCTTTTCCTTTTCGGGGAAACTCCTGTCGAATTCATCCACGTCGGAGTCGTCCACGTAGTATCCGGACGGGGTGTGATATACACCGGTAATACCGTCAAGATAACCGGGGATAAGCTCACGGCAGAGAAAGAACGAAGCGTCCGCATCCTCCGGCAGATCGTGGTATCTTATGCCGAATTTTCCGGCATAGTCAAACCCGCTCTTTCCGTAGAAAGCGATGTTCCCCTCGAAAAGAACTGCGCCGAAACCCATGGCGGCGGCCTTCTCCAGAGAATAGTCCAGAATCTGTTTTCCCAGTCCCTGCCTTTTCAGCTCCGGGGCGATGCATATGGGCCCCATGGTGAGAACGGGGATGCTTCTCCCGTCGTCCGCAGAGATCGCGGTATGCATAAACATATTCTGCCCGATGATCCTTCCGTCCTTTTCCATGACGAAGTCAAGCTCTTTTATGAAAGCGGGATCGTCACGCAGAACGTGCATCACGTAATGCTCACTGCATCCGGGACGGTACACGTTCCAGAAAGATTCACGGATAAGGTTTTCGACCTCTCTTTGGTCTTCTTTTCTTTCATTGCGAATTATAATGTCATTTTTTATCATTTTTTATACTCCTGATTTTTGTTGACTTCAATGCCTTTCGGCGGGAGCTCTGTGATCGCAGAGACCCGCCGGGTCAGTCTGCAATCTCCGATGTTTGGTACTTATTCAAAAAGCACTCTCCTGAAAATGAAAATTTATAATCGTCCCGAAAAGGGAGGATTATCGAAAATCAGCCGGGGTAATAGGGGTTGGGCTTGAAGAGGAGGGAAATGAGGTCGAATATGACCCCGATGCCGAAGAGCCCGGCGGTGAAGATGTAAACTATGCCGAGAAGAACTCTGCCCTCATAGAACTTGTGCGCTCCGAAAATTCCGAAAAACAGACACAGAAAGAATGCCACCCATTTGCTTTTAGCCATATCAGTTCTCCTTTTCATGATCTTTATTGTATGCTGAAACGGCGGAGAGATATTCCGCCATTTTGTCGGAGGGCTCGAATATGATCTTCATTCTGCCCACCTCCGAGGACGCGACCAGAAGATATCTCTCCGTACCCACCACGTTCTTGAGATACTTGTAGCAGGGAATTTTCGAAAACTTTTCCGAAAGAGCCTTTTTCTCAGATTTCTGCTCCGGGAGCTTTCCGAAGAATTCGATTTTATCAAGCGCCGCGAGATTTTCCCCGATGAAAGCTCTCTTTCCCTGTGCGGTTTCGATGAGAAGCTCGAGAGACTCGGGCGGGCAGGAAATGACGGGGGCGTTATCGTCCTCCGTTTCCTCTTCCTCGTCACCGTAGCCCTTTTTCGCTTTTTTACGGATAACGTAACGCACCCTTGTGAATTTGTACTTTACCAGAACGAATACGAAAGCGGCGAAAAAGCCAAGCGCCACCGTCTGCAGGATGCTTCTGCCTGCGATGCCCCGGACGTTGCCGAAAACCATGCAGACTACGGCACAGAAGAGCAGGGCGGCACAAAGAATATCCGGCACTTTATTTTTCTGTTTCGGCTCGAATTCCATAGATTCTCCTTTGAAATTAAAAAACGGACCGTATCGGCAAAAAACAAGATACAGTCCGTTTTTTATTCGTTGGTATGCGGGAGACTTACGCCTCTTCCTTCGCAATTACCTGCTTGCCGTCATAAAAGCCGCATGCGCTGCAAACTCTGTGGCTGAGATTGTACTCGCCGCAGTTGGGGCATTTGACCATACCGGGCATAGACAGCTTCCAAACGCTGGAACGTCTCTTGTCTCTGCGTGCTTTGGACACTTTTCTCTTCGGTACTGCCATCGAAAACACCTCCTTGAAGTCTAAAGGAAAAATTATAAATAAATTAATTACTTTGGTATTATACTACTCTTTTTTCATTTTTTCAAGTAGTTTTTGAAAACTTTCCAGTCTCGGGTCGATTTCTTTTTCCGTATTGCACCGGCAGCTGCCGTCAAGCCGCTTTCCGCAGACGTCACACAGACCGGGACAGTCCTCGGAGCACAGGTGATAAACGGGCATCTCCAGGCAGAACTCTTCGATGAGCTCACGGTCGAAATCAATGCCGCCGTCACGGACGAACAGCACCTCGTCCTCGTCAACACCGATCTTTTCGATATCGGCGGAGGAGGAGACCGCAAGTCTTTCGAAAGGAAATTCAACCGATTCCGAAAGGGGAGCGAGACATCTGTCGCAAACCGTTTTGTAGTCTGCGCGGACGTTTGCCTCAAGACGGAAGTATCCGTCACAGTCGGATACTCTGCCCGAGACCTCTATCATCCCGTCAAGGGAGACCTCTTCGGGGAGAATGGCTGAGTCTTCAACAGATGCAGGGTCAAGCGAAAAGGAGAAATCCTGATGTGCTTCACGCTTATTGAGAAGTGCTGACAGATCAAGTTTCATGATTTCATTCCTTTACGTTGCATTCTGAAAAATGCGCCTGCGAGTTAATATTATATATGATGTTTTATCTCTTGTCAATAACAAATTTTCAAAAAAACTCAAAAATTCACTTTTCTATGGAAATCACTGCGCCCATGGTGCCTCTTTTTCCGCCGGTCACTCTGTGAGAGTGGTAAATATCGGGGCGGCAGGCGGTACATTCCCCGCAAATGTCGATCTTTTCAACGCCCTCAAGCCTCAGCAATTCTTCGTTTATCCCCGCTATGTCGGCAAAAAGCTTTCCGTCACGCACTTTTATGTGCCTCTCTGCGAACTCCGTGCCTTGAAGCTTTTCGACTTCGACCTTCATATCCTCTCCCACCTCATAACAGCAGGGATGGATGCAGGCGCCGACGGCGGCACGGAAATTGTCCGCCCCCATGTCACGCATGGCGTTGACGGCTTTTGCGGCAATGCCGCCTGCGGCACCCCGCCATCCGGCGTGTACGGCGGCGATAACCGGGGAGGCATCCTCCTTTTCTCCCACGATGAGCACGGGAGCGCAGTCCGCCACACGGACTATGAGAGTGATGCCGGGGCGGTCTGTTATAAAACCGTCGCAGGGGTACGGCACGTCACGGAAGATACCCTCACCGCCGTTTTCGGGTGTGACGTATCTTATATCCGTGGAATGTATCTGCGGCGTTCCCACAACGTTATCGGAGCATCCCGAAAGGGAGCAGAGGATGCGGATGTTTTCCCTCACCGTTTCGTCATCGTCGCCGCGGTAAAAGCCGCAGTTCATGGAAGCGAGATGAGGAACGGTGCTCACGCCTCCCAGCCTCGTGGAAAAGCCGTGATGCACACCCGGTCTCTCTAAAACGTCGGAGCGCCAAATGTTATTTTCAAAATGAAACATGATTTATTCCGTTTCTTCAAGTATTGATATGCATATTTCGCGGAGCTTTACGGGATTCGGTTTCCCTTTTCCCAGCGCCATGGCACGGCCGATGACGGCGGCGGAGGCGGTCTTTTTGCCTTTCCTGTAATCCTCTGCGGCACGTGGCATTTCAAGCACGGCGGCACAGGCGAATTTTCTTATTTCTTCCTCGTCATTTATCTGCCGCAGGCCCTCCGCATCCACCGTTTCGGCGGGATCGAGATCGTTTTCAAGCATGCGGCGGAGCAGCTTTTTCACCGTGGCGGAGTTTATCTCACCGTCACCGAAAAGATCGGCGAGGGCGGCGAGATGCGCGGGGGATATCCCGATATCCTCCTTTTCGTTGAGAGACGGGATATCCGTGATGATAAGATTCGCGGCGGTCTTCGGATATCTTGTGAGCGAAGCGGCACTCTCAAAATATTCCGCCATTTCCGGTGTCTCCGTCAGTATCTCGCCGTCTGCGGCGGGGACGGAGTATTTATCACGGTATTCTTTTATCCTGTCGTCGGGAAGACGGGGAAGGGACTTTCCGATCTCTTTTATCTTTTCCGCCGGGATACACACCTCCGGCAGATCGGGCTCGGGAAAATATCTGTAATCAAGAGCGCTTTCCTTTGACCTCATGGGCTCGGTAACTCCCCTGTGCGCATCGAAGCGCAGGGTCTCCATGGAGACCTTTTCGCCCGATTCGATTATTTTCACCTGCCGCGAAAATTCGTATTCCACGGCTTTCTGCGCATTTCTGAAGGAATTGAGATTCTTTATCTCCGTTCGCTGGCCGAGTGATGTGTCTCCTTTTCTTCTCACGGAAAGGTTCACGTCGCATCTCATTGAGCCCTCGTTCATCCTGCAGTCGGAAGCTCCGGTGAAAAGAATGACGGAGCGGAGCTTTTTGAGATAAGCCTTGACCTCGTCCGCAGATCTCAGATCCGGCTCGCTGACGATCTCGATAAGGGGCACGCCGCAGCGGTTGCAGTCGATCTCCGTAAATTCTCCCTCGTGGGAGAGCTTGCCCGCGTCCTCCTCAATGTGTATCCTGGTGATGCCTATCTTCTTTTCGCCGTCCTCCGTTTCAACGCTAAGATAACCGTTTCTGCACAGCGGGCGGTAAAACTGCGTGATCTGATACGATTTGGGAAGATCGGGATAAAAATAGTTTTTTCTGTCAAAGCGTGAACGCTCGGAAATTTCGCAGTTCAGCGCAAGCCCCACGGCTGTCGCCTTCTCCAGGACCTTGCCGTTGAAGGAGGGAAGCGCGCCGGGATGTCCCAGACATATGGGACAGACCTGGGTGTTGGGGGCGGCTCCGAAATCCGTTTTGCAGGAGCAGAACGCCTTCGTTTCCGTGTTCAGCTCCACGTGGACCTCAAGCCCTATCACACATTCAAATTCATTCATCGCGGCACCTCTCAAAGGAAGCTCCCACGGAAAACAGAAGCTTTTCGGAAAATTTCCTGCCGGAAAGAAGCATCCCCACGGGGAGCCCGCCCTCTCCCTTTCCGCACGGTACCTCAAGGGAGGGATGCCCGGAAAGGCTCGATGCCATGCAGAAGGAGTCTCCCGCATAAAGCCCGTCGCAGAGAGGCGCCTCGCCTATTCTGAACGCCGTGGATGAAACTGCGGGAGTGAGGATCACGTCGCATTTTTCAAGCGCCGCATCCGTTTCCCGTGCGATGAGAGTCTTCACCTTCAGCGCCTTGCCGTAGTATTTGTCGTAATTTCCCGCGGAAAGCACGTATGCACCCATCATGATTCGCCGTTTCACCTCCGCGCCCAGAAGCTTGCTTCTGGTGGAGAAGAAAAGCTCACCGTCTTCACTTTCACCGTATCTTATCCCGTCAAATCTTCCCATGTTGGAGGAAGCCTCGGCGGAGCATATGACCTTGTAGTCGGAAAAAGCATATTCAAATGAGGGCAGCTCTATGCCCACGATCCCGCATCCCATGGAGCGGAATATCTCAAGCGCGTTTTCAACGGCGGCGGCAACGTCACGGTCTGCGTCGCGGAGCATGTCTGCGGGAACGCCGATCTTCAGCCCGCGGATGTCCTTGCCGATGCCGTCCCCAATGTCTCCCCAATCATATCCGAGAGTGGTGGAATCCTTCGGGTCCTTGCCGCAGATGGCGGAAAGCACTGTCGCGTTGTCACGGCAGTTTTTCGTTATGGGCCCGATCTGATCAAGGGAGGAAGCGAGAGGGGCAAGACCGTATCTGGATACCGCGCCGTATGTGGGCTTTATCCCCACAAGACCGCAGAAGGAAGCGGGCTGACGGACGGAGCCGCCCGTGTCGGAACCGATGGCGAAAGCCGCCTCACCTGCGGCGACCGCGGCGGCACTGCCGCCGGAGGAGCCTCCGGGAGATCTTTCCGGGTCAAGGGGATTCACCGTCTTTTTGAACGCGGAATTTTCCGTGGAAGATCCCATGGCGAATTCATCCATGTTGGTCTTTCCCAGCATGACGGCACCTGCGCTTTTCAGCTTTACGGTCACGGTCGCATCGTAGGGCGGTATATAATTTTCAAGTATTTTCGAGGCGCAGGTGGTGGGGATACCCTTTGTCAGAACGTTGTCCTTCATGGCAAAAGGAATGCCGCAGAGAAGATTTTCATTTCCGTCCTCGAGCATTCTGTCGGCGGCCTCGGCATCTCTCAGGGCATTTTCCGCGTCAACGAAAAGGAACGCGCCGATGTCCCCGTCACGTTCTTTTATTATTTTAAGATATTCTGTTGTGAGCTCCCGGGCGGAATACTCCCTGCGCCGCAGGGATTCTGCGTGAGCCGCCACGGTTTTTTTCGTGATATCGTTCATGTTATGATTCTCTTCACGGTGAAAACACCGTCATGCGCCATATGTGAGCCCTCCGGCTCATCTTCTCTCAGAGGGCATACCGCGCTTTCCTCTCCGTCCTCTTCACAGCAGACGGAGCCGAGCCTGTCGGCCGCACGGATAAGGGACGAAAGACCGGAAAGGATCCCGTCCTTTTCGTCCTCCGATACGGTGATGCCGCCCAGCCGGGCGACCTTTTCAAATTCCTCTGCGGTCATTTCAGCCTTCACCTTCAAGTGCCTCGTTGAACTTCTGCAGTATTTTTATAAGAGCGAGAGTGTCGAGAGAGCAGTAGCGGAGCAATTCCTCCACCACGGTATCCGAAAACTCGGGAGAGAAGTCGCCGGTAGCCGCCATTGCATAGGAAACAGCCGCCTCCTTGCCGTTGTGGATGCCCTCAAGATTCTTGTAATCAAGCTCTTTTTCCTCGGGATAAAGCGCGTGGAGCACGGCCTTCAGCGAGTTTGCTCCGAGCATTCCCGGGTGGTAGTAGTATTTTTTCTCAAAGGGGATCATTATATCCTTCACGTTGTTGTGAATACGGATAAGCTTTTTTCTGAGATCGGGATACATGCCCGCAAGGGTGGCGAGCACCTTCTTTTCAAGCTGGCAGGCAAATGTCACCACGCAGGCATCCTCGGGGATGTCGGCGACCAGTCTCTCCGCCATTTTACGCCTGGGGTCTTCTCCGGGCTGTGCGATAAAGCTTGTAAATTCGGGCTCCGCATCGGGGCTCTTCAGACAGTGTAGCGAGTACTGGAACGCCACCTGCTCGAAAGGACGAGTGCCGCAGAACAGGGGGATGGGCAGCTGCATGCATTCGAAATCGAGGAAATACATGGGGTAGCGGAGCGTGGAAACGAACTTTTTAAGCTCTGCTTTCTTCACCTCCGGTGCGGCACCCTCCAGATACATGTTTATCTGATGGCGCTGTATGTCGGGGAGCAGGGGATCGTTCAGCGCATCCTCAACGGATACGTTCCCCTGGGAATACATCTTGAATTTTATCTGACGGCTCATGCCGCTGATGTCGAAAACGTTCTTTTCCGGGAGCAGCCCCAGGCAAACGTCACGGCATTCGCAGTCATAGGGAACGAAACAGCCGTTGTGCAGGGGAATGTCGGGAAGCTCTTTGCATTTCAGCACCTTGAGTGCGGCGGTAACACGTCTTTCCACGGAGGAAAGGGCGGAACGGACCCGCGGAGTTATCCTTTCGGTGACGAAAAGAAGCGAGGGATCGGTCTTGCCCCGAACAAAATCGCCGTTGGTGTGAACGAACATCACCTGAGTTATCTTCACGCCGCAGGCGGCGAGAACGAACATCTGGTATGCCGCATCGTGGCACATTATCTGTCTTAAGTGGGTCGCGGAACGGATGATGTAAAGGTCGTATGTCCCGTCGTCGTTCTTCATAAGAAGGTCGGGACGGCAGGAAAGCGGGCCCGCCGTGAAAGCGGCGCGGCGGAGATGGAGCGTTTTCTTCGATGACATCGCATCTCTCGTTTTCGCCATCGCCATGTATATATCGGATTCCCAAATGGTCTTCAGCTTGGGAATTTTTTCGCAGTACAGATTTTCGGCAACACAGTCGTACGTTTCGGAAAGCTCACGCTCTCCGAATCTTTCCGCTTTGCCGCCGTACCTCTCCAGCCAGAGAAGACGGGGACAGCGAACGCTGAGACAGTATTCCGAACGGGTAAGGGGTTCTGACACCGTATCCCCTCCTTTTTCGCATAATTACCTAATTATAAACATTATACAACACCCTTCGACCTTTTGCAATAGTTTTGGAGGGGGAGAAAACAAAATTTCAAGGGTGTATGCTTCTTTTGTCAGAAAGGAGTGTGAATTGTGGCTGACAAGGTAAAAAGAAGTGAGCAGAAGCTGATAAGAGCCTTCGGAAACGTGACGGACATGATAGTTTCCAGCGCAAAAAAGCTGAAGACCGACGAGAGCGATCCCAAGAAATTAAAGGAGCTTACGGCGATAGCAAAGGAGCTTTACGGCATCGTCCGCGACGCGGAAGAAAACGGAAACGAGAACGCAATAAGCGTTGTTTTCGTAGGGGACGGCGAAGCATGGGCAGAGTAGAGCTGAGGCTTCCCGAGCCCTCCGCGCGGCAGAAGCTCTTTTTCGAGGCCGATACCAGATACGTGGCGTTCGGCGGTGCCCGGGGCGGCGGAAAAAGCTGGGCGGTCAGAGTGAAAGCGATATTGCTTTGCCTGCGGTATCCGGGCATCGCGGTAATGATAGTCCGCCGCACCTATCCGGAACTGAGGCAGAATCATATCATCCCCATGAAAGCGATGGCGGGAATGATAACGGAGTATAAGGAAACTACCAAGGAGATGACCTTTAAGAACGGCTCCGTGATAGCTTTCAGATTCTGCCGCAATGTTGCGGATCTTGATAAATTCCAGGGAACCGAGTGCGACGTCATGTTCATCGACGAGGCAACGCAGTTTTCGGAGGATATGTTCGTGCGGCTGAAAGCCTGCGTCAGAGGTGTGGGCGACTTTCCCAAAAGGATATATCTAACCTGCAACCCCGGAGGAAAGGGCCACGGATGGGTGAAGAGGCTTTTCGTGGACCGTGCCGTGAGGGAGGGCGAAGATCCCGAGGATTATACCTTCATAAAATCTCTCGTCACCGATAACGGAGCGCTGATGCGAAAGGACCCTGATTATATCAAAAAGCTTCAGTCCCTGCCGGGAAAGCTCCGCCGCGCGTGGCTTGAGGGGGACTGGAACATCTTCGAGGGGCAGTTTTTCGAGGAGTTCACCGATGACAGGGAGCACTACGCCGACAGGATAGGCACTCACGTTATCGAGCCGTTCGAGATCCCCAGGGACTGGACTATATACCGCAGCTTCGACTTCGGCTATTCAAAGCCTTTTTCCTGCGACTGGTGGGCGGTGGATTACGAGGGCAGAGCCTATCTCATATTACAGCTCTACGGCTGCACGGGAACGCCCAACGAGGGCGTGAAATGGGACCCGGATAAAATATTCTCGCAGATACACCGGATAGAAACGGAGCATCGCTGGCTTCAGGGAAAGCAGATACACGGCGTGGCGGACCCCTCCATCTGGGATGCCTCCCGGGGCGATGCCATCATCGAGGCGGCGGACCGCAATTTCGTGTTTTTTCAGCCCGGCGACAATAAGCGTATCCCCGGGTGGATGCAATGCCACTACCGCCTTTCCTTCGGCGAGGACGGACGCCCCATGGTGTATTTCTTCAACACCTGCCGTGATGCGGTGAGAACTCTCCCGGCGCTCACGTACAGCGATACCGTTCCCGAGGACCTTGATACCGCCGAGGAGGATCATTTTGCGGACAGCTTCCGGTATTTCTGTATGTCGAGGCCCATAAAGCCCGCAATGTCCCCGGCAGGGGAAGCCCTTTCGGACGACCCCCTCGACCTCATGAAAAACAGCAAAAGATACAGACCGTATTCGTATTGATTAAAAAGGAGTAAAAAATGTCAGAAAACAAAAAAGTGACCGCCGAGACGGTCAGAGAAGCATACGGCATCCTGCAGAAATACAAGGCGGGCAAGGCCTCCCTTGAGCAGAGGATGATCGATAACGAGCAGTGGTGGAAAATGCATTGCTACGACGGAAAAGATGAAGATACAAAGGCATCCGGTTGGCTGTTCAATTCCATAGTCAATAAGCACGCCGATGCCATGGATAACCTGCCGGACGTGTTCTGCCTCCCCCGTGAAAAGGGCGATACTCAAGCGGCGCGCCTCATGTCGGAGGTCATCCCCGTGATACTTTCGGAAAACGGATTCGAGGATACTTATTCCGATTGCTGGTACGATAAGCTGAAAAACGGCACGGCGCTGTACGGCGTGTTCTGGAACACGTCGCTTGACGGCGGCGCGGGAAACGTGGATATCCGCAGGGTGGATATTTTAAACCTTTTCTGGGAGCCGGGCATATCCGATATCCAGAGCTCCAAAAACGTCTTCCACGCGGAGCTTAAAGACCGTGACTCTCTCGCGGCAAAATATCCCGAGCTCCGGGACGTCCTCACCTCCGAGACATTCGATACCTCGGAATATATTTTCGACGATTCGGTCGATACCTCGGATAAGGCCGCCGTGGTGGACTGGTACTATAAAAAGACCTGCGGCGGAAGGACCGTCCTCCATTTCTGCAAATTCTGCAGCGGAGTGCTTCTCTATGCCTCCGAGAACGATCCCGTATACGCGGAACGCGGATTCTACGATCACGGGAAATATCCCTTTTTCTTCGATAAGCTCTATCCCGTGCAGGGAACCCCCTGCGGCCTTGGCGTCATAGATATGATGAAAAGCACCCAGAACGATATCGACACTCTGGGCAGCGCAATAATCAAAAACGCAAAAATGGCGGCGTGCCGCAGATATTTTGTCCGTTCGGACGGCAGTATCAACGAAAAGGAATTTGCGGATTGGAGAGCCCCCTTCGTCCATTATCAGGGCTCGGGCGATCCCAACTCGTCCATCATGCCGATAGAAATGCCCCTGCTTTCCGGCATATACGTTTCCATCCTCAACAATAAGATAGAGGAGCTGAAAGAAACGTCCGGCAACCGTGATTTCGCGCAGGGAACTGCCGGCAACGGAGTCACCGCGGCGGCGGCTATCGAAGCCCTGCAGGAGGCGGGCTCGAAGGCGTCCAGAGATATGATCGGCGCATCGTACAGAGTTTTCGAGGATATGTGCGCTCTCGTGATCAAGCTGGTAAAGCAGTTCTATACCGTTCCCAGATGCTTCCGCATCACGGGAGAGGGCGGGAGCATGGATTTCATATACTGCGGCGCGGACGATCTCGTTTCCGAAACCGGCGGCGAGCCTCTCTTTGATATAAAGATCAAAGCGTGCAAAAAATCCGCATTTTCCCGTGCGGGGCTCAACGAACTGGCGTGCCAGCTCTATAACATGGGCATTTTCTCCCCCGAAAACGCAGGCGGGGCAGAGCTTTGCCTCTCCATGATGGATTTCGAGGGCCGCGACGAGATACTGAACGGGATAAGGAACAATTCCAAGGAGGCATCAGTATGACGACCGTAAGCTTCGATACCTATTACGATACGGGCATTTTCCAGTGCGAGGGGCACAGCGGATATTCCGAGCCGGGCAGCGATATAGTCTGCTCGGCGGTCTCCGTGCTCTGCTATACTCTGGACGAATACCTGAGCCGCCTTGAACTGGAGGGCAGGATCAGCTCCTATAAAAGAGAATTCACGGACGGATACGTTTCCATGGAATTCGGCTATAATCCCTACGACGGCGGAATATCCGACGGGGTGGAGGCCATCATGGGAGGCTTTTCTCTCCTCTCCGAGCATTTTCCCGAATACGTCACCACGGAGTTTTAGTCGCAAAAAGGCTTTACCGGCATAGAATGATACCGAAGGCGCAAAGCCTTGAGTTCAAAAGAAAGGTTCGGTATTGTCAATGGCTGAAAACAGGCTGTGTCAGCAGCCGAAGGAAACGGTGTGTATAGATACATACCGTGTGCTGGATTCCTGCCGTGATAAGGATTGCTTCGAGAATACGAGAGTGTATCTTACGGAGTACGGTCAGGAACTGATCGACTCCGGAGCGGCGGTAAGGATAAAAAGCGCGAAAACGGTATGGTCGTATATCGATATAGACGAGGTCCCGTTCAACAGGGGATTTTATCAGATAGACGTAAGGATGTTTGTCCGCATTACGGCGGAGGTGTGCGTCGGACCGGGGCAGACGGAGGAAATATGCGGCATCGCCGCCGTGGAAAAGAAAGTGATCCTGTTCGGAAGCGAGGGAAGCGTCAGGATATTCAAGAGCGAGGGAGGATGCGGCGGCTTCTGCCCCTCGGGGAGAAAAACCGCTTGCAAGTCTGCCACCAATCTTCCCGTAGTCGTTGTGGAAACGGTTGATCCCATGGTGCTCTCGTACGACGTGGTACAGCCCCATACCTGCAAATGCTGCTGCTCCGTGTGCGATATTCCCGAACAGCTGACGTGCTCTTTCAACGGGAGTATCTGTGAGTCCGGCGGGAACGTTCTCACCGTCACTCTCGGGATTTTCTCCGTGGTGAGGATAGAGCGTCCCGCCCAGTATCTTGTCAGCGCCGCCGAGTATTCCGTGCCGGAAAAGGAGTGCACGGATACGGGAGAAGAAGACCCCTGCAAAATGTTCCGCAGGATGCCGTTCCCCGTGGGCGAGTTCTATCCGCCCTCACGGTGCTCAATAAACCGGAATACACGCCAGCCCGACAGCGATAACCACTGCGGCTGTGAATGAAAAAAGAGAGGCAACGGAGCGCACACATAGGGATTTTCCCACCGCTGACCACTTGAAAACGAAGTAACTGCCGGGCGGGGGTATGCTGTTTTCAAGCCCCATTTGTGACTTTTGCTGCCAATGGGCGGCAAATTCAAAGAACCGTCACAAATGCAAAGAGAGCAAAAACCGGAAAGAGAAAATAAGCTGAAAAGCCAAGAACGGCGGGAAGATTCTCGAATGTCTAATGAAATAATGACCGTAACTTAAGTTACGGTCATTTTATTATATCTTTCCTTTGTCCGTTTCGTACGTCTGCCGTACCTCAGCCTTTTGGCTGTTACGCCAACGGCGCTCCGAAACGAACGATCAGCGGCGCCTCTCTCCCTATGCGAACGCTCCTATCGCCTCTCTTTTTTCAGCATTAAAACACCGTTCCCACGATTTTTCCGCATCCCTCCGGCGAGTAGATCCACCGGTCCATGTGACAGACCTTTTCTCCCTCAACGTAATATTTCAGCGGCGGAGGAGGGCTTTTCGTCCCCGGGCGCGAGTCAACTATAACGAGCTTTATTTTCATCCTGTGGGGTATGATGCTTTTTATGTAAACGGAGCATATGTCCCCCGGGAAAACCCCGTCCCGCAGCTCCGCAAGCCCCGCGAGATTGGGAGAAAGCTCCACGAAAATACCGTAGTCCTCAACGCTGCGGACGATCCCCGCCACGGTAGATCCCGGAGAAAAAGCGGCGGCGTTTTCCTCCCACGTTCCGAGCAGCTCGCGGAGCGTCATGTATATGCGCCCGCTTTCTCTGTCCACCGATTTTACGGCGGCAAAAATACGCTCTCCTGCAGAGAGCCTGTCGGACGGGTGGAATATGCGGGAAACCGAAATGCAGTCGATGCAGATGAGCGAAACGATACCGCAGCCTATGTCCACGAACGCCCCGAAGGGGTCGAGGTGGGTGACCGAGGCGGGGATAACGTCACCGGGGGAGAGGGAAGAGATGTAGTTTTTCATGCATTCCTCCTGCGCCGCCCTGCGGGAAAGATAAACCACTCCGTCCTCAATGCCCGTCACCTTGAAGCAAACCGCCTTTCCCACCCGGGTGATGACGGCGATATCCTTGCCGCCGCCGGGAGAATACAGAGCTTCTTCTTTCGGGATGACGCCCCGGGCAAAACCGAAATCCACATAAAGCGACATGTCGGTGCTGTCGCACAGAGTGACGGTGCCCTCAAGAATTTTTCCCCGCTTCATGGCACATTCCAGCATTTTCACGGAAGAGGTGTAGGTGCGGTTCATTTCCGTCTGCAGAAGATACCCCTCCGGCAGATATACATTTTCGGATTTCCTTGTTTCCATACGTTTGTCCTTTCATTTTCAGCTCATTACCGCTTAATTTTATGAAAGGGAAACACGGTTTATGCCTTCCCCCTTGGGGAAGGTGGCAAAAGCGGCAATTCCCGCCGCTTTTGACGGATGAGGCCTGACGGCTGCAGCAGACAGAAAGCTTTGAGCTTTTAGCTTTAAGTTTTAAGAGACGGCTCCGCCGCCCCACGTGCCGCAGGCAATTTATGGCGAAGCCGATTCATGCGCCGCAGACGCGATTCAGACGAAGTCAATTCATGCCGCAGGCAATTCACGTATAGAAAAGCGGGATGCTCCGGTGCAAGTCCGGTATGGAGTTCTCCGCGACGAGGATTTTGTACGCAGAATCCGATGCTCGTTACGGATGCAGACAAACCGGAATTTTGTCGGGACGGTATTGACATTTTTGCAAAGTCAGGTATAATATCAGTCAAGGGAATGAAGTTCTCCCGAGGGAACCCTGAACTGCTTTCAAGCTGATGACTTCTGCAATAATCACGCGCAGAAGCACCGGCTTTTTGCGTTTTTTGGAGGATCTATGTTAACTTCGCTTGCACTTATTTTTCTTATCGGGCTTGCAATGGCGTTTATTTGCCAAAAAATACGGCTCCCGAGAATCATCGGAATGCTTATTACCGGTATCGTATTGGGGCCATACGTTCTTGATTTTCTTGATCCGGCAATTCTCGGCATTTCATCGGAGCTGCGGCAAATGGCGCTGATTATCATTCTTATCAAAGCAGGCCTTTCGCTTAATATTTCCGATCTGAAAAAAGTAGGCAGACCGGCGATATTGATGTCTTTTTTACCGGCACTGTTTGAAATCGGCGCGTTTGTTGCTTTTGCACCGCTGCTGCTTCACATCACGATCCTCGAAGCCGCCGTTATGGGCGCGGTGCTCGGCGCTGTATCTCCTGCGGTAGTAGTGCCGCGAATGGTTTTGCTTCTGGAGGAGGGTTACGGTACGGATAAGCAGATACCCCAGCTTATTCTTGCGGGAGCATCGCTCGACGATGTTTTCGTGATCGTTCTGTTTTCAACATTTGTCGGAATGGCACAGGGCGGAACTGCAAGAATAACGGACTTTGCGGGCATCCCCGTTTCGATCCTGCTCGGGATCATTGCCGGTGCGGTATTCGGGCTTGTTCTTGCGTGGCTGTTTGAATCAGCCCATAAAAAAGGTGATTCCATAAGGCAAAGTCTTAAGGTCGTCATCACCCTCGGCTCAGCGTTTTTACTGATGGCGATCGAAACATGGCTTGACGGCATAGTACCTGTTTCGGGACTGCTTGCGGTTATGAGCATGGCTTGCGTTGTTGCTATGCGGACACGCAAAGAGGTGTCATCCGATTTGTCGAAAAAGTACGGACGGCTGTGGCTCGCAGCCGAGGTGATCCTGTTTGTGCTTGTCGGTGCGGCGGTGGATGTCCGGTACACGCTCAAAGCCGGTGTTATGTCACTTGTGATGATTCTGATCGCTCTCGGATTTCGTTCTCTCGGTGTAGTGATCTGCCTTATGGGAACGGAACTGAACGCAAAAGAAAAACTATACTGCATCATCGCGTATCTGCCGAAAGCCACCGTTCAGGCGGCGATCGGTTCAGTACCGTTGTCGCTCGGGCTTCCGTGCGGGACCATTGTTCTGTCGGTCGCGGTTTTGTCAATAATCGTAACCGCTCCGCTCGGTGCAATCGGTATGGACCTGAGCTGCAGAAAGCTTTTGAAAAAGCACTGACAATCCCGGTCAGTCCCATAAAAATAACCCGCCGAAAGGAAATCAAATCCTTTTCGGCGGGCTTTTGTTCGTTAAAATATTGCCTAAAGCGTGTCTTCCGTCCGTTTGCGTGCGAACGGTTAAAAAGCGAAGCGTCTCACGCCCGCGGGGGCTTCCCCGCTTAGCAAACGCCCTGTGCCAGCATAGCGTCGGCAACCTTAAGGAAGCCAGCGATGTTCGCACCTGCGATGAGGTCGCCCTCCATGCCGTATTTTGCGGCAGCGGCAACGGAAGCGTCGAATATGTTCTTCATGATCTGCTTCAGTTTTGCGTCGACCTCTTCGGCGGTCCATGAATATCTCATGGAGTTCTGGCTCATCTCAAGACCGGAAACGGAAACGCCGCCGGCGTTGACAGCCTTGGAGGGAGCGATAACGGTGCCGTTCTCCTTGAAGTATGCAACAGCCTCCGCGGTGGTGGGCATGTTGGCAACCTCGATGTAGTACTTGACGCCGTTGGCAACAAGCTTCTTCGCATCCTCGATCTTAACCTCGTTCTGAGTTGCGCAGGGCATGGCAACGTCGACCTTGACGCCCCAGGGCTTCTCGCCTGCATGGAACTCTGCGCCGAACTTTTCAGCGTAATCCTGCGCCTTGTCTCTGCCGGAAGCACGCATTTCAAGCATGAAAGCGATCTTCTCGGGGGTGGAGATGCCGTCTTTATCGTAAACGTATCCGTCGGGGCCGGAAATGGTGACGACCTTACCGCCCAGCTCGGTGATCTTGGAAACAGCGCCCCATGCCACGTTGCCGAAACCGGAGATGGCAAAGGTCTTGCCCTTGATATCCTCGCCCTTGGACTTGAGAAGCTCAACTGCATAGTAGGTCGCGCCGTAGCCGGTAGCCTCGGGACGGATGAGAGAGCCGCCGTAGGGGAGGCCCTTTGCGGTGAGAGCGCCGGTGAACTCATCGCGCAGTCTCTTGTACTGGCCGAAGAGATAGCCGATCTCGCGTGCGCCCACGCCGATGTCACCTGCGGGCACGTCGGTGTCTGCACCGATGTGCTTCTGGAGCTCGGTCATGAAGCTCTGGCAGAAACGCATGACCTCAGCATCGGACTTGCCTCTGGGGTCGAAGTCGGAGCCGCCCTTGCCGCCGCCCATGGGGAGACCGGTCAGGGAATTCTTGAAGGTCTGCTCGAAGCCGAGGAACTTCATGATGGAAGCGTTGACGGAGGGATGGAATCTGAGGCCGCCCTTGTAGGGGCCGATAGCGGAGTTGAACTGGATCCTGTATCCGCGGTTTACCTGTACCTTGCCGTTGTCGTCGACCCAGGGAACACGGAACATGATCTGGCGTTCGGGCTCGACCATTCTCTCAAGCACGCCGCTCTCGATGTACTTGGGCTCCTGCTCGATAACGGGCTCAAGTGACTCAAGCACTTCGGAAACAGCCTGGATGAACTCGGGCTCACCGGGATTTCTCTTCTCGACTTTCGCGAGAAGCTCGTTAAGATATTCATTTTTGAATGCCATGATAATACCTCTTTTAATAAATTTATAACGGTAAGAGTGTACCACAGAAAAGTGCCCCTTGTCAACGGTTTTTGTGAAAGTTTCTTCCCACAATACTGCATTTTTTGAGAAAAAAACGGAAATTTTATGCAAAAGTGAATAATTTGTGCCGCGATATGCCAAAAATCCGCAGACGAAATTAATGACAAGAAATGTGCGGTTTCTCTTTACACGGAGAGACTTTTGTGGTAGAATTAACTTGACGGATTATTATATTAAGGAGAACAACATGGACAAGTATAAAAACACGTACTGCAACCCCATTCCGCTGCCCGACTATCCCGTCGGCCGCAACGCGATAAAATCGGGTGCTGACTATAACTGGCGGGAGACCGCCGATCCCTCCGTGCTCTATGAGGACGGAAAATGGTATCTCTATTCCTCCTGCGGAATGGTGTACTGGACGGAGGATTTCCATACGTGGCAGCATAAGAAAATGGAGCCCTACGACTGCGGCTACGCTCCCACGGTGGTGAACCACAAGGGTAAATATTACCTCTGCGGCAGCCTTTCCGACCTTTACCGTGCGGATTCTCCCATGGGGCCCTTCGAGAGCATCGGCGATTTCCGTCTTCCCGACGGATCAAAGCTTCTCCGCTGCTACGATCCCATGGTGTATTCCGACGAAGACGGAAAGCTGTATCTCTATTACACCACCGGCCAGCCCATAATTCTCGGATGTGAGCTTGATGCGGATAATCCCACACAGCTCCTTACCGTTCCCGAGGTCATGTACCGCTTCGATCCCGACCACATCTGGGAGAGAGCGGGAGAGTATAACGAGGCGGGCAGCATGTGCGCTCTCGAGGGCCCGTGGATGTACAAAAAGAACGGTGTCTATTATCTTATCTACTGCGCACCCGCCACGGAATATTCCACCTACGGCATGGGCGCGTATAAGAGCGCATCTCCTTTGGGCCCGTGGGAATATATGAAGACCTCCCCCTTCACGCTGAAGCGTGACGGCGTGGTGAGAGGTCCCGGTCACGGCAGCGTTGTGGAGGGCCCGAACAACACTCTGTGGGCGTTCTACACAACCACTATCTGCTTCGTTGACCCCATGGAGAGAAGAATAGGCTTTGACCCCATTTACATAAACGACGAGGGCGACCTTGTGTGCGAGCACGTCACGGAGACTCCCCAGTGGGCACCGGGAGTGATGCCCGATCCCGCCCACGATAACGATACGGGCCTTATCTGCGTCACCGGCAGAAGAGTGCCGCAGGCATCCAGTACGGCACCCGGCAGGGATGCGGTGTATGCCACCGATGAGGACCTCATGTCCTTCTGGCAGCCCGCCGATGACGATGAACGCCCCACGCTGACCATCCCCATGTGCTACTACGGAGTGGATTGCTCCGCCGTCAGGATCATCTGGCGTGACGTGGGCCTCTCTCTCAAGCACGGAAACCTGCCCGGACCTATCAAGTACACTCTCGAGCTCCGCGATACGGATAAGGGCGGCGACTGGATCACCGTTGTGGACAGACACGACAGCGAGGAGGACTATATCGTCGATTACCGCACTTTTGAAACCGTGCGCGCAAACGAAGCCCGCCTCACCATCTACGGTGCACCGGAAGGTATAAAGCCCGCTGTCATGAACATTTCCGTGTTCGGCAGATGGGAGAACAGATAAAACGTTATCCGCCGAGCCTGAAACCACAGAACTTAGGAAATCAGAACTATGGACATAACAAAAACTTATTGTAACCCCACACCCCTGCCGGACTATCCGCTGGGCAGAAACTGCTTCAGAGAGGACTGGCCCCACAGGGCTGATTACAGAGAGACCGCAGACCCCTCCGTCATTTTCGAGAACGGAGTGTGGTATCTCTATCCCTCCTGCGGAATGGTGTACTGGTCCGAGGACTACATACACTGGAACCACAGAAAAATGTATCCCTACGATTGCGGATACGCTCCCACCGTCGTAAAGCATAAGGGAAAATTCCTCCTTATGGCGTGCGGCTCGGGAATATACGTTTCCGATTCGCCCCTGGGAGATTTCGAATTTCTCGGCGCGCTCCGTGCTCCCGACGGCTCGGAGGTCAAGGTGGACGACCCCATGCTTTTCTCCGATACGGACGAAAGGCTCTACCTCTACTGCGGATGCGGCGGAGGCATCAAGGGATGCGAGCTTGACGCGGATAACCCCGTTCAGCTGAAGACCGATCTTATGACCATGTTCGATTACGACACGGAAAACCACGTGTGGGAAAGAATGGGCGACTGGAACGAGGACGGCTCATACAGCTGGGTCGAGGGCGCATGGATGTATAAAAGAGGCGATACCTATTACCTCACCTACTGCGGACCGGGAACCGAATGGATCTCCTATTCCATGGGAGCCTATAAGGGAAAATCCCCCCTGGGCCCGTGGGAATATATGAAGACCTCGCCCTTCATGTCAAAGCGTGACGGCATCGTAAAAGGCCCCGGCCACGGATGCATCGTGGATGGCCCCAACGGTACCGTATGGGCATTCTATACCTGCTGTATGTGCTACGGCGGCAAGTTCGAGAGAAGGATCGGCTATGATCCCGTGGGCTTCGATGAAAACGGCGATATCGTCGCCACCCACGCCACCGAGATACCCCAGTGGGCGCCCGGAGTCCTTGAACATCCGGAGCTGGGCAACGGCGCCGGCATCGTCCCGCTGACACAGCACCGTGACCCCGTGGAATCCTCTGCGGCTCCCGGACGTGACGGCATATATGCGACAGACGACTCTATGATCTCCTGGTGGCAGCCCGCCCCGGACGATCCGGAGCCCACCATCACCGTGAATTTCGAATTCGCCTCCGGCGGTCTCGATATATTCTCCGCACGTATCATCTGGCGTGACGTGGGACTTGACATAGAAAAGAACTATATGGCAGGGCCCTTCAAATACGTCATCGAGGCTATGGACAAGGATCAGAACTGGCACACCGTGTGCGATAAGAGCGACAACGTGACCGATATGAATATCGACTATTTGCCGCTGACTCACATGAGAGCATACGCCGTGCGGCTGAAGATACTCGGCAAGCCCGAGCATATCGAGCCCGGAGTCACCAATTTCACCGTGTTCGGAAACTGGTATCCCGAAAAGTAAAGGAAAGGCATAATATGGCATACAGAATCAAAGGCGGTATAAGACCGGACGATCATAAATATACCGCTTCATCTCCGGTGCGGGCGATCCCGGACCCGGAGTACGTATCAATACCGCTGACACAGCACGTGGGCGTCATGTGCCGCCCCGTTGTCAAGATCGGTGACCGTGTCTTCCGCGGGCAGCTTGTGGGCGAGATCCCCGGCGGCCTCGGATGCCCCGTCCATTCGGGCATATCGGGCACGGTGAGAAGAGTAGAGGAGTTCACCACCGATTCCGGCGGCTCCTCCTATAAAGTAGTGATCGAGAACGACAGGGAGAATATCACCGCTCCCACCGTAAAGCCCTTCGGCAAAAAGCTGTCGGAGGCAACCTTCGAGGAGATCGTTTCCGTCATCCGCAATGCCGGCATCACCGGCATGGGAGGAACGGCTTTCCCCACCCATGCAAGGCTTATAGCCGCACGGGGCAAGGTGGACCGCGTCATCGTGAACTGCCTTGAAACGGAACCCTTTTCCTGCTCCACCCACCGCCTCATCATGGAGAACTCCGCAGAGATCATCGGCGGAGCGAAGATCGTCATGGTGGCGCTGGGCGTCAGAGAGGCGTGGATGGCTGTCAGCGACAGCGACAGGGAAGAGCTCAGGGAGCTTGATGCGCTGCTTGGCGATTCCAAGCTGATATCGGTACATAAGGTCTCCCCGAAATATCCCGCCGATTCCGAAAGACATCTGGTGTATTCCCTTACGGGAACTGCGATCCCCGCCGGGAAATCGCCCATAGACGCAGGCTGCGTGGTGTTCTCCGCGGATACCCTCGTCGCCGTGTATGAAGCCTTTTCAAAAGGCCTGCCGCTCTGCGAGCGTGTCATCACCGTGGACGGCGACTGTGTTGCGGAGCCCGCAAACTTCCTTGTTCCCGTCGGCACTCCCGCATCCCATCTCATCAAATGCGCGGGAGGACTTGTGAGACAGCCCAAAAAGGTAGTAATGGGCGGCCCTCTGCAGGGCCATGCCGCATGGGATACGGATACACCCGTCACCAAAAATACAAAAGCGCTTCTGGTGCTCAGCGATTTCTTTGACAGAGAATCAAAGGATCCGGCATCGTGCCTCAGATGCGGCAGATGCGTGGATACCTGCCCCATGGGGCTCATGCCCGTCAAGATCATGGAGGCATACAGAAGAGGCGATATAAAGGCGTGCGAAGCACTTTCTGCGGATACCTGTGCGGAATGCGGCTGCTGTACGTACGTGTGCCCCGGCGGAGTCTCCGTGACACAGCTGGTGTCTGCGGCGAAAGCCACCATATTCGAGAAAAGGAGGAAGGCTGTTTCGGATAACGGCGAAAAACAATGATGGAATACGAATTTCCCGAAAAGCTCAGCGTTTCTCCCACCCCTCACCAGAGAACACTTGATACCCAGAGAAGTGTCATGCTGGACGTGATCATCGCGCTCATGCCTGCCACCGTGTGGGGAATATACCGCTTCGGCATCAGCGCTCTGTGCATCCTCCTCATTTCCGTGGGATGCGCCGTCGTGTCTGAAGCGCTGTTCAGATTTTTAATGAAAAAGCCCGCCTCGGCAGGGGATCTCACCGCCGTGGTAACGGGCCTCATCCTCGGCCTTTCAATGCCCGCCGGCGTCAGCCTGTGGGTGCCCGCCCTGGGCGCGGTCTTCGCCGTCATCGTGGTGAAACAGCTCTTCGGCGGCACGGGATGCAATATAGTGAACCCTGCGCTCTGCGCAAGAGTGTTCCTTATGCTTTGCTTCCCCTCCGAAATGACCAAATTCACGGATGTGAAAACTGACCTTATCACCTCGGCAACGCCCCTCGTCAGCCTGAAAGCGGGCCTCGTTCCGCAGACGTCTCTGTTCAACGCGGTCACCGGCAACGTGAGCGGTGCCATCGGCGAGGTGTCTGTCATCGCTCTGGCGGCGGGATTCGTATATCTCTTCTGCCGCAAGGTGGTAAAATGGGAGATCCCCGTCACCTTCGTGGGCGTGGTCTTCCTCTATTCTCTCGCATTCCCCATAACGGGCGATAACCCCACGTCGCTTGCATTCGAAATGGTGTCCGGCAGCCTTCTGTTCGTAGCACTCATCGCGGCAAACGATTGGGTGACCACCCCCGTCACCTCCGGAGGAAGGATCCTCTTCGGTCTGGGGTGCGGTATCATCACCGTGGTCATAAGATATTACGGCTCTTATCCGGACGGCACCGCATTCGCGGTTCTCATAATGAACCTGCTGGTACCCTTCCTGGAAAGCTTTACCGCGCCGAAGCCCTTCGGTAAAAAGAACACGAAGGGAGGTGCTCTTCTGTGAGATATAACGATAATTCACCCGATGAAAAGAGACTGGGACTGACGGAGGAGGAAATAAATTCTCCCGAGTTCGATCCCGAGGAGTTCGCTCCCGCCCCCGGCGCACCGGCTGTCAGCATGAAGAAGCATTCCTCCGTGCTGTTTGCCGTGATGTGCGCGGCGTTCGCCGTGATAATCGCGGTGCTCGGAGCACTTTCCCCTCTGGAAAACTCACATAAGATAGAGGCTGTAAGAGAACAGCAGGTGCTTTCCCAGTTCAAGCACTGTACGAAAGCCACCTTCGTCAAAACCGTTGACGGATGCGACGTCTACGCCGTCTATTATAAAGAAAAGGTCGCCGGCATCGGCGTCTATAACACCGTCAAAGGCTTTGCGGGGGATATCGAGCTCCTCCTTACCATGGACGGCGAAAATAAGATCGTCGGCGTTTCCGTCGTGGACGAAAACGAGTCCAACGGGCTCGGCGATAAGATCAGAAATAAAGAATTTCTGAACCAGTTCCGCGGCATGACCGTGTTCAATGAGGATACGAAGATAGACCTTATCTCCAGAGCCACCGCATCGTCCGATGCCGTGGTGGGAGGCGTCAAGGATATCATCGAGACCGGCATCAATACCTTCTCCGTGGCAAAGGACCTTAAGGCGGAAACCATCACCGCCGAGGAGATCACCAAGGATATCAACTCAAATAAGGACGATTCCGAGGAAACCACGGGAGAGTCCGAAGAGACCACCGGAAAAGGTCATCACAGCTACGATTACGACTATCCTGACTTTGATGACACAGACGACGGCAGAGAGCTGGACGGACAGGGAGGCGGCGCCAACGGCAACCACGGCGGCGGCAACATGAACGTGGACGGCACCGACGTTACCACGGTTTACGAAACCGAAACCAAGGAAACGGAAACCGCGGATACCACCAAGGCACCCGAGACCACCAAAGCACCCGAGACCACGAAAGCTCCCGAAACGACCAAAGCACCGGAAACCGAGCCTCCGGAAACGGAGCCCGTCACAGAAGCGCCCCCTGTCACCGATGAGCCCGTCGATACGGATGCTCCCGCGGATGACAGCACGGCGGAAGGCTGAGGAGGCAGAGTATGACACTGAAATCAAGACTTGATAAAGCGGATAACCGCTCCATACATAAGCTTCTGGCAGTCAGCCCGTCCCTCGTGGTAACGGACACACTTGCAAAAGGCCTTGTCATCAGCGCGGCAATGATAATAACGCTTCTTCTGGCGGAGCTTATCGTGTCCGCTCTGAAAAAGCTCATCTATCCCGGCACCAGATATGCTGTATGCCTTATGATAACGGCATTCTGCGCATCCATCACGGAGCTTCTGTTAAAAATCACCGTGCCTGCGGCAGTAGAGGCATTGGGAGTATATCTCCCTATCCTCGCCGTCAGCTGCGTGGTAATGCTGAGATTGGAAAAAGCCTCCGAGATGCCCGTATCGTGGGCGCTCGAGGATGCGATCCTCACCGGCGGAGAATTCCTTCTCCTCATGGTTTTCACCTCGTTTATCAGAGAACTGCTCGGCAAGGGCACCCTTGCCTGCGGCTTTGACGGAAACGGAGGAGTGGAAGTGTTCGGCACGGCACCCCTGCCGATCCTTGCGCTTCCCGCAGGAGTTCTGATGCTTGCCGCATTCGGCACGGCAATGATGAAAGTGATCGAAAAAGCGAGAAAGAAAGGAGAAAGAGCATGAGTACTGCGGCAATAATAATTGCGGCTATCTTTGCCGATAACCTTCTCCTTTCCCGTCTTTTCGGAATAGAGAGTTTCTTCTCCTCGTCGGAGAAGAGGTCGTCATCCCTTGTGTACGGCGGACTGGTGACTCTTGTCACGGTCATCGCCGGAACGGTGACGGTGGTTCTCAACAGATACGTGTTCACACCTCTCGGAATAGAGTATATGAGCACCTTTGCCACGGCAATGGTCATCCTCGCAGTGATCTGCGGCCTCCATCTGCTGTCCAAAAGGATATCCGAAAAGCTCTACGTGAGCTTCACCGTGAATATGCCCATGATATCCACCAACTGCGTGGTAATGGGCGCGGCGAGGATGTGCACGGAGTATTCGCTTCCCATCGGACAGTCAGCGCTGTTCCTTCTGGCGGCAGGCGTGGGCTTCACCCTGTCTCTGCTCATATTCAGCTCCGTCCAGGAAAGACTTGAAAACGTAAGCATGAGAGCGGTTCCCTCGTTCAGAGGGCTTCCCATCCTGCTTCTCTCCGCCGCATTTGCGGCAATGGCATTTGCCGGCTTCTGCGGAGTCGGAGCCTGATGCGGGGGGGGTATAGCATGCTTCTTGGAGTAGTGATAACCGTCTCGGTCATCTGCGTGCTGACGCTTCTCATCTCCGCATTCGTAACGGGAGATGACAGCAGGGAAACCGTGGAAAACGAGATAAAAAGGGAAAAGATACTCGATTATCTTCCCGGCGAGAACTGCGGAGCCTGCGGATGCAGGGACTGTGCGGAGCTTGCCATGAAAATAGCGAAAGGCGAGTGCCCGCCCTCATCGTGTAAAGCGGGCGGCGCCCCCGTCGCGCAGGCGATAGGCGTTCTTGTGGGAAACGAGGACGGCCCCGTCGAGCCTCTTCGCGCACAGGTGATGTGCTCCTGCACGGACAGGACCGTGGGAGAAAAATACGAATACGATACTGACGCGGGCGAGCTTGACTGTACCGCAGTCATGAACCTGGGCGGAGGCAGCAGGAGCTGCCGCTTCGCCTGCATAGGAATGGGAACGTGTCAGAAAAGCTGTCCCTTCGGCGCCATAGATATTAAGATGGGAACGGCTGTGGTCGATTACAGGAAATGTACGGGATGCGGCATCTGTACAGAGGCGTGTCCCAAGCACCTTATAAAAATGATACCGTATGATACGTTTTACTGGGTCGGCTGTTCCTCAAAGGATACGGCGCAGAGAATGCACGAGAGATGTGCCGTGGGATGCTCCGGATGCGGCAAATGCGAAAAGGTTTGCAGTGAGGGAGCGATCAGGGTAAAGGATAACGTGGCGCAGATAGATTACAGTATCTGTAACGGATGCGGAGCTTGCTTTGACGCGTGCCCCGAAGGGTCCATATGGAAAGCGGACGCCGTCGGCGTTTCCGACCTCGTGTTCTCAAAAGGAAGAAAGTAAGAAAACGCCCCGTTTGATAGCCTTCCCCTTCGGGGAAGGTGGCAAGAGCCGGAATACTCCCGGCTCTTGACGGATGAGGTGCATAAAAAAGCCCCCATACGGGGGCTTTTCAGTTTTAAGATTTAAGAGTTAAGAGGACCGAGGGGACGCTTTCCAAAGGAAAGCAGAGCCCCTAAGTCGGAT
>JAZUGU010000024.1:0-26952 GCA_045641325.1 Candidatus Avispirillum sp.
CGCAAAAACGGTTTAACAGCGAAGCGTCTCTCGCCCGCGGGGGCTTCCCCGCAAACTATAATTTGCTTCCCCTTGACATCCCGTGCGCAAAGTGGTATAACATTTGTCGTAAAATATAAAATCAGGTGAAAACAATGAAAATTCTGATGCTTTGTGCGATCACGCTCCTTGCGGGGCTTCTCATGTCCCGCGCGGCAAAACCCCTTTCTCTCCCCGCCGTGACCGCTTATATTATCGCAGGTATCCTTATCGGCCCCTTCTGCCTCGGTCAGCTTGGTATCCCCGGCATCGGCTATTCCTCCCTTGAGGAGGTCGCCGGATTCGGTATCATTTCCAAGGTGGCAACGGGCTTTATCGCCTTTTCCATCGGAAACGAATTCCGCCTTGCGGATCTGAAAAAAACAGGCAGGGCGGCGGCGATAATCGGTACTTTCCAGGCGCTCACCGCCACCGTTCTCGTTGATATCTGCCTCGTTATCGTCCATTTCATCTTCCCCGACGTCATCTCCCTCCCCGTGGCAATAACCTTGGGCGCGGTCGCCGCCGCAACGGCTCCCGCCGCAACGCTGATGGTCGTCAACCAGTACAAGGCGAAGGGCGAGGTCACGAGCCTGCTTCTGCCCATCGTCGCTCTCGACGATGCCGTGGGCCTTGTCATTTTCGCCGTTTCCTTCGGTATCGCAAAATCCCTCACCTCCGGCGAGGTGGACGTGCTGGGCGTTATCGTTGAGCCCCTCATCGAGGTGGTAATGTCCCTGGCACTCGGTTTTCTTGTGGGCATCGTCTTCAATTTCATGGAGAAATTCTTCCACTCCCGAAGCAAACGTATGGCCATATCCATCGCTTTCGTCCTGCTGACGGTCGCCGTCACCGAGCTGAAGTTCTCGATCGGAAACATCAATTTCGGATTTTCCAATCTTCTCGCCTGCATGATGCTGGGAACGGTGTTCTGCAATATGTGCGAGGTTTCCGCGGAGCTCATGGACAGAGTGGACCGCTGGACGGCGCCCCTCTACATCATGTTCTTCGCCCTCAGCGGCGCGGAGCTTGATTTCGTGGTCTTCGGCAACGTGGTCATAATCCTTATCGGTATCGTATATATCCTCAGCAGAAGCGTGGGAAAATACGTGGGCGCAAGATTCTTTTCCAAGATTTCCGGATGCTCCCCCACCGTGCAGAAATATCTGGGCATCACGCTTCTCCCCCAGGCGGGCGTGGCGCTGGGCATGTCCATCACCGCACAGCAATTGGGTGCGGACGGCACTCTCATCCGCAACATAATCCTGTTCTCCGTGCTCATCTACGAGCTTGTGGGTCCGCTGATGACCAAGATGGCGCTGACCGCCGCCGGAGAGATAATCCCCGAGGGCAGAAAGAACGCCCGCGGCGTCAAGGATGCCAACTCAAGAAGAGCGTAAATGAAAGAAAAAAGCACCTCTTTTGCGGAGTGTTCTAAAGGACACTCCGCAAAAGAGGTGCTTTTTCAGTTTTAAGAGTTAAGGAGGAATTCAATCGCTTTGCGGTAGCCCTCGAAGCCGAGGCCCGAGAAGGTCTTTTCGCATACCGGGGAAACGTAGGAGATCTTCCGGAAATCCTCCCTTTTCGTGATATCGGAAAGGTGCACCTCCACCGCTCTGATGCCCACCGCCTTCAGCGCGTCGGGGATGGCGATGCTCGTATGGGTATACGCGGCGGGATTTATGACGATCCCGTCGAATTTCTTATATGCTTCCTGTATTTTATCAACGATCGCGCCCTCGTGGTTGGACTGGAATATTTCGTATTCCGCACCTGCCCCGCGGCAGACGTCACCGATAAAGCCGCACAGGTCGGCATAGGTCTCTTTTCCGTATATTTCCGGCTCGCGGATGCCCAGCATATTGAGGTTCGGGCCGTTTACGATGAGGATCTTCATTTTTTGTTCTCCGTTTTAAGATGCAGAAATCTGATTATTTCTCCCACGGTGGGGCCTATCCCGGAATTATAGAGCTTCACGTCGGACCACTCCTTATAAAGCGGGATGCGCTGTGCCGCCAGCTGTTCCGGAGGGACGGAATTGGATACGGGCCTGTTTTTCACGGTAAGTGCTGACGTGGGGCGGATGAGATATATCACCACGGAGTTCTCCCGCAGGAATCTGCGGTTCTCCGGTCTTGTGACCACGCCGCCTCCGGTGGATATCACTTTTCCCGAGGAGCGGCACAGCCTTTTCGTGTATTCCGTTTCCATTTCCCGGAAAGCGTTTTCTCCGTCTTCTGCGAAGATATCGGGGATGTGCCGTCCGCACTCCTTTTCGATGGTGCGGTCCACGTCCTCAAAGGGACGGCGGAGCGCCGCCGCAAGTCTTCTGCCCATAACGGTCTTTCCGCTTCCGGGCATGCCGATGAAAACGATGTTCCGCTTGGAATTTCTCAGGAAATTGTACGCCTTGGTGACGTCGCCTGCGGTGAAGTGCTTTCCGAAAAAGAACTCTTCGGCGAAAGCGCCCTGCGCCGCCAGCATGTAAAGGCCGCCCACGGCGGTGATGCCCCGGTCCTCCGCCGAAAGAAGAAGCTCGGTGCGGTCGGGGTTATAAATCAGGTCGACAACGGCGGAGAGCTTTGAAAACGGCGATAAGTCGATGGGGGAAATGCCGTTCCCGGGATACATCCCCACGGGTGTCGCGTTGACGATGATATCGGCGTCTCCGTGGAGGGAATAAACGTTTTCGTAATCAACGGGGCCGCTCCGTGACACGGTCACGGCGTTCGCTCCCCTTTCGTTCATCACTGAGAGAACGGCTCCTGCGCCGCCGCCGCTTCCCAGCACCAGAACTTTTTTGTTCTTCACGGCGATTTTGTGGAAGTCAAGCAGGGCGGCAAAGCCCCGGGCATCGGTATTGTCGCCGAAAAGCGTGCCGTCCGGCATTTTTTTGATGCAGTTGACGCTTCCCGCCGCCCGCGCCGCGGCTGACATGCCCGAAAGATAGGGGATAACGGCCTTTTTATAGGGCACGGTCACGTTCAGCGCATCGAATTCCGCGCGCTCCATGAATGCGGGAAGCTCATCGGGGGATACCTGGAAAAGGGCATAATCCGGACATCCCAGTATTCTATGAAGATCGGGGGAGTAGCTGTGGGAAAGTTTTTCTCCCAGAAGTCCGCAGGGCATATCCGGCTCCTTTCTTATTTCTGAACTTTTTTGCTTATTTCAAATATTTTTCCGTACAGTTCTTCAAGGAACTGCGCGTCCCCGCCCGCGTCACGGGTGATGCGGTCGAGGATATCCTTTTCTCTTCCGGGGTCGTTCACCCCCATGGAATTCTCTTTCTTGAAAAGCCCTATCCTGCGGGATATTTCAAGTCTTTCGAGGAAAAGGGCGGAGAGCTTTTCGTCGATCGTGTCAAGCTCTTTTCTCATTGTGTCAAGGTCTTTCATTTTTATGCCTTCTCCTCTCTGCCGTGCTCGAACACGGGGAGCTCGGAAATGAGAGCCGCACCGATTATGAGAACGGCGCCGATAATGCCGAAAACATCAAGCTTTTCACGGAGCACCGCCGCCGAAAGGATCACCGCAAGGGCGGGGTCCACGTAGCTTAAGATCGCTATGGTCTGCGAATTGATGGTGCTCATTGAGCCGAAATAGAGGAGATATGCCACACCCGTGTGGATGATGCCCACCGCGGCAAGGAGGATAAGCTCTACGGGCTTTGCAGAAAGCTCCTCCGGCCCTACGGTCACGAGGCAGTACGGAAGCACCACGACTCCCGCGGAAAGAAGCTGGATTATGGTCTTGTCGAAGGCGGGAACGCCCGAGATCTTTTTGTTCATGAAGATTATGGATGCGTATACCGCCGCCGCGCCGAGACCCAGAAGTATGCCGCGCAGGTCGGAGGGCACGCCCTCACGGATGACGCCGGAGACCAGAAGCATTCCGAAAAGGGCAACGGCAATGCACAAGAGCTTTTTTGCGGTCATTTTCTCTTTCAGCACAAGGGGAGAAAGGATGATTATGAAAACGGGCGCCATGTAGTAGCACAGAGTCGCCACCGCCACGGTGGTGTATCTGTACGCCTCGAAAAGAAGGATCCAGTTTATTCCTATGGCACCGCCGGAGATGCAGAGCAGGAGAAGATTTTTACGGACGCTTTCAAGGTCGAATTTCTTTTTTGTCAGAAGGCATACGAGAAAAAGGAACAGCGCACCTGTGAGACCTCTCACGCAGGCGATGACGGAGGAGGGCAGAGGAATGAATTTTACAAAAAGACCGATCGTGCCGAAAATGCACATGGATGCGGTCAGCTTTAATTTATCCATACGAAACCACCTCTTTCTCCCCCAATTATAACAAACCGGCGTCTGTTTTACAATAAGAAAAAGTACGGAAAGCGGACTTTTTGCGGAAGAGATATAAAAAAATTGATATTTTTATTAAAAAATATGATAAGGTACTGGAAAAACGGAGAAGAATGTGGTATACTACGGTGTGATATTTCCGCCGGCGGATTTTCGCGGCGGAACATTATTCTCAAAAAGAGAAAGGCGGATTTCCGAAAATGGGAAAGAAAAAAAGAGTCAGAGCCGCAGCCGAGCTTGATCTGGCGCGTGGCTCCGCAAAGAAATTTGAAAAGAAAGAGAGCAAGGCGGGCAAGATAGTTGCCATCGTTGCGGCCATCCTTGCAGTTGTTCTCGTGCTGGGCGTATTCGCCGCTGAATACATACCCGGACTGATCCAGAAGAACATGAAGACCGTGGAGAGCGATAACTATAAGATAACCCAGCCCATGCTCACCTATTTCTTCAACCAGTCATACCAGAGCTACGTATCCAGCTATCAGCAGTATCTGTCCTACACGGGCCTGGACGTTACCAAGGCTCTCAAGGACCAGACCACTCCCGACGGACAGACATGGTACGATTATTTCATGAGCGGCACCGTTGATTCCGTAAAGCAGCTCCTCGTTCTCTGCGAGGCTGCAAAGGCTGACGACACTTTCGACATGGACGATGAGGTCGAGGCTGAAGTGAACGAGGCTGTTGAGGCACTGAAGTCTCAGGCAACGAGCTACAACGTTTCCTTCGACTACTACCTGAAGGCAGTATACGGCAGCGGCGTTACCGAAAAGGTGCTCCGCCAGTGCATGAAGCTCTCCGAGCTCGCATCCCACTACTCCCAGGAGCTCCAGAGCCGTCACGAGTACACCGAGGCTGACTGGGACAAGTACTACGAGGACAACAAGGACACCTTCCGCAAGGCGGATTATCTGACCTACACCTTCTCCGTGACCGCAACCACCGTCGGAGACGATGCCACCGAGGAGGAAAAGGAAGCAGCTGCTGCTGCCGACAAGGCAGAGGCAGAGCGCATGAAGGGCCTTGCAGCAGAGCTTGCCGCAACCACCGACAAGGAAGCATTCTGCTCCTACGTTGAAAACTATCTGAAGACCGACAAATACAAGGATATGGACGAAGAGGCCCTCAAGGAAGACAACGTTGATATCAACGCGCTTGTTGAGGGATGCCTGAAAGAGGGCAACACCTATTCCGATTCCGATCTCAACAACTGGCTGTTCGACGATGCGAGAAAGGGCTACGAGACCTATACCGAGGATGAGGACGATTCCTATACGGTATACATGATCCTGCCCGCAGAAGGCTCCGATATCGGCTCCGCTTGCCTGTACCGTGACGCTTATGCGCTCAAGAACTTCCGCTACATCCCCGCTCTTACCGAGGACTTCGAGAACGAAGAGGCTGCAAAGACCTTTGCCGAAAGCGTCATGGAAGAGTACAAGAAGGATGCCACCGAGGACAACTTCGCAGCTCTCGCCGCCGAGGACAAGTACGGCGACGGAAACTACGAGGGCGGTCTCGTTGAAAAGGCTGACAAGGGCGTTATCGGCGACGAGGTCGATGCATGGCTCTATGACAGCGCAAGAAAAGCAGGTGACTGCGAGGTCATCGGCGTTGCCGACAAGGGCTACTACGTAGTTTACTACTGCGGCGACGACATGATGAAGTGGCAGGCTACCGCCGACAACGGACTTCTCAGCGCCGACTATGAGAAGGATTTCAAGGCACTTGAGGAAAAATTCGCAGTAACGGTGAACACCGATGCGACCAAGTACGTAAAGGAAGTTGACCTGAGCTCTGCGGCAGATACCTCTGCGGCAAACTGAGAAAAACAGCATGATCACAGATGACGGCGGGCATAATCGCCCGCTGTTATCGGCTTTTTATACTTCGAAAGGAGCACGTTACCACATGAAAACGGAAACGGTAAAAATAATATCGCTGATGTTGGCGGCGCTGATGCTTCTGCCTCTGTTCGGCTGTGCGAAAAAAGAAGAAGCTCTGCCGGGAGACGTGTGCATCAGAGCGGGAGACAGCTCCGTGACGAAGGAAATGTATTCCTATTTCTTCAATTCCTACTACCGTGACTTCGTGGAACAGCACTCCGAGTACGTGCGGGGCATCGGCCTTGATACGGAAAAGAGCCTGCGGGAACAGGAACAGGCGGAGGGCGTGACGTGGTATGATTATCTCTCGTCGCTGGTCAGAACGCAGATCGAGGAAAATCTGGCTCTGGTGAACGGCGCGGGAGACGAGGGTATCACCCTTTCCTCCGACGGCAAAAAGAAGATCGGGGATATTTTCTCGGAATACGAGAGCGACGCGGATGGCGTCAGAATGTCCCTTGAGGAGTATCTCCCGTGGGCATTCGGTGAGGGCGTTGACAAAAAATGCGTCGAAAAATGTCTTGAGATAAAGACTCTCGCCGAGGAATACAAGGCGTATGTCACGTCCCACGCGGACGTGTCCGACGAGGACTATTCGAAATATTACGAGGAAGCACCCAAGGCGCTTCTCAGATACGATTATATCAAGATCACCGTTTCCAAGGACAAGGTGGAAAGATTCATGACCTGCTATGACAGGGAGACCTTTACCACGGCTGTCCGCGATACGATAACGGAGCAGAATTTCCACGGAAATTACGCTGATTTCAGGGATCTGATCGAAAGACAGGTGGACGACAAGATCCACATCGGAGAGAACTATATCCCGGGCTCCGACGTGAGCGAGTGGGCTTTTGAGGAAGGCAGGCGTGCCTTTGACATCCACACAAAGGAGCAGTCCACCGGAAACGTCACCGTGACGATGATATTCTCCGCCAAGGACCGTGAGGGCGCGTATACCGAGGTGCTCTACCGTGACGGGGAGACTCTCAAAAACATAAAATATATCCGCTTCACCGACAAGAACGAGGGCGCGGGCGTTTTCGGCAAGTATTCCGAGGGGATCGACGAAAAGACCTTTGAGGAGCTTTCCTCCCGGTACGGCTCGGAGGAGCTCTCGGATCTTGAGCGCACGGCATGTCCCGCAATACTCGTTCCGTGGGTGTTCTCATCTGAGAGAAAGCCCGGCGACGTAGGCTTTGTTGAGGCGCCGGACGGCGAGGGCTTCATCGTTTGCTACGGTGAGGAGGGCGGCCCCGCATGGAAAAAGAGCGTGCAGGAGCTTGCCGCAAAGGACGGATACAACGAAAAAGTCGCTTCCGTAAAAGAGAAGTATCCGTGCAGCTTTGATGATGAAAAAATCGGAAGCGTGAAGGAAGTATCCTTCGGAAACTGACAAAAAACATATGAAATATTAAGTGCAATAAATAAAAAAAGCATAAAAAAAGAGGATGCTGGCATTTTGCCCCGAGTTTTGGAACAAGGTTCCGTACCTCCGTCATCCTCTGCTATTAGTATATCAGATTTCTTGAATTTTGTCAACAAAAGTGATATAAATAATGTTTTGGAAGTGTTTTCAGAAAAGGAGGGACACAGTATGATATATACCGGAAACGGAAAACTGGGAATATATGTGCACGTCCCTTTCTGCCTGAGTAAATGTGCATACTGCGATTTCTACTCCTTCGTCCCCGGGGGAGAAGACGTCTTTGAAAGATATACGGCGGCGCTGTGCTCACACATGGCATATTATAAGGACGCCGCAAAGGGCCGCACCGTGGACACCGTCTATATAGGCGGCGGAACGCCCACGGTCATGCCCGTGAAAATGCTGTGCCGCATACTGGATGCGGTGAAAAAGAACTTCAAAGTGGCAAAGGACGCGGAGATCACCATCGAGGCAAACCCCGCCACCGCAGATAAAAAAACATTTGCAAGACTGCGCCGCCACGGTGTCAACCGGGTGAGCATCGGCCTGCAGTCATCGGATGACAGAGAGCTGAAGGCGCTGTCCAGAATACACAGCGCAGAGGAATTCAGAGAATGCTTTAGTGCCGCAAGGGATGCGAAGATCGGAAACATCAGCGTTGACCTTATGTTCGGCATCCCGCTCCAGACGGAGGACAGCCTGCTCCGCTCCGTGGATTTCGTCACGAGACTCCGCCCGGAGCACGTTTCCCTGTACAATCTCAAGATCGAGCCGGATACAAAATTCGGAAAGATCAGGGATACGCTTGTGCTCCCCGACGAGGATACGGAATATTCCATGTACATGAAAGCCGTGGACATGCTTGAAAGAAGAGGCTACGCCCAGTACGAGATAAGCAATTTCGCGCGGCGCGGCAAAGAATCACGGCACAATATGAGATACTGGAACTGCGAGGAATATCTGGGCTTCGGCCCCGGAGCGCACTCGTTCTTCAACAATAACAGATACTCTTTCGTCCGCAATATGGAAAAATACATAAACGGCGTTGAGAACATGTCCGCCGCCGAAGCCATCACCGAAAATCTGGAGGAGATCTCCGGCAGAGCCGGCATGGGCGAATACATAATGCTCGGGCTGAGACTTACGGAGGGCATCTCTTTCCGTGATTTCTATATGCATTTCGGATGCGATTTCCGTGAAATGTACGGCGAAAAACTGGGATTTTATATCTCGGGCGGCTACATGAGAGAAACGAGAAACGGCGTTGCGCTGACTCCGCAGGGAATGTTCGTTTCAAACTACATCCTTTCGGATATCCTCTCCTTTGAGGATCTCAACGTGATCTCTCCGGCAGGGAGGTTCTAACGTGAAACATCAGGAAATCCGTAACAGAAGTATACTTGTTTCACGCCCACTTTGTGCCGAAGGCGCAAAGTGCTGAGAAAGCATGGTGATCAGCATGGCGGAAACGTGGGACGTATACGACATAGACAGAATAAAGACCGGCGAAACCGCGGTGAGAGGGGAGAAAATGACGGCGGGCCGCTACCATATGGTGGTGCACGTCTGCATCTTCAATTCCCGGGGTGAAATGCTCATCCAGCAGAGGAAAGCCGATAAAAAGGAATGGCCCGGATACTGGGACGTTTCCGTGGGAGGAAGCGCTCTCGCGGGGGAAAACTCCAGAGAGGCCGCCTCAAGGGAAACCTTTGAGGAGCTGGGGTTAAGGATCGACCTTACGGGAAGAAGACCGAACCTCACCGTCAATTTCTTTCCCGGATACGACGACGTGTATCTCCTTGTGGGCGACGCGGACGTAAAAGATCTGGTACTGCAAAAAGAGGAGGTGGCGGATGCCCGCTACGCCTCAAAGGAAGAAATACTGAAAATGATAGACGGCGGGGAGTTCATCCCCTGCCCGAAAAGCTATATTTCATATATTTTCGATCTTAAGGATCTGAACGGGATAAAGGACGCAATACTGTAAGAAAAGCGGGGGCAAAGACACCCATGAAACGCATGTCATGTCTGAAAATACTGGGCGCAGCAGATTATTTTGCTGCGCTTTGTGCCGCTTTCGCCCTTTCGCAGATAAGTTTCGCTTCCGGCGGCAGTTTCACCGATCTCACGCTGGTGCGGCAAAGCTCCGTTTTGCCGTCAATACTTATCACGGTGCTTTCGTTTGCGGCGATAACCGCGTTTTCCCTGCTTCTTAAAACCAAAAAAATCATCGCGTGGTCGCTTATCGTCACGTTCTTTGCATTTTCCGCCGTGCTGGTGTGCCAGCACCCCGGAGATATTTTTTTCAATATAGGCATCGGCGCGGTGCTTGTCATCGCCGTGAAATACGTGACGGACGAGGACCGTGCGGGCCTTTCCGCCGTGAAGATCGGCAGAAAAGCATCGTTTATGATAACGGCGGGGATGTTCCTCGTATACGCGGCCGTGATCTTTCTCTGCACCGCCGCAAAATATAAGACATATTCCCACGCCACTTACGATTTCGGCATTTTCGCCCAGATGTTCGAGCAGATGGCAAAGACCGGGCTTCCCGTCACCACCGTGGAGAGGGCCGGCGAGGTCAGCCATTTTGCCGTACATTTTTCACCCGTATTCTATATTTTACTGCCGGGATATTATATTTTCCGCTCGCCCCTGTATCTTCTTCTGGCGCAGGCGGTCATCACCGGGCTGGGCGCTTTCCCCGTCCGCAGGATATGCAGAACGCTGGGGCTTTCCGAGAAAGCATCGCTTCTCGCCGCAGCCGTTTATCTTCTGTATCCCACAATATCAAACGGCACTTTTTACGATTTCCATGAAAACAAATTCCTCACGGTGCTTCTTCTGTACGCCGTGTGGTTCGTGCTTGAAAACAACAGAGTCGGCACGGCGGTGTTCTGCCTGCTAACTCTTTCTGTAAAAGAGGACGCTTTCATATACGTGCTCGCCATCGCTTTGTGGATGCTGGTGACCGGAAGAGACAGAGCTTTTGCCGCGGTAATCGCCGTGTTCAGCATCGGCTATTTCTTCTTCGCCTGCGCCATGATACGGCTGTGCGGAGGAGAGATCATGTCCGGCAGATTCGCAAATCTTTCCGCCTCGAAAAACGGAGGGCTTTTCGACGCGGTGAAGACCTGCTTTATTGATGCGGGCTACCTCATCAAAGAAATTTTCAGCGGGGCAGATACGGAAGCATACCGTGAGATCACCTATCCGGGACAGAAGCTTGAATTCGTCCTCTGGACGGGCGCGCCTCTGCTGTTCCTGCCCTTCGCCCACAGAAAATGCTCAAACCTCGTCCTCATGATCCCCCTGCTCATTATAAATCTCGTTCCCTCGTGGATGTACCAGTATAACGTGGATTATCAGTACACCTACGGAACGGCGGCGCTGATGATTTTTTCCGCGCTTCTCTGCATCTCCCGCCTTTCCCCGGAAACGAGAAGATTCGCGCTTCTGTCGTCATTGGTGCTCTGCGCCGTGTTCACCCTGTCGCTGACGCTCCCCAAGGCGGAAAGATACGTTTCCAAGTATGCGGCCCGCCGTGAAATATATGAGCAGACCGATATGGCGCTGAAAACCGTTCCGGAGGATGCCTCCGTCACGGCGTACGGCTTCATGATGCCGCATCTGTGGTATATCGACGATCTGCACACCTGTCCGGACTACTACGGCGATTTCGGGAAAACGGACTACTGTATCATAGACGTCCGCTACGAATCCGATGAACACACCGAAAAGCTGTACCGTGACATGGGCGACGATTACGAGCTCGTGACCGAGCGGGGATACGCGAAAATATACAGACTGAAGGGGAACGCACATTGAAAAACTCTCATATGGGACACCGCAACAGAATGAGGGAAAAATACGAAAAGTACGGTGAGAGCGTGTTCGATACCCATCAGCTTCTTGAAATGCTTCTTTTCAGCTATGTTTCCCGCCTTGATACCAATCCCGTGGCACACGGCCTGCTTGATGACGTCACCGAAAAAGGGCTGTTCTCCGTCACAAAGGACGACCTCACCCGGGTGCGCGGCGTGGGAAATGCCACCGCGGACGGCATAAAGCTTTCGGCGGATACGGTGCGCCGTATCATCTGCGATGATATCGAAAGCGCCGGACTTGATAACGAATTCAGATTAAAAACGTATATTTACCTGCGCTTTCTGGGAAGAAAATACGAAAGCGTGGCAGTCATATATCTTTCCGCCAAGGACAGAGTGCTGGATTTCGTCACCGCTCCCGGTCTGAAAGACCCCGCGGCATTCTCCATGGAGACCGGGGAGAGGGCAAAAGCTCTGGGGGCGGCACGCATCATCGTGTGCCACAGCCACGGGGATAAGCCCGTCGAACCCTCCGTGGAGGACCTGTACATAGCGGAATATATGAAAAACAAAGCGAAGGAAAACGGACATCCGGTACCCGAGCAGTACATCGTTTCCGAAACGGACTGTGCCGAATGCCGCACGGAGAATGGATAAAGGGATGGAAGAAAAAAGAAAAGCCGAGATAAGAGAAAATTATCTCAGAGTGTGCGAAAGAATAGAGAACGCAAAGGCGCGGCGCAACGCGGGCGAGGGCGACGTAACGCTTCTTGCCGCCACCAAGACCGTTCCCTCCGAGGAGATACTCTATGCGGTAAATGAGCTGGGGCTCCGCGCCGTCGGCGAAAACCGCGTGCAGGAGTTCCTCACGAAATACGACGACCTGAAAAACACCGTTCCCCTGCACCTTATCGGCCATCTCCAGACCAATAAGGTGAGAAGCATCGTGGGAAAGGTGCAGATGATACAGTCGGTGGACAGTGTCCGCCTGGCGCAGGAGATCTCAAAGCGGAGCGAGGAGGCGGGGATCGTCACCGACGTGCTCTGCGAGATCAATATCGGCAGGGAGGAAAACAAAAACGGCATCATGCCGGAGGCGGTGCCCGAAACCGTTGCCGCCATTGAGGAACTGCCCGCCCTCCGCGTGCGGGGGCTGATGACCATGGCGCCCGTTTGCGGGAAAAATGACGAATACAGAAAATATTTTGAGAAAACATACGCAATATATCTTGACTTTTTAGGAAAAAAATCGCATAATATAATAGAGTGTATATTATCAATGGGAATGAGCGACAGTTTTGAGGCAGCCATACTCGAAGGCGCCGGCATGGTGAGAGTAGGCAGCTCCATATTCGGAAAGCGCGCTTATCCCGAAAAGCAATCATAATCATTCTGCAAATTATTTGGAGGAAATAAAAAATGGGTATTGTTGACAACATCAAGAGAAGAATGAACGGTGCGGAAGACGACGTTTACGACGAAAACTACGCTGACGACGGATACTATTCCGAAAACTTCGGCTCTTATGACGATCCCGCAGACTCCGAGCCCGCTGTATCCGCAGGTGCTCCTTACGGCGCTACCGGCATCAGCATTTCCGGTTCTTCCGGAAGCGCTCTGGAGATGAAGGTCGTTAAGCCCGAGTCCTTCGACAGCGTTGCTCAGATCGCAGATCATCTTCTCTCCAGAAGAACCGTTGTTCTCAACCTTGAGAACACCAATAAGGAAACCGCTCGCCGTCTTATCGACTTTCTGTCCGGCGTTGCTTATTCCATCGACGGGTCTCTGAAGAAGATCGCTTCCAACGCATACGTTATCACTCCTTCCAACGTGGACGTGGGAGATGCAAAGCTGACCGCAAAGAAGGCTGCTCCCGAACCTCAGGTTGCTGAGGTGCCCGCAGTAGAAGACGACTTCGGCGAATATTGAGTTAAAGCTTCCGCAGTACCGGGGCAGCACCGTGAAAAACACCGGAACGGGAAAGAAAACTTTAACAGATGACGAAAGACGGCTGCTGATTTTCAGAGCGGCGGAATTGTCCGCGCGCTGTGAGAATTCTGCGGTCGCCTCGTCTTTTTTAACGCCGGCAGAGCAGAGGACGGTCTTTGAAGCGCTGAACGGAAAAGGCGGCGCGGACAATCTGTTTTTCTGGGGCGGATACAGAGGGGCGGAGCGCAGGGCAGCGATCTTTCTGCCCGCATGGATCACCCCCGAGGAGAGGCCGCCGCTGAATCTTTTTTCTCCGGAGAGGGAGGCCTTTTTTCTCCGCCTTCTTAAAACGTACGGAGCGGAGGACCTGCCGGATGAATTCATCTCTCCGCTGAAGTTATGCAGCTCCGGATACGTGGAGCTTGGCCACCGCGACTGGCTTGGAGCGCTCATGGCGCTGGGAATAAAGCGAAGCGTTATCGGCGACATAGTCAGAGGCAGGGACGGCGGACGAGAAGATTTTTTCGTTTTTTCGGAGAAAAAGAGCGCGGATTATCTTACGTCGGAGCTTGCCCGCGCGGGGAGGGACGCCGTGTCCTGCATCCCGGCGCATATGGGGCGTGACTTTGAAGCTCTGAGAGAATACGAGGACATAAGCTTCACCGCGGCATCCCCGAGAGCGGACAGTATCGTGCGGTCGCTTTGCGGAGTTTCCCGTGAGAAGGCGGCATACATCATCGAAAGCGGCATGGCGGAGCAGAATTACTTTCCGCTCACCGAGCCTGACCGCAGGATCGCCGAGGGCGATATCATTTCGGTGCGGGGATACGGAAAATTTCTGATAGACAGAGCAAGGGACGAAACCAGAAAAGGCAGAATACGGATCCTTGCGAGAAAATATATATAAGCACAGCATGGAGAAAGGTGCGGGAACATGACTGATAATTTTGAATTCACCGTCGAGAAAAAAGGATATAACACCAGTCAGGTCGATAATGCCATCGAGGACCTGAAATCGCAGAATCTGTACTTAAAGGCCCGTGTCAACGAGCTCGAGCAGAAGCTTGACGCCGCGGGGAGACTTATCCGCCGTTTCTCCGAAACGGAAAACGGATTAAGACAGAACATAGCGGATTCCAAGCGCGCGGCGGCGGAAATGCTGTCGGATACCAAGGAGCGCAGCGACGTTCTTCTCGACCGTGCCAGAGAGAGCTGCGGTGAGATCATTTCCGATCTTGACCTCAAGATCGCGGACAGAATGAACACCGTGGACGTAATAAGAGCGGAGGTCACCTCCTTCAAGGATCAGCTTTTCGCACTTTACAGCTCCCACATAGACATGATAGAGTCCATCGCCGCAACGGCGGAGAACTTCGTTTACGAGCCCGACTACACCAAGGTTGCGGAGGCTGTTGACGAGTTTGAATCCCACGAGGAGCCCCATGCCGAGCTCCCCGAGTTCGTGGAGTATCCTCAGGAGAGCATCTTCAAGGATTACGGAACGGACGAGGGCAGCGAGTTCGTCATGAACGGCGAGGACGAGGACACCTCAAACGTGTTCTCCCAGACCTTTGAAGAGGCCGAGATCACGGAGGACGGCGCGGCGGAATACACCGAAGAAGAGGAATTCGTCGGAAGCGGGACCGCTGAGGACGATATGTTCGCGAAAGATGAGCCGGAGCCGGAGCTGGACATGAGCGATATCCCCGAGGACGAATATAACGATCTCATCTCGGAATTCGTGCCCGTGGAGGAAGAAGAGGAAGAGGAGACCACTCCCGGGGAGGAGTTCGGACTGTTCATCGGCGGCGATGACGTGCAGGACGGTATTCCCGAGGAGATCCCCGCATTTTCCGATATAGATATCCCCGCCGGGGAGTACGAAGAGGAAAAGCCCGCCGAAAAGAGCGAGCCGGACTTTTTCGCGGAAAACAGAGAGTTCTTCGAATCCCTTATGATCACCGATGAGGAAGAGCCGGAGGAGCTCCCGCCCGTTCAGGATACGGTAGAGGAAGCCGCAGAGGAGATCGCCGACCTGGCAGAGGACGAGGTTGAAGAACCCGCAGAGGAGTTTGCTGATTTTGCAGAGAAGTTCGCAGACTTCGCAGAGGAAGAAGCGGAAGAAGCCGAAGAAGCCGAAGAAGCGGCTGAAGAAATATTTGAGGAAGAAGAGGAAGAGGAGCCTGCCGGAGAGGCCGCTCCCGCCGGAGATGAAGAGCCTGCCTTTGACGGCGGCGACATCGAGGACGAATATTATAAATTCCTCGCTGATTTCATAAACGAAGACGACGGGATCCCGGACGATCCCCAGTGAAATGTGACCGAAAGGCAGGACACGCAATGGTATTGAGCCTTGTGATATGCGCCGCGGTGATCCTTCTGGATCAGCTGTCAAAATATCTCGTGGTGCAGAATATAGCGGAGGGCGGGACCGTCAGGTGTATTGACGGGCTGTTTCACCTTACCTATATCCGCAACGAGGGCGCGGCATTCGGCATGCTTGCCGATCACAGATGGGTGTTCATGGTGGTGTCCGCCGCGGCAATAATCGCGATAATAGTATATATCTGGCGGGCAAAGCCCCGCAGCATCTGGCTGAAGACCGCGCTGGGAATGATCATCGGCGGCGGCATCGGCAACATGATAGACAGAACGCTGAACGGTTACGTGGTCGATTTCATCGAGGTGGACTTCATGAAATTCGCCGTGTTCAACGTGGCGGATTCATTCGTCACGGTGGCGTGCGGGATACTGATAGTGTACCTCATCATCGAAACCGTCCGTGAGGGCAAAGCGGAAAAGGCCGCCAAAAGCGATGAGTGATCCCGAACTGACAACGGAATACACGGCAACGGACGCGGACGCCGGAAAAAGGGCGGACGTAGTCGTGGCGGAGGCGGCGGAGATCACCAGAAGCGCGGCGGCGGGCATCCTTGAAAAAGGAAACGTCACGGTCAACGGTAAGATCTGCCGTAAAAACCATAAGGTGTCCGCGGGAGATGAATTTGTGATCGAACTTCCCGAGCCTCAGCTGTGCGACGTCATGCCGGAGGATATCCCCATTGATACGGTATACGAGGACGATGACGTCATCGTGGTGAACAAGCCCCAGGGCATGGTGGTGCATCCCGCGCCCGGCCACAGTAACGGCACGCTGGTTTCGGCGCTGCTGTGGCATTGCGGCGATTCGCTTTCCGATATTAACGGAGTTATCAGACCGGGCATCGTCCACAGGATAGACAGAGATACCAGCGGACTTATCGCCGCGGCGAAAAACAATGCGGCGCACCTTTCTCTCGCTGCCCAGCTGGAGGACCATTCCATGGCGAGAGTGTACTACGCCGTGGTGCTGGGAAGGCCCGATGAAAAGGGCACGGTGGATGCCCCCCTCGGAAGACATCCCTCGGACCGCAAGAAAATGGCGATCTGCCGGGAGGGCGGCAAGCGTGCCGTCACCCACTACGAGGTGATAGAGGAATTTTCCGGATTTTCTCTGGTACGGCTTCGCCTGGAAACGGGAAGAACTCACCAGATAAGAGTCCATATGGCATATATCGGTCACCCGGTCATATACGACCCGGTGTACGGCAGACCGTCGCTGTTTGAAAAACAGCACCCGTCCCTGATGGCAGGGCAATGCCTGCACGCAGGCGAGCTTACGTTCACCCATCCGGTGTCGGGCGAGAAGGTCACGGTAAAAGCACCGCTCCCGGAAAACTTCGAGCGTGTGCTCACTTTACTCCGCAATAAATAAAAGCCCGGCTGAAACCGGGCTTGATTTGAATATTCAGCGGCGTTTTCCCCGCTCCCGCTTTTCGCGGAAGAACGTTTTCAGATATTCAGCGCATTCTTCGCTGAGTACGCCGGAAACGATCCCGGGCTTGTGGTTCAGCGGAGCCGACAGGATGTCGAGCGCGCCGCCGAAAGCACCGCCTTTGGGATCGGGCGCACCGATCACCACCGTGTCGATGCGGGAATTGACGATCGCCCCCGCGCACATGGGGCAGGGCTCGAGAGTGACGTACATTTCACAGTCGGTCAGATGCCAGCCTCCCAGAGCCCGGCACGCCATGCGTATCGCTTCGGTCTCTGCGTGGCAGGTGGCATCGCCGTTCTTCTCACGGGTGTTTCTGCCGTAAGCGATGATCTCGCCGTGCCGCACGATAACGGCGCCCACGGGCACATCATCCGTGCCGGGGCATTCCGAGGCCAGGGCGAGCGCCTCTCTCATATAAAGTTCGTCTTTTGAATTATCTCTCATAAATACTCCGACCGCAGGGCTGAGAAAGGATCAAACCATGAATGAAACGGAATTCAGACAGGAATTGAAACGGGGCCTTTGCGGTGTTTATTTTTTCTACGGTGAAGAAGAATACCTTAAAAAGTTCTACGGCAGAAGAGCCCAGGTGCAGACCGTGGGCGACGATGCGGACATGTCCCCGTGGAATACCTATTATATAGACGGTAAAAAAGCGAAAAAGGACAGAGCCGATTTTTCGGGGCTGGAGGAGGCGGTAAACGCCGTTCCCATGATGGGGGAAAAGGTGTATATAAGGATCTCTTTCGACCCGTCCGTTTACAGCGAGGACGAGATCGGAGAGCTTCTCGAAATACTGAAAAAGGCCGATCCCGAAACCTCGGTCACAGTGGTTACCGTGCCCTTTGAGGGCTTCGATCCCGGAAAGAAAGGAAAACCCTCCGCCCTTTATAAAAGATTTGCCGCCGTGTGCAAAATGGTGGAGCTCTCAAGAATGGGAAAGCCGGAGCTGAGGAGCTGGATGGGGAGAAGACTCGCAAAGGAATCCCTCACCATCGACCCCGCCGCGGCGGAGCGCCTTGCCTCCCGGTGTACGGGATCAATGTTCATCCTTTCGGGAGAGCTTGATAAGCTGGCGGCATATGCCCATGCCAATTCAAAGACCGTTGTCGACAGCGACATGGTGGACACGGTGTCCGAGGTCAGCGAGGATGACGAGGCGTTTGCCCTTGCAAACGCCATCATGAACGGAGACCGCAGGTCGGCGCTGAAAGCGCTTCACCGTTATAAGTTCGTCAGAGAAAAGCCGAACCGGGTGCTGGCAATGGTCTCCAAATCGCTTTGCGAGATGCTCCGCGTGAGTTTTCTTATGGAGGACGGCGCGGATAAAGGGGAAATATCCGCAAAGCTGAAAATGCATGAATACAGGGCGGGACTTATGATGAATTCCGTCCGCGGCACGAGCCCCGGACAGCTGACGGCGACTCTCGGCAGATGCCGGGAGGCAAACCTTGCCTTAAACGGCGGCGTGCCGGACTATATTGCGCTGGAACGGTTCATCTGTACCATCCCGGTCAACAGAAGATGATCATTTTCTGACGGCCTCAAGGCAGTTTATGAGCACTCCCTTTTCGGAGAAATTGCGCTCATATTCCGTCATGATGTTGCCGTCCGCGCGTTCGCTGTGATGCAGGTCACGGGTGACGAAGGTGATCTCGAAATTCTCCTCCGCGCCGACAGATTCAAGTGAAAACTCAAAAAGGTCCGTGTTGTCGGTCTTGAAGCGGAATTTTCCGCCGGGCTTCAGAAGACGGACGTACTGCCTTAAAAAATCCGGATGGGTGAGGCGGCGGTTGTGGTATCCTTTTTTGGGCCACGGATCGCTGAAATTGGCAAAGATCGTGTCAAATGCGCCCTCCGGAAAATATTCGCCCACGTGGGAGGCGTCACAGCACATGAAGCGCACGTTTCCGCGAAGGGAAACCGGTATATCCCAGCGCACTCCGTTGTAGGCGGTGCCGTCGGGTGCCCGCCACGCCCCCTGCCCGTCAAGGTCTCCGAGACCGCGGCTGCGGGCGTATTTTTCTGCGGCGAGAACGGCAACGTCCTCCACCTTTTCAAGAGCGATGTAGTTGAACCCGGGCTCTTTTTCGGAAAGAGCGCAGATGAAATCGCCTTTCCCGCATCCGATCTCAAGGCGCAGGGGCAGATCCTTTTCAAAAATGTCGGCGGAAAAAGCCCCGGGATCCGCAAAAAGCGCGGATAATGCGGTCATTCTTTCGGCGCACCTGTGTTTTTTTCTCATTCTCATATTGAAAAATCTCCGGTATTTTGATAATATATTATCTGTAATAAGAGTATAACATAAAAGAAATCGAAAATCCATAAATTTTTGACTATTTCGGAAAGGAGATAACTGTGACCGTCAAGGATTTTGCATCGGCATTGGTGCTCTCGCTGACAGAGCGCGGCATCGGCAGGGAAGATGCGGTCAACCACGTGCTGACTCTCTCAAAAACGCTGACAGAGGACGACCTGCGTGAGATCACGGAATACAGATCTCCCGAGGACTTTACGGCGCTGTCCGACAGCCTTGCCGAAATAATCAAGGAAAAGAACGAGGCCCGGAAGGTGCGGGAGCAGGAGAATGACGCCGCCGTGAAAACGGAGGAGTCGGCAAAAAAGCCTGCGGTTTCCGATCTTCCCGGAGCGACCAGGACTTTTGACGTTTCAAAGCTCCCCGAAAAAACGCCATCCCCCGAAAAGGATGCCCGCGAGAGCGCGCCGGAGCCCCAGGAGATCATCCTCGGTGACGACAGCTCCATAAAGGAAAAGCCGGTGATGACCGCCAGAGGCAAGCTTATTTTCTGGGCGATCGTCCTGCTCACTCTGCCTCTGAGCCTTACGGCATTGGGGCTTTGCGTTATTCTTTTCGTTCTTTCCGTGTGCGCCATATGCGCTTTCATCGCCGCCTCGTTTGCTTTGGTGCTTTGCGAGATCGCGGCAGGCGGCGCGGGCTTTTCCGTAGGTCTCGTCTACGGTATCCTGAAGATCGTGAACGGATACACGGGCGTGGGCCTGTACGAAATGGGTATCGGCGTGGCGTGTCTCGGCGTTACCCTGGTGATCGCTTTCCTCACCTACTGCTTCGCAACGAAGACTCTGCCCTACCTTCTCCGTGAGGTGCTCGCCTTCTGGGGAATAGCTTTCCGCAGGCTCGGTCTTCTGACGGAGCGCTTCAGAGAGGAGTGCAACAAGCTGTGAAAAGAAACACCAGAATATATTTTATCATAGCGGCGTCTGTCATTCTTGCCGGCATCATCCTCTGTCTGGTGGGCTCTGCGGTGGGAAATGCGCGGAATGAGCAGATTTTCCCCGAAAACACCGAAAACGGAAGACGCTATACCTACTATTTCGGTGACTCCGATATAGGACGTGTCAAGTTCGATGCGGTCAAGGCGCAGGTCAATATTATCGGCGGCGCCGAAAAATCGTATATCGAAGTCATCAATTTCAACGAGAACCTCTGCACGTTTTCCAACAGCAACGCCATGGTCACCTTCCGGGAAAGCCCCGACGTGTCCTCCGTGCTCCGCTTCTGGGAAAACGGCTTTACGTTCAAGGGCCTCAGATACCTTCTCCGTTCCGGCGGAGATGAAAACGGCGGTATCATCAACGTCTATATGGCACAGGACGTTAAGGTGAAAGCCTTTGACATCACCGTGGAATCCGGAAAAATATCCGTTAAAAACATCTCCGATCCCACGGATTACAGCCTTGTGGTCGGCTCCGGCGGCATCAGCATGACTGACGTGAACACCGTTTCCAATATCGCGCTCACCGCACGGGATGCTTCCGCCGCGGCGATCTCTCTGGAAAATATTACGGCGCAGAGCCTTACAGTCAAGGCGCAGATAGCGGATCTGAAAGTGAAAGGCCTCGTGACCGATGCCTGCGATGTTGCCATCAGAACGGGAAGCACTGCCATTGAGTATAAGCCCCTGGCGGAGAACCCGGTGTTCACCGCGGAGGTGAATTCCGCGGGCAAGCTGGTGATAGACGGCTGTGACGACTATATTGATGTGTATAAATACCAGCCGGAGGATACGGAGCCCGGGGACATCACCTCTTTCGTGAGAGTGACCGGCGCCGATCTCTCCGTCAATCTTGATACCCCCCTCCCCGATACGCCGGAGAGCTGACGAAAGGAACATAAAATGAAATATACTTACAGAATGAAAGGTACCTGCGCCAGCGAGGTCAGCTTCGATCTTACCGACGGCGTGGTATCCGACGTTTCCTTCAGAAACGGATGCAACGGAAATCTCAAGGCCATCGCAAAGCTCTGCGAGGGCGCGGATGCCGCGAGAGTTGCGGAAATCCTCCGCGGAAACACCTGCGGATATAAAAACACCTCCTGCGCTGACCAGTTTTCAAAGGCGCTGACCGAGGCGCTGACCGAGGCTGAAAATGGCTGACACCGCAAGAAATTTTCCTACGGTCTTTGTCACGCCCAAGGCTGAAAAACAGCTGAAAGAGGGCCACCCGTGGGTCTTCGAGGGCGAGGTCACGGACGCCTCCGGATGTGAGGACGGCGAAATATGCGACGTTATGAGCGAAAAAGGCCGCTGGCTGGGCGCGGGATTCTATAACGGAAAATCAAAAATAAGAGTCCGCGTCGTTTCAAATAACACCAACGACCGTTTCGACGAAGCCTTCTGGAAAAGAAGAGTGAAGTACGCCGTAGATTACAGACGGTGCGTTATGGGAGAGGATTTTTCCTGCTGCCGCCTTATATTCGGCGAGGCGGACTTCTTCCCGGGGCTCACCGTTGACAGGTTTTCGGACGTTCTGGTGTGCCAGATCGCCTGTCTCGGCATCGAAAAGATAAAGGATATCATATATTCCGCACTGCTGGAAGAGCTTTCCGGCGAGATAACCGCCCTCTACGAGAGAGGGGATGCCTCCGTCAGAAGCCTTGAGGGGCTTGACGACCACAGCGGATTTTATTTCGGCGGCGGCAGCGGAGAAGTTCTGATCCGCGAAAACGGCATCACCTATACGGTGGACTACGTAAACGGTCAGAAAACGGGATTTTTCCTTGACCAGAAATATAACAGAAAAGCGGCGGCGAAAATCGCCCCCGGAAAAAGAGTGCTGGACTGCTTCACCCATACGGGCGCTTTTGCGCTGAACGCCGCAAAAGCGGGAGCTCTGCACGTTACCGCGGTGGATATCTCCGCGGATGCCGTGGAAATGACACGGCGCAACGCCGAGAGAAACGGACTTGACGGCGTGATGGACTTCGTCACGGCGGACGTTTTCGATCTTCTGACGAAGATGAGAGAGGAAAAATGCAGGGATTACGATTACATAATCCTCGATCCTCCCGCGTTCACCAAAAGCTCGTCCACCATCGGCAACGCCATAAAGGGATACAGGGAAATAAACAGCCTCGCCATGAAGATCTTGCCCCGCGGCGGCTATCTTGCCACCTGCTCCTGCTCGCATTTCATGAGAGATTCCCTCTTCTGCGGGATGCTCCACGATGCGGCAAGGGACGCGGGAGTCAGGCTCCGCCAGATAGAGGCAAGACAGCAGGCCCCCGACCACCCCATCCTCTGGAGCGTGCCCCAGACGGATTATCTGAAATTCTATATTTTCCAGATCGTATGATGAAAAATACCCGAAAAAACGCAATAAGGCTTTCGGCTGCGGCACTTGCCGTGGCTTTTTGCCTTGCATCCTTTGCCGGATGTAAGGATAAAGAACAGCCCCCCGAGGAAGAATATACCCTCAACGGCCGCGGCATTTCCGAGTATTCCATCATCATCCCCGCCGATGCGGGAGTGTGCGAAAGATACGCGGCGGAGCTGCTTCGTGACGGCATCCGTGAGGTGTGCGGCAAACGGCCGGAGATCCTTACCGACGAAAGCGAGGAGACCGTCTGCGAGATCCTCATCGGAGATACGGACCGTGCGGAGAGCCAGCAGTCAGCAGAGCTGGGATGCGACGAATACATGGTATATTCCACCGGCACGAAAACCGTGATGATGGGGGATTCGTACATGGTCGCCGGCGGCATACCCACGCTGCTCTCGGCGCTTGAGGGGGACGGAAAGATCTCCTCGGACAGAAAAGAATATAAATGGAAAAGTGCCGGCGCCGAAAGCGTTATCCTGCTTATCGGTGACGGCATGGGCAAAAATCATATAGAGCTCGCGGAAACGGAAGACGCCGTGGTGGTCACCCCCGACGGCGAAACGAACCCGCAGGAGGTGGGCGGCATCACTTTTGCCGCAAAGACCTTTGAGAACTCCGGCAGCATGACCACTCTGAACGTTTTCGGTGAGATCACCGATTCCGCCGCGTCCGGCACGGCTCTTGCCACCGGAAAGAAGACGGAAAACGGAGTGCTGGGCATGATCCCCGCGGACCTTGACGGCGACGGAACAGAGGACGAGCTTTTCTCGGCGCAGAACGTCCGAGAGGCGGCGTGTCTTGGGGGCATGAAAACGGCGGTCATCTCCACGGACCGCATGACGGGAGCAACTCCCAACGCCTTTCTCGTCCACCATGCGGACAGAAACGCATCGTCCGTTATCTTGGAACAGCAGAAAGCGCTTGACTTCACCGAGGTCCCCGTCACATTTCTTTCCTGCGGATACGACAGCGACGGCTTTGTCCGCGATATGAAGCGCGCCATCGCCTCCTGCGAGGGAGAAAACGGCTTCTTCATAATGGCGGAGGAAGCGATGATAGATAAGTACGCATCAAGACTTGATTTCGATAACGTGATAAGAACGGTCAAAAGGCTTGACGAGGCGGTGCGGGTCTGCGCCACCTATGCGGTGTGCCACCCGGAGGTGGCGGTGATCGTGACCGCCGACCACGAGACCGGAGGGCTGACCGTGGGAGAGAGGGGAGAATTTTCGTGGACGTCGGACGGCTCGCACACGGAAACGCCCGTGGGCATATACGCCATGGGCGGCGGCACGGAGACCTTCTCCGGCGAGACCGACAACACGGACGTGGCAAAGTATATATTTGAAGTTATAGCGAAGTAAATACAAAAAGAAATGAAAAAAGACGCCGAAAGGCCTCTTTTTTGGAGCTGATAATGAGATTCGAACTCATGACCTCGTCATTACCAATGACGTGCTCTGCCAACTGAGCTATATCAGCACCCGACTTGCACATTATAACAAAAGCTTTTACGGTTGTCAATAGGATTTCGCAAAAAATGTCCGCAAAAAATCACTTTTTTTGACGCCGCCGCCGGGGCGCGTCGGAACGGTGGACTCATGCAGATGCGTGCGAGGTGTTCCGGCGGCGGAGCGGCACAGGGTGAAAAAACGGGAAAATCTGCCGGAAGCGTGTTTGTTAACTAAATATATAATAATTATTTACGACAGATTAACAATTTGTGCAATATGGCAACAAGGAGAAAATGACGGTCGAAAATTGTGCATATTGTTGTAAAATCCTCATATTTTTTAGAACTTTGCAACAAAAGAAAAGGGCGGAAAAACAGCTCCGGACCTTGACTTTTTTGACAAAAAACGCGCAGATATACTGTATATTGTGCCCGAAAGGGCGAAAAAGGGCATATTTGCCCGTGTATCGTGCCGTGAACGGGGAACGCCGTTTTTTTCATGAGTTATCAGAGGATGGGAAAAACCGGGAAAAGCCGGAGCGGATCGAAAGCGGAAAACCCTGCGCGGCGGGGGATTTCCCGACTTTTTTCGATAAATAAAATCCTTGCGAATATTGACATAAAACCGGGGCTGTGATAGTATTAATGTAACCAAATGTGCAAAACAGAAAGGCATGGTTGTACTTATGAAAGTTTTGAAGCCCAAAAAGCTGATAGCGCTGCTCATGGCGCTGGTCATGCTTGTTGGCACAGCGGCACCTGTCTTCGCTGCCGATGAGGCGGAAGAAGCTGCGCTGCTGGCGGCACCTGCCGGGGCAACTGCCGGAGAGGCAGACGACCTCGGTACGTCTCTCACAGAGATCAACAACGAGTTCACGCTGGTCTCCTACGAGAGCTATAAGACGAAGTACGGTTACAGTGCAGACGGCCGTACCGGTGAATCCGTTACCGTTAAGGGTACCGACTACATGACGGACGACCTTACGGCCCAGGTCGAGAACAAGACCTGGGAGGGCGTTGAGTGCGCCTACATCGGAGATACCGGAGTTATCTCCTGGAAAGCGGATATTCCCGCCGCAGGCTGGTATGCGATCTCCGTCGATTACTGCGCCGTCACCGACAAGACCACCGATATCGAGCGTGTCTTCAAGCTCAACGGTAAGAGCCCCTTCGCTGAGGGCAGATACCAGAAGTTTGCGAAGACGTGGACGTTCGATTTTGTCGAGCCGGATCCCGAAAACAATCTGCGTGCGGATTCCCTGAACGGCGCGGAGAGGACCTTTACTGCCGACGCTCTCGGCAATGAGCTCCGCCCCAACTCGCTTATCTGCTACGAGTGGTCCGAGTACTCGTTCAGAGACACAAACGGCTACTACAACACTCCCCTTGAATTCTACATGGAAGAGGGAGAGAACATCATCACCCTCGAGGGCGTGCGTGACAGCATGGCGATCTCCGAGATCACCGTTTACTCCTATGAGGAGCTGCCCACCTACGAGTCCGTGATGGCAGAGTACGAGAAGAAGGGGTACAAGCCCGCCGAGGCTGAGAACATCAGGATCGAGGCAGAGCTTCCCGACCGTGTTTCCAACTACACGATCTACCCCATTTACGACCGTTCCTCTGCGATCTCCAGCCCTCAGGACGAATCCATTATCTACCGCAATACCATCGGCGGCGACAAGTGGGTCACCGCAGGTCAGTGGGTGAGATATTCCTTTGAGTGCCAGGCTACCGGCCTCTACCAGATAGAGACCCGCTTCAGCCAGGACGTGCTCAAGGGCATGTATTCCTCCAGAAGTGTAAGGATCAACGGCGAATATCCCTTTGCCGAAGCGGTGAACTGTCAGTTCCCCTACGACAACGATTTCCAGAATATCGCCCTGAACGACGGCAACTACGATGCCTTCGCCTTCTACTTCGAAAAGGGAAAGACCTACGAGCTCGAGTTTGAGGTAACGCTCGGCAACCTGTCCGACGTGGTCCGCCAGGTCAACTCCGTTATCGAGAGCCTCAACAGCGACTACATGGAGATCCTCGAGCTGGCAGGCTCCGAGCCCGACCAGTACAGAGACTACGGCTTTGCCCGCGTCATGCCCGACGTGGTCCGTGACATAAGCCTCCAGTCCAGCATCCTGTATCAGCTGGTGGACTTCATCACCGAGATCAACGGAATCAAATCCGATAACACCTCCACCCTTGAGCAGGCGGCAGCCCTTGTGGAGAAAATGGCATCCGACGAAAGCGCCATCGCAGGCAATCTGGGCACCCTGAAAGAGTGGATCTCTTCTCTGGGTACGTGGCTTTCCGACGTTACCACCCAGTACCTGGAAATGGACTTCATCACCATTTCTCCCTACGAGTCCGAGCTCCAGAGAGGCGAGGCAAACGGCTGGAACGCATTCTGGTTCGAGATCCAGAAGTTCGTGGCAAGCTTCTATACCGACTATAACTCCCTCGGCACCATCGACGATTCCGGCAAGGAAGACTCCGAGGCTCTGATGGTATGGACCACCTCCGGCCGTGACCAGGCACAGATCATCAAGAACCTTATCAATAACGGCTTCACTCAGAAGACAGGCATCAACGTAACGCTTAAGCTGGTCGCAGGAGGAACGCTTCTTCCCGCGATCCTTGC
>JAZUGU010000025.1:0-4470 GCA_045641325.1 Candidatus Avispirillum sp.
GCCCACATTACCGGCACTCTTTTTGCCAAGCTTTTTCTCGTGCCTGTATAGGCGAGAAAAAGCGGACTTTGCTCTGATGTTCTCACCGTAGGCAGGTATGCTCTGTATTGCCCGGCGGCAAAGTGACGCCGCAGGCAATAAGCAGGCTTCTCCGAATACAGAACATCAGAGCAACAGACGCTTTTCACACAGAACATAAAGAAATCCAATAGTTAAAGTCTGCTTGTTCTGTGCCAGTAAAGGCTTCGCCTTTGCCAAAGTCAACGCGCCGGAAAGCTATGAAAAGACACCCCGATACCTGGGGCGCCGCCCCACTCCCTGCGGCTTTTTGAAAAAAGCCGGCAAAAACTTTCGCAAAGACAAGCGCTCGACTAATTATAATTTAACACACAAGAAACGGGGCGTTTTGCGCCCCGTTTCCACTTTCTCTGTTTTATCTTACAAGCACTCTGATCACGCCGTCGATAGAAGCAATATCCGCTACCTGCGCGTCTGTTACCTTGCAGGCACAGTCGAGAAGCGCGCACGCGTAGTCGCCCTTGGAGCGGCTCGCCATGTTCTCGATGTTGATACCGTCAGCGGAAATCACGGAGGTGATCTTCGTCAGCATCTCGGGCTGGTTCCTGTGGAGCACTACCAGTCTCGCCTCGCCGCTTCTGGGCATCGCTACTGCGGGATAGTTCACGCTGTTCACAATGTTTCCGTCCTCCAGATAGTCGATAAGCTCATGCGCCGCCATTACGGCACAGTTGTCCTCGGACTCCTCGGTGGAAGCGCCCAGATGGGGAATGGTGATGATACCGGGCTGGTTTACCGTTGCCTCGGTGGGGAAATCGGTGACATACTTTGCGACCTTGCCGCTTTCGATCGCCGCTTTCATTGCCTCCGCATCTACCAGATCCGCACGGGAAAGGTTTATGATACGGACGTCGTCCTTCATTATTGCCAGAGTTTCGGCATTGATCATGTTCTTTGTCTGGGGTGTCGCGGGAACGTGCAGGGTGATATAATCAGCCGTCTTATATATCTCCTCGTAGTTGTCTGCGCCCTTGACTCCGCGGCTCAGCTTCCATGCGGCGTTGACCGTCATATAAGGGTCGCATCCCACGACCTTCATTCCCAGCTCTCTTGCGGCGTTGGCTACAAGGCCGCCGATAGCGCCGAGGCCGATAACACCAAGAGTCTTGCCCTTGATCTCACAGCCTGCGAACTTGCTCTTGCCCTTCTCAACGGACTTTGCAACGTCCTCGGTAAGGGTGTTCGCCCACTGAATACCGTCAACGATATTACGGGATGCGAGCAGGAGAGACGCAACAGCCAGCTCCTTTACGCCGTTTGCATTTGCGCCGGGGGTATTGAACACCACGATGCCCTGCTCTGCGCACTTGTCAAGGGGGATGTTATTTACGCCCGCACCGGCTCTCGCAATAGCTTCAAGCTCTTTGCCGAACTCCATGTCGTGCATTGCGGCGGAACGGACCATTATGGCGTTTTCGTTTTCTACGTTTTCGCCTACCTCATATCCTGCGCCGAACTCATCGGTGCCGCAGGCGGCGATCTTATTTAACAGTTTTATTTTCATGATTGTACTTTTCCTTTTTTATGACATTAAGGCGGATGTAAAAGCGGTGGAATCGGTGTTCTTCGTCCCGTGAAGCGTACAAAAGTACGCTGAGGGATGAAAACAGCGATAGAAAAAGTTGAAATTACAATTGGGAAATTCGTCAGAATTTCCACATTAAACTTCTGCGGATTTTTCGGTGAAACTTCACAGTGAAAAATTTCTCAACTTTTTCGGTCCGGCCTTTTTCATCAGCCTTTGGGATTTTCCTCTGCGAACTTCTTCATAAATGCTACGAGAGCCTCAACGCCTTCGTAAGGCATTGCGTTATAGATAGACGCTCTCATACCGCCCACGGAACGGTGGCCCTTAAGGTTCTTGAGGCCGTTTGCCGCAGCCTCGGATGCGAACTTCTTATCAAGGTCTGCATCGCCGGTAACGAAAGTAACGTTCATCATGGAACGGCACTCGGGAACGACGGGAGCTATATAATAATCCTGGGAATCAAGATAATCGTAAAGAAGCTTTGCTTTCTTTTCGTTCATCTCTTTCATCTTTTCAAGGCCGCCGATGGACTCTATCCACTCGTAAACGAGCTTTGCGATATAGATGGAATAGCAGGGAGGAGTATTATACATGGAGCCGTTATCCGCCATGAGCTTCCAATCGAGCATTGCGGGGGTCTTGGGATCGGCATAGCCGAGCAGGTCCTCGCGGACGATGACCACGGTAACGCCTGCGGGAGCCATGTTCTTCTGTGCGCCTGCGTAGATCACGCCGAACTTGGTCACGTCAACGGGCTCGGAGATGATGCAGGAGGACATATCGGCAACGAGCGGGATATCTCCCGTGTCGGGGATATAGTTATACTTCGTTCCGTAAATGGTGTTGTTGAAGCAAACGTGAACATAGTCCGCATCGGGGCGGAAGGTTTCACGGGTGGTTGCGGGGATGCGGATGAAGTTCTCGTCCTTGGAGGATGCGACAGCCTGGGCATCTCCGTATTTCAGAGCCTCCTTATATGCCTTGGTGGAGAACTGGCCGGACAGGATATAATCTGCCTTGCCGGTCTTCATGAGGTTTAAGGGAACGCATGCGAACTGGGTGGAAGCGCCGCCCTGCATGAAGAGGACTTTATAATTATCGGGAATGTTCATGAGAGCACGGAGACCTTTTTCTGCGGCCTCGATGATTTCCTCGTAGGCGGGAGATCGGTGACTCATCTCCATGACTGACATTCCGGTGTCACCGTAGCACACCATTTCTTCTGCTGCTTTTTCAAGTACGGGCAGGGGCAGCATGGAAGGACCTGCGGAGAAATTGAATACTCTGTTCATAACAAAACCTTTCGTTATATTAAAATAGATTAGTAAACATTATACTCCCCGTGACTTTTCAAGTCAAGGGATTTTAGCGAATTAAAGTGAATATTCTTTCAAAAAAGAAGAGTATCTACCCGGTCTATCGCCTCAATGAGGTGAGCACGGTAGCATTCGTACTCCGCGCGTCCCAGTTCGGAATCCAGACCGTGGCGTTTTATTGAGCGGCGGAGGAGGCGTGTATAGCCGATGACCTTCGCCTTGGTGAGCACCTCTTCTGCTTTTTCATCGTCGCAGCCGAGGTATTTTTTCAGGGATATCATAAGGAATTTTCTGCCCGTTTCAACGGGGATGCCCAGGAAATTGAGGCAGGTATCGTGTTCGATCTCGGAAAAGCCGGAGAACGCATTGAACATGGACGCTATCTCAAACAGGGGATGGCCCTGGCACAGGGTATCCATATCGATGAGGATGGTTTCCCCGTTCTGTATCATAACGTTTCTGATATGGTAGTCGCCGTGGAGCATATTATCGGTCTCCGGGACTTCCTCTATGAGGGAGCGGAGCTTTTCATACTTATCGGCGGGAAGATATTTTATGAGATATTCCGACCAGCCAAGAGCGACCTTTTTCATTGAGGGAAGCTCACCGGGGGCGAGGCGGGTGGCGTGGATCTTTTTCATAAGTTCGGCAAATACGTCCGCACACTCCTCAAGTCTTTCGGGCTCGGCTTTCAGGATCTTGGAAAGGGATCTTGCCGAGAGAAGCTCGAAAACGGAGCCGTATCCGTCGCCCACCTTTACCACGTCATATGGGATCGCCGTGGGGATACCGAGGATGAAGGCTTTTCTCGCAAGCTCTCTCTCCCGGTGGATATCGGGGAGCGCATCCGGATCTCTGTACACCTTGATGATAGTATCGGGATCGAGTCTGTATACCACGCCGTTGGAGCCCTGGCCTATCATTTCGCATCCGTCCACCGACAGGCGGCGGTACGCTTTTTCGATAGTGAGCATTTCCGTAAAGCCGGTCATGTCGAACACCTCGTAAACGTCGGACGAAACGTTTACGATCTTCAGCTCCGGGTGATCTTTTCTGAGTCTCAGTATCACACGGAGGCCCGCGCTGGATATGTACTCAAGCTTATCGGCATCAACGGTCAGCGCTTTTCCCGGCTCTGCGGAAAGAGCCGAAAGAAGCTCCGCTTCCGTTTCCGCGGCATTGGAAGAGTCAAGTCTGCCGGAAAGATATACGGTCATTTCATTTTCTGCGGTTTTGGTTTCGATGTAGCTCATACTGACCTCACGTTTCATATGTAATGATTTATTTTACCACATCCCCCACTTTTTTTCAAGGAAAAAATGCGGGCTTATATTGTTTCAAATTAGTATTTGTCGAGCTGTTCGCCAATGGTGTGGTTGGCGGCGAAGCCGCCGTACACGGAGGGGCCCCCCCGACGTGTCATTGCGAGGGAGGGCATCGCCCGACCGTGGCAATCTCTACAAACGGTTTAGTCCATCTGATAGAGGTGCCATCAGAGCATTAGCAGAGATTGCCACGCTTCGCTCGCAATGACACGCCCGGTGGGCG
>JAZUGU010000026.1:0-7608 GCA_045641325.1 Candidatus Avispirillum sp.
AATTAACCGCACTCTCTCCGTTTTTTTCTCTCGGGGTATTTACACGGAGAGGTTTTTGGAGTAAAATAACAGTATAGTATATTATAATGGGATATTAGTGATGAACATTTCTGAAAAAACAAGAAAATGCGCCGCCGAAGCGGAGGCGGCGCTCTCGGATATTTTCCGCGGGATAAACGAAAACGCGAGAGTCTGCACCGAGCGCGTGCTTGACGTTTTCCGCGAAATGAGGGTGTCCGAATCCCTCTTCGCCGCAACCACGGGTTACGGCTACGGCGACCGGGGACGCGACACCATAGACAAGATCGCCGCGGAGGTCTTCGGCGCGCCCGCCGGCTTTATGCGTCCCTCCATCCTTTCCGGCACTCACGCCATCACCGTGGGCCTTTTCGGTCTGCTCCGTCCGGGAGACGTGATGCTCTCCGTGACAGGCACACCCTACGACACCCTGCGTGACGTTCTGGGCATTACCGGGAAAGAGGGCGACGGCTCGCTCCGCGATTTCGGCGTGGAATACGCCGAGGTGCCTTTCAGAAACGGCGACATCGACCGTGACGGCATCGAAGCGGCGCTGAAAAAATACGGAAAAAGAATAAAAATAGTCTTTCTGCAGAGGTCAAAGGGATACATGGACAGAAAGACCCTGTCCGTTTCCGAGATCGTAGAAACCGTCCGCTTTGCCAGAGAGCGCGCCGAGGGCGGATTCTTCGCCGTTCTCGACAACTGCTACGGCGAATTCACCGAGCCCACCGAGCCCTGCGACAAGCGTTACGGCGACGGCGCGGTAGATCTTATGATCGGCTCGCTCATCAAAAATCCCGGCGGCGGCATGGCTGACATCGGCGGGTACCTTGTGGGATCGGAAAAGGCCGTGGAGCTTGCGGGATACCGCCTCACCTGCCCCGGCGTGGGCCTTGAGGTGGGGGCATCCCTCGGCCAGAACAGAAATCTCCTCCGCGGCCTTTTCTATGCGCCCCACACAACGGCGCAGGCGCTGATGACGGCGCATCTTGCGGCGTATATGTTCGATGAGCTGGGCTTTGAGGTCTCCCCCGCGCCCTTTGAAAAGCGGCACGACATAATCCAGACGGTGAAGCTGAAAACCCCGGAGGGACTTGTGGAATTCTGCCGGGGCATCCAGTCCGCATCCCCCGTGGATGCTTTCGTCTCCCCCGAACCGTGGGACATGCCCGGCTATGACGACGACGTGGTCATGGCGGCAGGCGCATTCGTGGGCGGCTCCTCCATCGAGCTTTCCGCCGACGGCCCCATGAAAGATCCCTATATCGCATTCATGCAGGGCGGCCTCACCTACGAGAGCGCACGCCTGGCAGTTATGGCAGCAGCGGAGCGTTGCGAAAACCTGCGGCTTTCGCAGTGATATTTTACCTCCGGTAAAGTGATATTGCCGCCTGCGGCGGCAGTGATATTTGCCGCTTTGCGGCATTGCGGCAAGTTTCGGAAGTTTTTGCTCCGCAAAAACAATCTGTTTGAAAAGAGTATCTGTATGAACAAAGATTCTGCCGAAAAAAGAATAGAGGAGCTGAGGCGCTCTCTGCGCTATCACTCCCGGCTCTACTATGAAAACGATGCTCCCGAGATCTCCGATTTCGAGTACGACATGATGTTCCGTGAGCTCACGGAGCTGGAAGCCGAATTCCCCGAATTCGATGCTCCCGACTCCCCCACCCACCGTGTGGGCGGCAAGGCGGACGAAAAGTTCAGAAAAGTGCGCCACCCCGTGAAAATGGGCTCTCTTACCGACGTTTTCTCCTTTGAGGAGCTGACCGCTTTCGTGGAAAAGGCTACCTCCGCCCTGAAGGACGAGGGCGAAACGGACATCGAATACACCGTTGAGCCGAAGATAGACGGTCTTTCCGTGGGTCTTACCTACGAAAAAGGCAGGCTCACGCTCGGCGCCACCCGCGGAAACGGCGTGGAGGGCGAGGACGTGACGCCCAATATCCTTACCATAAGATCCATCCCCCACACGCTTCCCGAGCCTCTCGACCTTACGGTGCGGGGCGAGGTATACATGCCCCGTGCGGAATTCGCACGTCTCAATGCCGAAAAGGAAGCGGCGGGAGAAAAGCTGTGGGCAAACCCCCGCAACGCGGCGGCAGGTTCTCTGCGCCGTCTTGACGCGGCAGAGACCGGCGAGCGCGGGCTTGACATTTTCGTTTTCAACTATCAGTCCGGCGATCTGTACGCGGACGGCCACGCGCCGCAGACTCACGAGGAGACCATCCTCCGTCTGAGGGAGCTGGGCTTCCACACCATTGATATGCTTGACGTGACGGGCGATCCCGCCCGCATCACCGATGCCGTGAAGAGGCTTGGCGAGGCGAGAGACTCGCTTCCCAACGACATTGACGGCACGGTCATAAAAATAAATTCCCTGCGCCAGAGAACGATCCTGGGCGAGAACACAAGTACCCCCAAATGGGCGGTGGCATACAAATTCCCGCCGGAGGAAAAGGCGACGAAATTGCTCGATATCACCGTGCAGGTGGGCAGAACCGGAGTTCTTACCCCCACGGCGGAGCTTTCCCCGGTACGTCTCGCGGGGACGAGCGTTTCCCGAGCCACCCTGCACAATATCGACATAATAAGACAAAAGGACATCCGCATCGGCGACACCGTCATCGTCCGCAAGGCGGGCGACATCATCCCCGAGGTGGTGGGCAGCGTTGAAAAACTGCGCACGGGAGACGAAAAAGTGTTCCGTTTTCCGGAATTCTGCCCCTCCTGCGGGGAAAAGCTGGTCTATGACAGCTGGGAAGAGGGCGAGACCGACGGAAGCGAGGCAGGTGCCGTGAGATGCATCAACGCGGCGTGCCCCGCACAGCTTGAGCGCCGGGTGATCCACTTTGCATCAAAGGCCGCCATGGGTATTGACGGCATGGGCCCCAAGGTGGTGAATCTCTTACTCTCCGAGGGACTTATCCACTCCGTTGCGGACATATATTCCCTCTCTCCCGCAGATATCGCCGCCCTCCCCAGAATGGGAGAGCTCTCTGCGGAAAACCTTATTTCGTCCATTGAAAAGTCAAAATCGTCAGGCGGCGAAAAGCTGCTCTTCGCTCTCGGCATCCGCCACATAGGCGAGGCGGCATCCGCCGACATATGCCGCAGATTCGGCGGCATATATCCTCTGTTCGATGTCACCGGGGAGGAGCTCTGCACCGTACCCGACGTGGGCGCTGTCATGGCAAGATCGCTCATTGATTTCTTCGCTCTCCCCGAAACGAGAGAGCTTATAGACAAGCTCTCGCTCTTCGGCGTTGTCACCGAAGCCGTGGGCGGCGCACCCACGGACACGGCCCTTGAGGGGCTCACCTTCGTGCTGACGGGAACGCTGACCACCATGACACGCAGCGAAGCCACGGAAAAGCTGAAAGCCAAAGGCGCAAAGGTCGCCGGCAGCGTTTCCAAAAAGACCTCGTACGTGGTGGCGGGCGACGCGGCAGGCTCGAAGCTGGACCGTGCCAACGAGCTGGGCGTGCCTGTTATCACCGAGGACGACCTGTACAGAATGCTTGGAGAAACCACATGAAAACAAAACTTATTATAATATTGCTCTGTTCGGCGCTGCTTCTCGTTTCCTGCGGGAAAAAGGAGACCGCCGACACGGGGACCTCTGCCCCCGAAACGACGGAATATACGGAAACAACGGAAAATATCCCCGAGGCATCCGACTTTGATTTTGAAAATGCCGTGATAGAGGGCTACGTATTCACAAATCCCGGTGAGACCGTGACTCTGCCGGAATATGCGGACGGCGAGCAGGTATCCTCCCGCCCGTCCGTGGCGGCATGGGAAAACGGCGCGCTCACGGCAAAGAGTGCGGGAACGTGCCTTGCGGGTGACACGGCAACGGGAAAAGCATATATCGTCTGCTCTCTCCCGGAGGAAACGGCTCCGAATATTTCAGCCGGGGAGCCCACGCTTCTTGAGGTGGGAAAGACCTCGTTCGTTGAGGGCTTTGCCTCCGCGGACAAGTTCACCACAAGCGATCCCGACGTTATCGCGCTTGAGGGCACGGTGGCGAAGGCGGTCGGCCCGGGGTACGCCGTAGTGGACGTATCGAACATAAGCATGCCGAAGGCTTTCAGCTTCATCGTTTTTGACAGAACGGCGGAGAGGTGAATTATAGTTAGTCGAGCGCTTGTCTTTGCGAAAGTTTTTGCCGGCTTTTTTCAAAAAGCCGCAGGGAGTGGGGCGGCGCCCCACGTATCGGCGTTTCTTTTCATAGCTTTTCTTTGCGCCTCTTGTGCCAAAGAAAAGCGTCTGTTGCTCTGATGTTCTGTATTCGGAGAAGCCTGCTTATTGCCTGCGGCGTCACTTTGCCGCCGGGCAATATGAAGCATACCTGCCTACGGTGAGAACATCAGAGCAAAGTCCGATTTTTCTCGCCTATACAGGCACGAGAAAAAGCTTGGCAAAAAGAGTGCCGGTAATGTGGGCTCTGCCCACGCCCGCCGCCTTTTGGAAAAGGCGAGCGAAAACTTTTGCAAAGACAAGCGCTCGACTAACTATAATTTAACTGATTATTGACAGCACGGAACAAGTAATATATAATGATTGTAACTTGAAAGAAGAGGAAAACCGTATGAGAATCGCAGTTAAAGTAGGTACGTCCACCCTGACGTACGCCACCGGAAATATGAATATCCGCCACGTGGAGAAGCTGTGCCGCGTGCTGTCGGACCTTAAAAATGCGGGACACGAGATCATCCTCGTCAGCTCCGGTGCCATCGGCATGGGAGTGGGAAAGCTGTCCCTCCGGGAGCGCCCCTCCGATATGCCCACCAAGCAGGCGGCGGCGGCAGTCGGCCAGTGCGAGCTCATGTACGTCTATGACAGACAGTTTTCCGAGTACGGCCACACCGTGGCGCAGATACTGCTCACAGGCAGCGACCTGAGACATGAAAAGCGAAGCCTCAATTTCCGCAATACCATAGACCGCCTCCTCGAAATGGGCGTTCTTCCCGTCGTAAACGAAAACGATACCGTTTCCACGGAGGAAATATCCGTGGGCGATAACGATACTCTGGCGGCCATTGTGTCCGTGGACGCGAAAGCCGACATGCTCATCCTCCTCTCCGATATCGACGGCCTCTATGATGCCGATCCCCGCAAGGACCCGACGGCGAAAATAATCTCTCGTGTGGAAGAAATGACCGATGAGATAATGGCTCTGGGCGGCGGCGCAGGCTCATCTCTGGGCACCGGCGGCATGTACACAAAGCTCAATGCCGCAAAGCTCTGCATGGAGCACGGGATAGACATGGTCATCGCAAACGGCGCTTTTCCCGAGCTTCTTTACAATATCGCCGACGGCGAGCCCGTGGGCACGCTCTTCTGCGGAAAGGATAAATGATATGAGCATATCCGAAATTCTCGACGGGGCAGTCGCTTCCAAAGCGGCTCTGGCATCCGCGGGAGAAGAAAAGAAAAACGAGGTCCTGATCAGGGCGGCGGAGTATCTTCTTCGTGACACGGAAAAGATACTTTCCGAAAACAAAAAAGACCTTGATGCGGCGAAAAGCAGTATTTCCTCCGTCATGCTCGACAGGCTGACTCTGACCGGGGAAAGAATAAAAGCCATGGCGGATGCCGTCCGCGAGGTGGCGGCGCTTCCCGATCCCACAGGGCGCATCCTTGAGGAAAACGTCCGTCCCAACGGGCTGAAAATATCAAAGGTCTCCGTTCCCGTGGGCGTGGTGGCGATGATATTCGAGAGCCGTCCCAACGTGTGCTCCGATGCGGCATCGCTCTCCCTCAAAAGCTCAAATGTGTGCGTTCTCAGGGGCGGGAAAGAGGCTATCAATTCCAATATCGCAATAGCAAAGGCGTTCCGTGATGCGCTTCGTGATTCGGGGCTTCCCGAAAATGCGGTAAACCTCATCGAGGATACCTCAAGAGACGGCGCAAACGAGCTGATGTGCGCCCGTGGCAAGGTCGATCTGCTTATCCCCCGGGGCGGTGCGGGGCTCATCCGTGCCTGCGTGGAAAACGCAAAGGTCCCCTGCATCGAGACCGGTACGGGCATATGCCATATATACGTTCACAGGGATGCCGATATTGATCGGGCACTTGATATAGTCGATAACGCAAAAACCAGCCGCCCCTCCGTGTGCAATGCGGCGGAGGTGTGCCTTGTGGACAGCGGGATCGCGGATGAGTTCCTGCCGAAGCTGTATGGCAGACTTGTCACCGAAAGAAGGTCCGCGGGAAAGATCCCGGTCGAACTGAGGCTTGACGAAAAAGCGCAGAAGATCATCTCCGGAACTCCCGCGGGAGAAAAAGATTTCGATACGGAATTTCTCGATTATATAATGGCGGTGAAGGTGGTGGACGGCGAAACGGAGGCGGTCTCCCATATAGGAGCCCATTCCACCGGCCACAGCGAAGCCATCGTCACCGAAAACGCGGCGGCGGCGGATTATTTCACTTCATCCGTTGACAGCGCCGCGGTATATGTGAACGCCTCCACCAGATTCACGGACGGCGGAGTGTTCGGCCTGGGATGCGAGATAGGCATCTCCACACAGAAAATGCACGCAAGAGGTCCCATGGGGCTTCGTGAAATGACCACATATAAATATATCGTCCGGGGAGACGGACAGATAAGAGGGTAAAAATATGTATTCATTCGGATTTATCGGCTGCGGAAATATGGGCGGCACTCTCGCCATAGCCGTGGCAAAAACTGAAAAGAACATCACCGTGGCGGACCGCTCCGTGAAAGTGGCGGAAAGAATAGCCTCCGAAACCGGCGCCGCAGTCGTCACCAATACGGAAATCGCTGAAAACTGCCGCTATATCGTTCTCGGCGTGAAGCCGCAGGTGCTCCCCTCCGTGATGGAGGAGATCGCCCCCGTGCTGAAAGAGAGAAAGGACCGCTTCACCCTTATATCCATGGCGGCGGGAGTGGAGATGCGGTCATTCAACAAATATTTCGATAATAAGGAAGTTCCCGTTATCCGCATCATGCCCAATACCCCCGCATGTGTGGGAGAGGGAATGATAGTGTACAGCGTAAACTCCAAGGTCACCGAGAGGGAAAAAGCGCAGTTTGAAAAGGCGTTTTCCAAGGCGGGCGAGATCGAGGAGATCCCGGAAAAGCTCATTGACGCCGCATCTGCGGTTTCCGGATGCGGACCTGCATTCGTGTATATGTTCATAGAGGCTCTGGCGGACGGCGGCGTGAAATGCGGCCTGCCCCGTGCCCTCGCCGTGAAGCTGGCGGCAAAAACGGTCAGCGGCTCCGGCGAGACCGTGCTCTCCGTGGGAAAGCATCCCGGCGAGCTGAAGGACGCGGTATGCAGTCCCGGCGGCAGTACCATTGAGGGCGTTATCACCCTTGAGGACGGCGCGTTCCGCGGCACCGTTTCGGAAGCGGTCACGGCGGCATTCGAAAGAACGAAAGAGCTGGGCAAATAAATAAAAAAAGACCGGAACAACGGAGCGCACACATAGGGATTTTTTCACCGCCGACCGGAAAGAAATATTTATAAAAAATATCAGGTGTGGTGGGGATTTCCCGAATAACTAATGAAAAAATGACCGAAACGAAAGTTTCGGTCATTTTGTTATATCTTT
>JAZUGU010000027.1:0-8659 GCA_045641325.1 Candidatus Avispirillum sp.
CGGCAGAAACGGCGGTTACACTCAGATCTTCAAGCTTGGTCCCCGCCGCGGTGACGCAGCGGAGATGGCTCTCATCCGCCTTGTCGGATTTGAACCTGCCAAGAAGGAAAGCAAGAAAGACTGAATTGTCTGAAATAAAAAGCCACGGATTTACGGGGCTTCACTTAGGGATTTTTTCACCGCCGACCGGAAAGAGAAAAAAGACTAATAAACCAAGAACGGTGGGAATATTTCCGAATATCTAATGAAAAAATGACCGAAACGAAAGTTTCGGTCATTTTATTTTATCTTTCCTTTGTCCGTTCTGAACACCTGCCGTACTTTTGTACGGCGACGGTATTCAGAACGAACAATCAGCGGCGCCTCTCTCCCTAAGTGAGCGCCCCTTTGCGGGGGCGTTTATTTATTTTCAAAGCTTAATTCTTTTTCCGATCTTTCCGGATTCGAATGCGGTCTCAATGACCTTCATGACCATTCTCATCTGATCGTGCGTTACCAGCTGCTCGCATTTGCCGTCAATGGCATCGCAGAAGTTGCGGTAATAATCGTGGGGATCGGTCTGGGGAAGCGGGATGTCCATTCTCTCAATGGTGCGCTCGTTTCTGGGAGCCACCGTTCTGGAAAGCCCTGCCGCCGCTCTCACGGGAAGAATATCGTCGTGGTCGCTCCAGTTCGTACAGCGGGTGACGTGGATGCTGTCGTTCCAGTTGTTGCAGATGGCGGTACCCGTGGTGCCTCTCACGTACATGAGGGGCAGGGGAATAAAGTTATATGTGCATATCTCCACGTGGAGATGCTTGCCGCTTTTCAGGTCCATGTCCACGTAGCATCCGTCGTCTACGGGAACACCGGTGAGGTAATCGAATCTTGCATTGACACGTTCAACGTCGTAGCCCAGCATCCAGAGCTGCTGGTCTATCATGTGTACGCCCCAGTCGTAGAGCATGCCGCCGCCGGCCTCCACGGTCTTTCTCCAGTCGCCGGGAACGCCGTGGTCGCTGTGGACACGTGTCTCAATGCTGATGACGTCACCGATAACGCCGTCCTCGCACAGCTTCTTCATGGCAACGAAGTAGTTGTCGAGACGTCTGTTCTGGTGAACGGCGAATTTCCTGCCGTTTTTATTTGCCGCCTCGATCATTCTTTCAAGGGACTCGCATCCCAGAGTGACGGGCTTTTCGCAGATAACGTTCTTTCCGGCGTTGAGGGCGTCGATAACGAGCCTTTCGTGCCAGTCGTTGGGGGTGGCAACCGTGACGATGTCGATCTCGGGATCGGCGAGCATCTCGTGGTGATCACGGTACACACGGATGCCCCGGCTCTTTGCCAGCTCCTGCTTTTTTTCGTTGATGTCGCAGATACCCGCGAGAGTGCAGACGTCGCTTTTCTTGAAATCGATACAGCCTGCGTAAAGAGTGCCGAGGATGCTGCATGCGTGCCACTGACCCATGCCGCCGTAACCGATAATGCCGACTTTTTTCATATTAGTTTGCCAGACCTTTCCTTGATTTGCGCCGATACGAAAAACGGCACAAACGGGCGCCGGAACCGTGCGCCGCTTGAACACTACCCTTATTATACGCCCCGCCGCAGTAAAGTCAAGGCAAATGGGGATTTTTCTTACAGTTTTTTGAGAATTGAGAGCTTTGAAACGGGAATTGCGGCGATCGCCGTGATTATCAGCTCGGGGATCATGTAAAGACCGTTGTAAACCGCCGAGTAGATAAGGGCGAGAGCCTTGCCGTCAAAGCGGTCCAGCACGGTTTTTCCGAAGGAGTAGAAATCCTCCTGGGAGAAGAACCATTCAGCCCATTCACCGTAGAAAATATATCCGGAGAGAACGTGTGCGGCATAGCGCAGGAGCACCGCGAAAACACACCCGAGCACGAGAGCGGCGGTGGGGCGCAGACACTTTCTGAAAACGCCGCCGAAGCCGAGAAGCGTGTATGCAAGGATATAGTCGATAAAGCATATGAGAAGTGCCGCGGTCGCGGAGCCCATGTAATCGTCGCTCTCCGGCAGGAAAAGCGCCGATACCGTGCGGAAGCTGATGAGCAGCTGCAGCACGGAATAGGTGAAAGCACAGCCCAGTCCCCATCCGGTGCCGAAAAGATATGCGGCGATGATTATGGGAAGCATGCTCGCAAGTGTGAAGCTCCCGCCGAAGGGCAGGTGCAGAAAAGGCACCAGATCGGAGAGAAACGCCAGCACCGTGGAAATGGCTATCATCATGGCGCATATCATCAGCTTCTGTGTTTTTGTTCTGTTCATAAAAATGACCTCCCGAACGGCTCGGGAGGTCACGCAAATGCATTTTTAATACTCCCTACGCCGGAATTACCCGTATCAGGTTCAAGGGTTCGGAACTTTCCGTCTCAGCTCTCCCGAAAGGAGGGCACCCCCGTATTTGATTATTTCTTTTTACGCCTCAATTATACACCGGACATTCTCCGATGTCAAGACTTTTATCTCATTCCCTTGTCGTAGGGAACGCCCTCCGCCTTGGGCGCGCGGGATTTCTTCGACGTGAACGCAAGCACGATGAGGACTACCAGATAAGGAATGAGGTTGTAGAAATACATGGGCAGGCCCAGCTCTTTCAGAGCGAACACGCCGTCGCCGTTCAGATCAAGCTGTGAGTAGATAACTCCGAGACACTTGAGGAATCCGAACAGGAGCGAGCCGAGAGCGATGCCCAGAGGCTTCCAGTTACCGAATATCATGATAGCCAGAGCAAGGAATCCCATTCCGGCAACGGTACCTTCAGCGGTACCGCCCGCGGTGGTGGCGATGTAGGCAAATCCGCCCAGTCCCGCAAGTGCTCCGGAAATGGTGGTGCCCAGGTATCTCATGCGGTGCACGTTGATACCCACGGAATCCGCCGCCTGGGGATGCTCGCCGCAGGCACGGAGTCTCAGTCCGGTCTTGGTCTTGTAGAGAACTATGGACAGGATGATGAACAGCGCGATTATGATGTAGGTGGAGATATACGCCTTGTCAAAAAATATGCGGTACAGATCGGCAAAGAAGCCGTCTCCCGTTTTTGCGGGATCCTGCAGGATAACGAATCCGATATCCTTGGGCATTACCAGCTTGTCCTGCATGAAGAACACCTTTACGAAGAAGAGCGTCAGCGCGGGAGCGAGCAGGTTAAGCGCCGTACCGCCGATGGTCTGATCCGCTTTCAGATTGACCGCCGAGAACGACAGCAGAAGCGAGAACAGGGCACCGGAAACCGCCGATGCGAGAAGAGCGATGGCGAATACCGCCTGGGGCTTGTCTGCGAGAACGTCGTTTATCTGCAGGAAGTATACGGTGATGGCGCCCATAAAGGAACCGAATATCATCATACCGTCAAGGGCGATGTTGATGATACCGGAGCGCTCTGCGAACATGCCCGCCATGGCGACGATAAGCAGAGGCGCCGTATAGATGAGAGTTTTCTGGAGCAGGAAGATCATTTATCCTCGCCCCCTTCCTCACGAACTTCTTTGAACGCAGCCCGGCTTTCTTTTTCCAGTTCCTTTTCTTTCTTCCGTCCGGAGATCTTTTTTACAAGTCCCTTAATGAACATGGAGAATCCGGCAAAGTAGATGATAACGGCGACGATCAGATCGGAAACGTACTCGTTGAAGGAGGTGAATCCCGCCAGATTGAAGCCGCCCTTTCCGAGGTAGCGGAGGAATATGCCGCTGAAGATAACGCCGATGGGGTTATTGTTTGCAAGCAATGCGATCGGGATACCGTTGAAGCCGTCGTTGGGCAGGCTTCCGTAGGTGTTCCACAAAAAGTCGTTTTTGCCGTTCAGATACCACAGAGCGGCACCGCCTGCGGCGAGGGCACCTGCGATCACCATGGAAAGCACGATGTTGCGCTTCTCGTTCATTCCGGCGTACTTTGCTGCGCTCTTGTTGAAGCCGCAGGCACGGAGCTCGTAGCCGAAGGTGGTCTTGTTGAGAAGCACGTAGATGATTATCGCTATCACCACGGTGATGAGAAGGCTTATGTCCACGTTGGAGCCGGGGAACAGCTTGTCAAGCCCGCATCTGGGAGTCATGACTCCGTTGAACGAGGTGGGCTTTATGAATTTGGTCTTCGTTTCGGCAATGTTTATGTAGTTTTCGCCGGATATTGAGAATATCCAGCTCACCACGTTTGCGGCGATCCAGTTGGTCATGATGCATACGATGACCTCGTTGACGCCGAAGAACGCTTTGAAAAGGCCGGGCACGGCACCCCATACGGCACCTGCCGCCATACCGCCCAGAAATGCCAGGATCCAGATGACCCCCGCGGGAACGGTATCGGAGGGAATGGACAGAGCGATAAGCAGGCTCGTCATGGCACCCATGAGATACTGGCCGGGCGCGCCGATGTTGAACAAGCCCGTCTTGAATGCGAGGGCTACGGAAAGACCGGTCATCACAACGGGAGTAGCCTCAAGGAGCATATCGCCCAGATTGAAGCGGATAAGGCTTTCCGCGCCGCTGGCAAAAGGTCCGCCCAGTATTATGCCGATACCCTTGAATGCATCGGAAACGGGAATGTCCGGGTTGGAAAGCGCCAGGATGAAGAGCACCAGCCAGCCGACGATGATACCACCCAGGATGCAGATGAGGGATGAGATAACGGAGGCAAATCCGTCCGTTCTGAAAAAGCTCTTTTTTTCAAGAGAAGGCAATCCTTTACCCGACATCTTTTTCTTCCTCCTTCTGCCGTTTTGCACCTGCCATGTAGAGGCCCAGCTCCTGCACGGTGATCTCTTTGGGATCAAGCTCGCCTACGATCTCACCCTCGTACATGACGAGGATGCGGTCGGAAACGTTCATCACTTCGTCAAGCTCAAGGGATATGAGCAGGACGGCGCAGCCGCTGTCGCGGCTCTCAACTATGCGGCGGTGTACGTTTTCTATTGCGCCCACGTCAAGGCCTCTCGTGGGCTGAACTGCGATGAGCAGGGAATGTTCACGGTCCAGCTCTCTGGCGATGATGGCCTTCTGCTGGTTTCCGCCTGACATTCCTCTTGCGGCGGAGAGGGGGCCCTCGCCGCTTCGCACGTCGTATTCTTCGATAAGCCGCTCGGCGTAGCTCCTCACTTCACCGAACTTGATAAATCCGCCCTTTTGGAACTGCGGCTCGAAATATCTCTGGAGCACCATGTTCTGTTCCAGCGTGTAGTCGAGGACGAGACCGTGCTTGTGTCTGTCCTCGGGGATGTGGCTCATGCCGTGAGTGTTGCGGTAGCGGATGCCCTTGTGGGTGATGTCCTCGCCGCACAGAGTGATCTTTCCGGTCTTCATGGGCTCGATGCCCGTGAGAGCGTGAACGAATTCCGTCTGTCCGTTGCCGTCGATACCTGCGATGCAGACGATCTCTCCCCGGCGCACCGAAAGGCTCACGTTATGTACTGCGTCCTTTTTGTGTGCTTTGGAGCGGACGCTCATTCCCTCGATCTCCAGAACGGTTTCTGCAGGGGATGCCTCGTCCTTGTCCACCACGAACTTCACGTCACGTCCGACCATCATGTTGGAGAGCTCTTCCTTGGTGGTCTCCGAGGTGTTCACCGTGCCCACGCATTTTCCCTTGCGGAGCACCGTGCATCTGTCGGAAACTGCCATGATCTCGTTGAGCTTGTGGGAAATGAAAAGAATGGACTTGCCCTCTGCGGCAAGGTTTTTCATTATCTGCATCAGCTCGTCGATCTCCTGCGGCGTCAGCACGGCGGTGGGCTCGTCGAAGATGAGGATGTCGTTGTCACGGTACAGCATCTTGAGGATCTCCGTCCTCTGCTGCATGCCCACAGTGATGTCCTCAACAAGCGCGTCCGGGTCAACGTTCAGACCGTAGGATTCCGAGAGGGACAGCACTTTTTCCCGTGCTTCCTTTTTGCTTAAAAATCCCGCCTTCGTGGGCTCAACGCCCAGAATGATGTTGTCGAGCACGGAGAAGACCTCCACCAGCTTGAAGTGCTGATGCACCATTCCGATGCCGAGAGCGTTTGCGTCGTTGGGGTCGTCGATGGTGACCGGCTCTCCGTCCTTGAAGATCTGTCCCTTTTCAGCCTTGTAAAGACCGAAGAGAACGGACATCAGCGTGGATTTTCCGGCACCGTTTTCTCCGAGCAAAGCGTGGATCTCGCCCCGGCGGAGGCATAAGTTTATGTTATCGTTGGCGATGATGCCGGGGAATACCTTGGTGATCCCCCTCATCTCGATAACGTACTTCTCCTCCGCAGAATTCATGATATTGTCCATAGTAATCTGCCTTTCGGTAGTTCTTAATAAACGGTGATAAAAGAAAAAAGCCTTTTTCTCTTATCATCATCTGTTAAAATGAGGGGTGCACCCGAAGATGCACCCCTCATCGGGTCAATAATTATTTCTCGAATACGATGGTAACGTTGTCGCTGATCTGGAGCCAGTCTGCGTTCTCGTTAGCATTGTCGGGAGTAGCAGCATCGGGAACGATCTCGCCGCCCTTGATCTTAGCGAAGAGGTCGTTGTACTGCTCAACAGTGAAGTTCTCCATGGACCAGGTGTCGGTGGGAAGACCGGTTGCATCTTCTGCAGCACCCAGGTTCTGAGCCTTGTCGGCAAGCTTCTCATCCCATTCGCCGTTGTAAAGCTGAGTGAGAACGAGCTTAACGGATGCCTGGAGACCCTTTACAGCGGAGGTGATGACCTGCTCGGACTCGCCGGACTGGTCAACGTCAACGCCGATGATCTTAGCTTCCGGATATTCGGCAGCAGCACTCTTAACGGAGTCGAACATGGAGCCGCCGCAGGAGAATACGACCTCAGTACCTGCTGCATACCAGCCGGCGATCTGAGCCTGGAGCTCTGCGGATGCGGAGAAAGCATCACCGAACTTGAAGCTGAAGTTAACGGTAACTTTCTCGTTCTTCTCTTCTGCAGCTGCAGCTGCACCCTGAACGAAGCCGTAGCCGAAACGGTTACAAGCGGGGTTGGTTCCGCCGCCGCCGCCGGTGTAGCCCAGTTTGGTGTAGCCTTCCATAACTGCTGCGTAGCCTGCAAGGTAACCGGATTCCTGTTCCTTGTAAACGATAGCGGTAACGTTGGGAAGACCGAGTGCCCAGCCGTCAACGAACACGAACTTAACGTCGGGGTTGGCGGTAGCGACTTCCGTGATGGCGTTAGCCTGCAGGAAGCCGGGGGTAACGATGACTTTCGCGCCGTTTGCAACAGCCTGGTTCATGGCAGCGATTCTGTCGTTGTCGGTAGCATCGGAGCCGTTAGCGGGCTGATAGTACTTATAGGAAAGGTTGTTCTCGAGAGCATATGCCTCAGCGCCTTCGTAAGTACCCTGGTTGAAGCCTTTGTCCTTCAGCTGACCCACGTCGGTAACGATGGCGATCTCATATTTGCCGTCATCAGCGGGAGCTTTGGTTTCGTTGGGATCATCTTCGGTTTTAACCTCACCGCAGCTGCACAGAACTACTGAGCAGAGCATGAGAACTGCGAGTAAAAGAGCGAGTAATTTTTTCATAATAACCTCCATGAAAAATATTTTTATTCGCTGACGATATTATACTATACTGTTCACAAAAAATCAATAGTTTTTGTCATTATCATCCAAAAATCGTACGAAAACGGACAAAACAGCCGTGAACGTGTACATACAAAAAAATCGGGCAAAGAAGTGCCACAAATTGTTGCAATACGGGATGTAATGTGTTAATATTTATATAGAATCCAAATTTGGAAAGGAATCGAAATCATGGCAAAAAAAATCAACGTTACTATCTGGAACGAATTCAGACACGAAAAATCCAACGATTTCATTAAGGCGATCTATCCCGACGGACTTCATGCCTGCATCGCAGAGCAGCTGAAGTGTGACGATTTCGAGATCACTCTTGCATCTCAGGACGAGCCCGAGTGCGGACTTCCCGATGAGGTCCTCAACAATACCGACGTGCTTATCTGGTGGGGCCACATGGCACACTGGGAAGTACCCGATGAACTGGTTGCAAAGATACGCCGCAGAGTATATATGGGCATGGGCCTCATTGCTCTCCATTCCGCTCACTATTCCAAGGTGTTCGATACCGTTGTAGGCACCACCGGCAACCTTACTTGGGGTGCTGAAATGCCTGAGATCGTGTGGAACATCAATCCCACTCATCCCATCGCAAAGGGTATCCCCACCCACTTCAAGCTCGAGTCCGAGGAAGTGTATGCAGAGCCCTTCCAGATCCCCGATCCCGATGAGATCGTGTTCCTCGGCTGGTACGAAAAGGGATACGTATTCCGTTCCGGCTGCACGTGGAAGCGCGGCTTCGGCAAGGTCTTCTATTTCCAGCCCGGTCACGAGTCCGTTCCCACCTTCAAGAATCCCTACGTTATTCAGGTAATCAAGAACGCCATCTACTGGGCAAAGCCCGCGCTTGACGATATGGGATACAAGGCCATCGACTGTTCTCCCTGCCTCATGGACAATTTCGCAGGTGACGAGGACATCGAAGATTTCAGGAAATAATGCCCATTTCCGAATACGAAAAAGATGAGAGGGAGTCCCCCTGCGGGACTCCTGTCATCGTTAAGATACATTCCACACAGCGGGATATGACCGGCACCGGATTTTTCGGTGAGGCGGCAATGCGGGGAGATACCCTGGACGATATGCTGGAGGATGCCGA
>JAZUGU010000028.1:0-6101 GCA_045641325.1 Candidatus Avispirillum sp.
GCCGATGCCGATCTTCGTGAGGGCGCGGGAGGTGGTGAGGATAAGCTCGACCTCGGACTCGGGAGCCGCGGAGCCGATGATATCTATATCGCACTGGATGAACTCGCGCAGTCTTCCCCTCTGGGAATTCTCCGCTCTGTATACTCTGTCCGTCTGGATGGCCTTGAAGGGCATCATCAGGTTCTGGCGGTTATTTGCGAAATAGCGGCACAGAGGCAGGGTCAGGTCATAGCGGAGGCCCATGTCGGAAAGCTCCTTGGGATCGCCCGTTTCCAGCGCCTTCGTCAGCTTTTCGCCTCTTTTGAGCACCTTGAAAATAAGGTTCAGGTTGTCGCCGCCGTCTGACTTGTCAAGGTTTTCGGCGTCCTCCATGACGGGGGTGATGATATGCTCGTAGCCGCCGTTTTTATAGGTGTCTATTATGACGGACTGGAGATAGTCCCTGATCTCCGCATCCTGCGGGAGGTAATCGTTCATTCCTTTTACGGTTTTGATTTTCATATTCTGCATCCTTTGCACATTATTATCTATTGTAATGATAACACCGGAGCAGAGCGTTGTCAAGGGGGTGGACGCAGCTTTGAGTTTTAAGCTTTGAGCTTTGAGCAGGCGGCTCCGCCGCCGCTTAACTTTTAAAACTCCACACTCCACACTCCAAACTAAATTATAATTTCCCGAAATTTAAAATTACACTTTACTATTGTCGAATTGTGTGATACAATATATTAACTAATTGTTACAGGAGAATGTTATGAGTAAGGAATCCAGGGCGGCCCGCCGCCGCAAAAAGGATATCAGAAAAGTACGCACACTCCCGCCAATGTCCACAATCGTTCCCTTTATCATGGTCAGCCGCAACGATGCCTGCAACCTGATGAAGGATACTGTTCCCACCGCCGATATTGATGCATACATAAAGCAGAAGCGCGAGGAAGGCATGGAGCATCTCACTCTCATGCACGTTATCATCGCCTCCTACGTGCGGCTCGTTTCTCAGCGTCCCGCCGTCAACCGTTTCATCCGCGGACAGAGAGTCTGGACCCGCCGCTCCATTGAGGTGGCTCTTACCATCAAAAAAGAAATGACCATGGATTCCCCCGACACCGTGGTGAAGGTCATTTTCGATCCCGCAGACACCATTAAAGAAGTCTACGAGAAAATGGAAAAGGTCATCGTGGACTACCGCAACGAGCCCGGCGGCGATTTCGACGACACCGCAAGGTGGTTCAGCTACATCCCCTCCCTGCTCCTTAAATTCGTTATCTGGTTTATTAAAACTCTGGATTATTTCGGACTCATCCCGAAATTCCTTCAGGGTGTCAGCCCCTTCCACTGCTCCATGTTCATCACCTCCATGGGCTCTCTGGGCATCCCCGCCATCTATCATCATCTGTATAATTTCGGCACCTGCCCTCTCTTCATCGCTTTCGGTACGAAAAAGCGTGAATACAAGCTCAATGCGGACGGAAGCATGTACAAGGATCAGTACGTGGACATCGCTTTCACCTGCGATGAGAGGATCTGCGACGGCTTCTACTATGCCGCAGGTCTGAAGCTGATGAAGTTCATCATGAGAAATCCCGCGCAGCTGGATCTCCCCCCCGAAAAGGTTTTCGAGGACATCGACTGATTTTCGCGCCGCACCTTTCACGGTGCGGCGTTAATTTATATCTCTGTTCACCTATTATTATCTGCTGATGGCGTTTGGCCTCATCCCCTCAAAACCGGGGATATTCCGGTTTTGAATACCTTCCCCCGAGGGGAAGGCTATTAAGAAAGGAACGCTATGAAAAAATTCGGAAAGCTTCTTGATTTCAAGAAAAAAGGCAACAAGGTTTATTTCACCTTTGAGAACGGCGACGGACGGATAGAGATCCTCACCGACCGCATCGTGAACGTTTTCTCCGGCTTTATGTGTGAGGAACACGTTTCAAAAGCCATTGAGGGCGACAAGGCGAAAAAGACCTCCTTTACCTGCGGAAAAGAGGGCAATGCGGCAGTCATCCGCACAGCCTTCCTCACGGTGAAGGTATACTCCGGCTTCAAGGTGGATTTCTACCGCTATGACGGAAAGACTCTCTCCCGCGATTACAGAGGCAAAATGGAGAGCGTTATCCGCATGAGCGATGCCGACCTTGCGCTGATGGCGCAGGAGGGCCACCGCATCGAGCGGGCAGATTTCGACAAGAAAATAAACGTGGTCCGCGCCGTTGACCGGGGCGAATGTCTCATGGGTCTCGGTGACAAGGCGGGTTTCATGGACAAGACCGGATACGAATACATCATGTGGAACACGGACACCACAAACGTCCACGACGAGCAGATGGGCTCCATCTACAAGTCCGTTCCCTTCTTCCTTTCCAAAAAGAAAAACGGCGCAGTTTACGGCATGTTCTTCGACAACACGTTCCGCTCCGTTTTTAACATGGCGAAGGACTCCCCCGATTATATGTGGTACGGTGTGGATGACGGAAACCTTGACTACTACTTCATGGCGGGCGAGGATCTCCCGGAGATCGTGGGGCTGTACACCTATCTTACCGGCACCACTCCCCTGCCCCAGAGATGGACTCTGGGCTACCACCAGTGCCGCTGGGGCTACGTGGACGAGAACGACTACAACTACATCACGAACACCATGCGTGAGAGCGGCGTTCCCTGCGACGTGATCTATCTTGATATCGACTACATGGAGAGATACAAGATCTTCTCGTGGAACGGCGAGCGTTATCACGATGCGAAGAAAACTCTTGCGGCGGCAAAGAAGAAGGGCTTCAAGACCGTGACCATAATCGACCCCGCCATAAAGATCGAAAAGGGCTACGGGGTCTTTGAGGAAGGTCTCGAAAAAGGATATTTCGCCACCGATCAGAACGGGCTTCCCTGCGTGAACACCGTATGGCCCGGCGAATCCCTCTACCCCGATTTCGGAAATCCCGAGGTGAGAGAATGGTGGGGCGACAACCTGCGCTTCAATCTGGATCACGGTGTGGCGGGCATCTGGAACGACATGAACGAGCCTGCAAGCTTCCGCGGTGAGCTGCCCCAGGACATCGTTTTCCACGACGGTGACAGGGCGACCACCCATGCGGAGATGCACAACGTATACGGTCACTATATGAGTCAGGCGACCTACGAGGGTCTCAAAAAGGCCACCGGCAAGCGCCCGTTCGTCATCACCCGTGCCTGCTATGCGGGCACGCAGAAATACTCCACCGTCTGGACCGGCGACAACAGAAGCGTCTGGCTCCATCTGAGAGTGATGGTGCCTCAGCTGTGCACTCTCGGTCTTTGCGGCATCAGCTTCTGCGGCACGGACATCGGCGGCTTCATGCAGGACACCACCCCCGAGCTTCTCACCCGCTGGATCGAGGCGGCGTGCTTCTCTCCCCTGTTCCGCAACCACTGCAACAAGGGCAACCGTTATCAGGAGCCCTGGAGATTCGGCGAGGAAACTCTGGAGATCTACAAAAAATACGTGAAGCTCCACTACGCTTTCATCCCCTACATGTACGATCTGTTCTGGAAGGGCGAGAAAAACGGTCTGCCCGTGATGCGTCCTCTTGCGCTCCACTATGAGAACGACAGAAAAGCGCTCAGGTGCAACAGCCAGTACATGGTGGGCGATCAGCTGATGATGGCGCCCGTACTTGATCAGGGAGCGGAGGAAAGAATGGTTTATCTGCCCCGCGGCGACTGGTTCGACATGAACACGGGCAAAAAAATAAAGGGCGGCAGATCCTTTGTGGCATCCGCGCCCATTGACGTTTGCCCCATGTATGCGAAAGCAGGAGCGATCTTCCCCAACTACGAGGAAATGAACTACGTGGGCGAAAAGCCCCTTGACACGCTGATCCTCAAGGTATTCCCCGGCGAGGGCGAATACGTCCACTATGAGGACAACGGCGAGGACTTCAACTACCGTGACGGCGAATACAACGAATATAAGTTCACTCTTTCCGGCGGCAAGCTCTGCGGCGAGCTGATATACGAGGGATACGGAAAGAAATACAAAAAGTTCGTTATCGACTGCCTCGGAAAGAAGACAGTTATCAAGGCTCAGAAGAAATTCGAGGTTGAGATTTAAGAAAAAGAGAGGCGCAAGCCACTCTTTTCAGTTTAGCGTTTTACTTAACACTTAAAACTAAAAAAGAGCCTTTCGGCTCTTTTTTATTTAATTCCGAATATTGACGTGAGCTTATGCTCCTTATCGTACATGGCGTTATACTGCAGGTGGGAATACAGCTTCAACAGGTCGCTGTAATTCTGGTTCACGTAGTCGGTTTCGTGGAATTTCAAGTCGTAATCCATCCAGCCCATGGAGTTTATCGCCATGATCTCTTCGTTGGATTTCTTCACGAAGCGGTCGAACTGCGTTCCGCCCACGCCCGTCATGTCAAGAAGCCACGAGGACAGATAATTGATGCTGGTGAGGGGTGTGGCCCTCTCACACTCGATGGGGTAATTCGCCCAGAACAGGTACGGCACCACGTACTTCGCCTGCTGCATTTCCTGGGGGGAATCGTCGTCTATCAGATAGAACTTGGATGCGATATTGGAAAGGGACGGCTGATGGTCGCCGTAAAAGACTACTATCGTTTCCTCGTCCGCCTTTTCGAAATACTCGATGAGCTCGCGGAGCGCCGCGTCCGAATTATGTATGCTCGCCAGGTACTCCCTGATGCTCATGTAGTTTTCGTATCCCTCGATATTGACCGTATAGTCCTCGGCGGAAAAGCCCGTGCCAAGGTATCCGCCGTGGTTCTGCATGGTGACCACGAATGCGAACAGGGGCTCATCGGGAGATTTATTTTCGTATATCTCCTCCACCTTATGATATACCGCCGCATCGCTTATATGCCCGCGGTACCAGTCTTCTTCGGTAAGGTCGGTGAAGTTATCGGCAAAATAGGTCTCGTCGAAGCCGTAGTATGAATAGATCCTGTCTCTCTGCCAGTTGGTGCGGTTCTCCGGGTGCATGCCCACGGTCAGGTAGCCCGCGTCATTGAACAGGTCGACGATGGAGAAATTGTTCTCCTCTTTCATATAGAGGTTATACGCAACCGTGTTGCGGGGGATGAACTGGATGGACATGCCCGTCAGAAACTCGAGCTCGGAGTTCGCCGTATTGCCGCCGTAGACGGAGGCGAGGGCATGGCCCTTGATAATGTTATCGTCCGACCCGGAGAGAGAATCGAGGAACGGGGTGGGATCGACGGAGCATTTCATCTCGCCGCCCATATAAGCCGCCACGTTCTGCACGTCGGAGAAGGTCTCGTTCATGACGACGATGACGTTGGGCTTTTTCTTGTCGGAGGCGGGCTCGGGCTCAATGTCGGAGCCCATATAGCTTTCAAGCTCCGAGGTGATATTATCGGGATCGTAATCGCCCGGCTCGGTAACTCTCGTTGCCGATGCGGAATATATGATATTCACCCAGAAGCCGTTTCTCTCGCTGCCTCTGTATTTCCAGTATTTGTCCTGATAGCCGATGACGGAGGAGCCTATCTGCGTATAAATGAGGATGGCGCACAGCACCGTCAGCGTGATGGAGCCCATGGATATCGCCGTTCTGTGCCAGCTCCTCTCGTGGCTGGGAAAACGGGAGCGGAACAAAAAGGTGAGGAAGCACACGCCCAGTATCAGCGCCGTTGCCGAGGTCTGTGACAGCTCAAAGGAATATCCCCCCGCCACCTCTGCGGCGGTGCCGATGGAGCTCAGGTCGGAAAACTGTATCTCAAAGCTCCTCGCCTGCACCACCAGATGGTCGGCGATGCCTACGGCATACGAGAAAACCGTTACCGCGGCGACGGAAAGCTTGACGCTGCCGGATACCATCCAGAACAGGCTGACCAGCCCCAGAAGGAGCACTATGTTCATTATGAACTTGATGGGAGAGATGAGGATAAAGCCGCAGCTTATCGCCGTCTGCATGAGCATGAATATGACGACGGTGAACACGGCAAGTATCAGAAATCTGAACGGGACGGGCAAAGCATCGTCCACGTACAGCCTCATCATGAGGAAGAGCATCATCGCTCCGCCGCCGACGATGGACAAAATCCAGTTGACGCCGAGAACGAAAGACACTATCGCAAGTA